>QALA01000049.1 GCA_003343565.1 Verrucomicrobiota bacterium | reverse complement strand
GCACACCGCGCCAAAATTTAGCGCGCACATTCGGCGCATTCCCAACACAAACCGCACGCGCGCGCCAGCAAGCCGGCGCAATCAAAATTTCAGACGCGTTGTTTTATCGCTTTTTTCATCGCTTTATTTCCCGCGTCCCCGGCCTTTGCCGAATCCGCGTGCGACAAAAATCGACCGCGCCCGTTTACGCCCGGCTATTTCCGCCTTGCAAACAGGGCAATCGCCAAGCACGCTACCCCCATGAGAGAGGCGACGGAGGCGGGCTCCGGAACGGGAGTCGTAGCGATTACAGCCTTGATGTCGTCCACATAGTCGAGCAGGTTTATGGATATGGAAGCGGTGGCGGAGGCCGTCTCGGATTCCGAATCCGAACCAGAGGCGAACACGGTCTCGTCAACCTGCGTGGCTCCGATAATGGTGGCGACCAAATAGGGCGTATCCTGATAGGTGAGGAACACGCCGCCGCCGGAGTCGCGGACGGCGACGCCCAAAGACCCCTCGCTGGGCTCCGCATAGTTGGCGAAGTAGCGAATGCCGGAATTCGTATACGATGCGTCAAACTTGTCGCTTTGGGAACGTATGGCCATAGTGGAGATGTCTCCCCACGGCACGACCGAGTCGGTCGCAGAAGAGTCAGCCGCCCTCCCGACACCTCCGGCGACAAAGTTCACATCAGTCGAATAGCGTGTCGCGTAAGAAGATATGCTCGCGTCCAATGCGGCGGCGGTAAGATAGTCCAGCGACGCCTCGGCATTCCCGGCGTAAAACAGCTTCAAATCCACGCCGGAGTGGTCGGACGAGAAGGACGGATAAACGTAATCTACCGCCGCCGACTGCCCGTTTTGCGAAACCGAAGACGAGGTCGTCACTCCGACATGGTTGGCCGTGAGGAACCAGCCATTCCCCAAATACACCGCCGAGCAGCCCGCCACATTGACGACGGAATACGCCCCGCCGGAGGCGGAGCCGTCGTAAACGACCTTGGTCGAATCGTTGTCCTTTCCATAGACAATCATCGCATTTAGCGACGCTGCCGAAAAACACGCAAAAATAGCGGCTGCAAGAATACGTTTCATACGCAAAAACCCCATTGTGTGCCGATTACCTTTTAATAAACGACCTTAACCGGCGTATTTTTTAGTTCAACACAAAAAATTCGCAAAAGTTTCGCGGGAAATTTTTTAGATTTTACTTTGACGAAAGTCGAAAACGCCCCAATATAAAAAGCCTTATTTACAGCGTATAGAATATGGCGACATCGAATACAGACTACGAATTTTCGGAAATAGAGCGATACTGGCAAAACAAGTGGGAGACCGAAAACGCTTTCCACGCCAAAGATTTCGACGAGTCGAGAGCCGGCAAATACTACATACTGGACATGTTTCCATATCCGAGCGGCGCGGGACTGCACATCGGCCACCCCGAAGGATACACCGCAAGCGACATCATCGCCCGCTACAAGTGGGCCAAAGGATACAACGTGCTGCACCCGATGGGGTGGGACGCATTCGGGCTTCCGGCCGAACAATACGCCGTAAAGACCGGCACGCACCCCGCAGTCACCACGCGCAAAAACATAGACAATTTCCGCAAGCAGATAAAGAGCATAGGATTTGCCATAGACTGGCAGAGGGAAATAAACACCACGGATCCGTCGTACTACAAGTGGACGCAGTGGATATTCCTGCGCCTGTTCAAGCGCGGTCTGGCGTACGTCGACGAAAAGCCCGTCTGGTGGTGCCCCGTTCTCGGAACGGTGCTTGCCAACGAGGAGGTCGTCGACGGCAGGAGCGAGGTGGGCAAACACCCCGTCGAAAAGCGCAAGCTCCGCCAGTGGGTGCTGAAAATCACCGCCTATGCCGACAGGTTGCTTGAGGGGCTGGACAGGCTCGACTGGCCGGAATCCACCAAGCGTCTGCAGGCAAACTGGATAGGCCGCTCCGAGGGGGCGGAGGTGGATTTTGAGATTGCCGACTCCGCGGCAAAGGGCGAAAAGCTCAAAGTTTTCACAACCCGCCCGGACACTCTGTACGGGGCCACATACATGGTGGTCGCCCCCGAACACCCGCTCGTCGACAAACTGGCGTCTCCGGAAAACAGGGCGGCGATAGAAAATTACAAAAAGGCCGTGGCCTCCAAAAGCGACTTGGACAGAACGGATCTTGCCAAAGAAAAGACGGGAGTCTTTACCGGCGCGCACGCCGTAAATCCGCTCACCGGCCGCAAAATCCCGATATGGATTGCCGACTACGTCCTCATGGGCTACGGAACGGGGGCAATCATGGCCGTTCCGGCGCACGACGACAGGGACTTTGAGTTCGCCGAAAAATTCGGCCTTCCGATAATCCGCGTGATAGAAAAAAAGGACGCGGACGGAAGCGACGCAAAGCTCCCGTTCACGGCGGACGGCAAGCTCGTCAATTCGGGCGAATTCGACGGAATGCAATCCGCGCAGGCCAAGGAGAAAGTCGCGCAACTGCTGGAATCGCGCGGCGCGGGCAAGCGCTCGGTCAACTACAAGCTGCGCGACTGGCTGTTTTCCCGCCAGCGCTATTGGGGAGAGCCGTTCCCGATAATCTGGACCTCAAAGGACGGATACGAGGCCGCCTCCAAGAGCGCGGCGTGGAACAAAAACATGCCTGAAAAGCCCGTCAGCTACGCCGACCCGAACGGCGAGACTTTCTACGCGCTTCCGCTTCCCGACGAAGCCCTGCCGCTGGAGCTTCCGGAAATAGACAATTACCAACCCTCCGGCACGGGAGAAAGCCCGCTCGCTCGCGCGGCGGACTGGCTGGACGTAAAGTTCAACGCCGCCACCGCGGAGGTAAAGCCCGCCTCGCAAGTGCGGGCCGCAGAAGCGGACGGAGAGTGGTTTGACGCCCGCCGCGAAACCAACACGATGCCGCAATGGGCGGGCTCGTGCTGGTACTATCTGCGCTATTGCGACCCCGACAACGGCCGCGCCCCAATCGGCGAAAAGGCCGGGCAATACTGGCGCTATCCCGATTTCTACATAGGCGGGGCCGAGCACGCCGTTTTGCATCTGCTGTATGCGCGCTTCTGGCACAAGGTTCTGTTCGACTGCGGAATAGTCGGGGAGGACGAGCCGTTCAAGAGGCTGTTCCACCAGGGAATAATACTCGGACAAACCGAGTACGTCGGCTACCGCGGCGCGGACGGAAAGTGGATTTCGGCGGACAAGCCCCACGACGGCGCGCAACAGGTAAAACTCGACGAATCCGAAGTCGAAAAATGCGGCGCGAATTTCGCCCTGAAGGCCGATAAGAATGTCCTCGTCGACGCGCGCAGCTTCAAGATGAGCAAGAGCCGCGGCAACGTGGTCAATCCGGACGACGTAATAGCCTCCTACGGGGCGGACAGCCTGCGGCTGTACGAGATGTTTCTCGGCCCGCTCGAAGACCAAAAGCCGTGGAACACAAACGGCATAGAGGGGGTTTCGCGCTTCCTGAGAAAGGTATGGCGCGAATACGTGGGCAAGGACGGAAAAATATCGGAGAAAATCTCCGCGGGGGCGAAGGACTCTCCTGCCTTCCTCAAGATTCTCAACGAGACAATTTCAAAGGTCGGCTCCGACATAGAGGGGTTGCGCTTCAACACGGCGATTTCGCAGATGATGATATTCATCTCCGCCATGCAGAAGCAGTCCGAAGTGTCGCTTGAGAGCGCAAAGAAATTCGTGCAGCTGCTTGCGCCGTTTGCCCCGCACATATCGGAGGAGCTTTGGGACAGGCTGGGCGGAAAATTCTCCGTGTCCAAAGAGCCCTGGCCGGAAGCCGATTGCGAGCTGCTAAAAGACGAGCGGATTAAAATGGCCGTGCAAGTCAACGGCAAATTGCGCGGCGAAGTCTGCGTTCCGGCCGAAGCCGGCAAGGAGGAAATTCTGGCGGAGGCCAGAAAGTCGGTCGAGAGTTATCTCGGCGAAAAGACGATACTGCGCGAGATATGCGTGCCGGGCAAAATAGTGAATTTTGTCGTAAAGTGACATGAAAAGAATCGCGCTCATATTCGCGGCGGCGGCGCTTCTGACGGCATTCGCGGGGGAAAGTTCCGCAGCAGCCGCCGCGCGGCAGCCGTCCGCGGAAGGAACCGGAGCCGCAGGGGAGGCAAAAGCCTCCGACAGCGCAAAGCCCGCGCAGGAGCTTGTCGACGGCGCGATATACGCGCACACTCTGCGCCGCCCCAAGCCCCTAAAAAACGTCTTTTACTTTTGGCGGATAAAGGCGGACGCATTCCCCGCGAAGGAATCGGCGCCGGCGGAGGGATTTTCGATAAGGCTCGGCGCCGGGGAGAGCGCAACGTTTGCGCTGTCGAACAATATGGCAATCTACGCGGCGCAAGATACTCAGTTTAAGGTGGACTCCTTCAAAATGGGCGCAAACGACCTGGCAAACAAATTTTCAAACGCGTCAAGGCTGGAGCTCTCCCTTCCCCGCGGAACGCTCTACTTCTACGCCCCCGACCTGACGGCCATGACGCCGTATTACGTCCGCACGCCGACTGGCACGTTTGAAATAAGAAGCTCGCAGGCGGAGGTGTCCGCGGGCGACGGGACGGCGTATATTGCGGTTCTCGACGGCTACGCAAACTTCACCCCGAACGGCTCCGGCTCCGGCGAATTCATAAGCCGCGGAAACTCCTTTCTGGCCGTTGGGCAGGCGGGCAAAAGCGCTCCGAAAATCTCCATAGCCAATCTGGAAATATCGAAGGCCGACGCAATGCGCCCGCGCTTGGAAATGGCGAAAACGGCGAATCGCACCGTGGGTTTTAGCATGTCGAAGGACGGCAAAATCGCGGCCGAGAGAATCGTATCGCCGGACTTCCTGGAAGATAGAAAAAACTAAATTTCACCCCTTCCCCCAATGAGCGCGAACGCAATTTCAAAATTTCTGCCGGAAGACTTCGACCGCAAGCAAACGGCGGCCTTGCTCGCCGGAAAGGGGGAATACCCAAAGATTGCGGCGGAAAAAATGCGCGCGCTCTCGATTCCCCTAAAGCTCGTGGCCTTTGAGGGCGAAACCAATCCGGAGCTGGAGGATTCGTTCGCCGAATCCGACAGGGTTCGCATAAACGTCGGACAACTCGGAAGGCTGCTTAAGGCCCTCGGAAAATTCGGCGCGAAGTACGCGATGATGGCCGGTCAAATCACCCCCAAAAAACTTTTCAGGGGAATGACGCCCGACCTAAAGGCCGCGCTGATTCTGGCAAGGCTTAAAAGGCGCAACGCCGAAACCATATTCGGCGCGATAGCCGACGAGATGTCGAAGATAGGCGTCGAGATGCTGGACGGGCGCAGCTTTCTCGACGAATGCGTCGCGCAGGAAGGGCTGCTCTGCGGGGGAAGCTGGAAAATCAAGCCCGAACATCTGGAGCACGCGCTGACGATAGCCCGCGAATGCGCGCGGCTCGACATCGGCCAGAGCTGTGTCACGGCCGGCGGCACGGTGCTCGCCGTGGAGGGCTTCGAGGGAACGGACAAAATGATAGAAAGATGCGCCCAGTTTGAGGCCAAAAACGCCCTGTTCACGAAGACCGTAAAGCCGAACCAGGACTACCGCTTCGACGTCCCAGTCATAGGGGAGCGCACGATAAGAAAACTCGCGCAGGCGGGAATCAAAAACGCCGCGATAGAGGCCGGCAAAGTCATAGTGCTCGACGCTCCCGCCGTTTTCGAGCTCGCCCGCAAAAACGGCATAAGCATATTCGGCGCATAACTCCCCTTCGCGCGGCGGAAACCGGGCCGAAAAATCCGCACGTCCGAAAAAATTTTTAGAAAAATGAACGCTGAAATAGAAAGAAGGAGGGCCGCCCTCGAAGAGGAGTACGGCTACTTCGGAGATCCGCAGGAACTGTTTGAATACATAATAGCCAAAAACAAGGCGGCTCCGCCCCTGCCCCCGGAATTGAAGCGCGACGAATTTTTGGTCAAGGGTTGCGTCTCCAGCCTTTGGCTGGCGCCGTCGTTTCGCGACGGGAAGTGCTTTTTTCAAAGCGACGCCGACAGCATCGTCACGCGCGGCGTGGCGGAAATAGTGTGCGGAATGTACTCCGGGCTGACTCCGGACGAAGTGCTGTCGTTCGACTGCTCCGCGCTCGACGAACTGGGAATAAGCAGCCAGCTTTCCCCGAATCGGCGCAACGGCCTAAGCCAGCTTTGCAAGAGAATCGCGGATTTCGCGAAACTCAAAAAAAACGCCGGGGCGCAATAAAAAAATAAAAAGCTTGAATAAAGGAACAAAAATCGACATATTTTTTGGAAAACGCACGGCATATTGCGATTCTGTGCGGTGAGAAATTTTTATATTGTATAATTGAAAAACAACTACACAACAATGAAAAAACTACTGCTTATTCTCATGTTTGCGTCGGCATCTATGCTCGGCCACACGCTCGCGGCGCAAGACGCAAATGCCCCCGCCGAAACCGCAGAGGCTCCCAAAGCCGCCCAAAAATCCCTCATGGACATGTGGAGGGCCGGCGGCATTACGATGTATCCGCTCGCTTTCTTCGGAATATTCGGAACCACGCTTGTAATTTACAATTTCATAGCGATTCGCAAAAAGAAGTTCCTCAATCCCGCCGGCGTCGTCCATGTCGAGAGGCTGGTCAACCAGCTTAAATTTCAGGAGGCCGTGGAATACTGCGAAAAGAACCCCTCCCCCATCACGAACATCATAGGCTGCGGCCTTGCGCGCGCCGACGAGCGCGAAGTCGATACCGACTCGGTGGCCGCCGCAATGGAGGAAGCTTCCGTGGAAGAATTTGCCGGCCCGTACGTCCTCATAAACTACCTTTCCGTCACGGCGTCTCTGGCGCCCATGTTGGGGCTGTACGGAACGGTCAGCGGCATGGTCAAGGCGTTTAACACTATCGCGGCGGAAGGCGCCGGAAGCGCGTCCAAACTGGCAGACAACATCGCCGAAGCGCTCATCACGACGGCGACGGGCATGATTGTAGGCATTCCGGCCATGTTCTTCTTCTTTTTCTTCAAGAACAAATACGGCGCCATCATTTCCGGAGCGGGCCGCATCATAGGCGACCTCGTCTTTTCGATGAAGACCGCGCTCAAATACGGCCCGCAGGACATTTCCGAACTGGAGGCCGACATTGAGGGAACTCCCGCCGAAGTGGTGGAAAATGCCGCGGCGGCCGCGGAGGAAAGCGAAAATAAATCCGAATAGTCCTGGGATTTCGCGTAGATGAAAACTTGGAGACCTGCGGAAAACGACGGCGGATTTGAGCTCACGCCGATGATCGACGTTGTTTTTCTTCTGATTACCTTCTTTATGACCGTCACCAGCTACGCCAATGCGGAGCTAATTCAGGTTCAGATGCCGAAGGCTCCGGAGGCGGTTGTGCCCAAAGTTGTGGGCGACAGACAGTTCATATCGATAGCCGACAACGGCACCTACTTTCTGGGGGCGTTCAAGTCCGACTTGGACACAATTAAAAAAGTCCTTTCGGCGCGCAACCAGAAAGAGGGGTTCAAGGGAGCCTATATTAGGGCCGACGCGAACACCCCGCACAAATACGTCAACGATCTCATGAAGGCCTGCGGCGACGCCGGGGTTTACAACATTCTCTTCGGAACGTTGAAGGACTGATTTACATGGCAGACAGATTAGAAGTATTGCAGTCGGAAGACAAGTTTGACATGACGTCGATGATCGACGTTGTGTTCCTTCTTCTGATTTACTTTATGTATCTTCCCCTCCAGCAGGAAGCCGACTTGCCGTTCACTCTGCCGGCATTCGGGGCGGCGAGCGAAAACGTCGTCATGCCGAGCGAGCAGATAGTGGAAATAGCTCCCGACGGAAGCGTGTCGCTCAACGGAACGCCGTGCGACGCTCCCGGAGATATCGAATTTAAGGAGCTTGCCCGCACGCTCGCCCGCCTGAAAGCCAGCGCGGACAAGAGCAAAATATCGACGATAGTATCCATATCGGCCGATCCGGACTCCCCGCACCAAGCCTCAATGTCAGTGCTTGACGCCTGCGTGAAGGCGGGAATAAAGCAGGTCTCGTTTGCCGAGACGAAGTAGTTTTTTCAATCTTGCAAACGCCGGCATTTCGCCGGCGTTTTTTTTGCGCGATTGCCCCCGCCATTACCGCCTGCGCAAAGCCGGGAAAACGGGTTGGCGGTTCAACGAATCGGCGATTCCGAAGATTCAAACGCAAATCTTGAGGGAAAAAATCGAACGGCGGCGGTCAAGAATGCAAATATTTTCCCCGTAAGAAAGACGCGCCTTTTAAGGCGTAATTCCGCGGCAAACAAAAAGGCCGCCAATTCTCCAAAACCCGCATTTTTTCGCAGGCGAAAAAGCTTTACAAGCGTCCGCAAATGGTTTGTCTTTTTGCGACAATGCCGGCTATTTAGGTTCTGCATAAGGCGGGCGGTAGCGCAGTCTGGTAGCGCATCTGGTTTGGGACCAGAGGGTCGGGGGTTCGAATCCCTTCCGCCCGACCACTTACTTTTTTTCTTTAGCCGCAAAATCGCCCGGTTTGCGCCGCGAGCGCATAGGGAAATTTGAATAAGAAAATGAAGCGGGATTTGGAAAACGCCTCGCCCGGCTTCGATAATTCTTGGCGGAATATTTTTTTGGCGAAGGCGCCGCGGCGAATCCGCTTCGACATTGCAACGCGATTGCGGCGCGCGGAATAATTTTTTTCGTCCGCGCACACAAAAAATTTTACGAAAATAATCCTCCCGCGACGACCGCGTCGCCACCAAAGTTTCCCTGCTCTCCCCGAAAAAACGCTCCAAACATCGTTTCATTCTGAAAGGGACACTCCAAAAAATTCTGGAATTAAGCTCAACGCTTCAATCTGGCGCAGCTTCTTTAAGATATACGAAAAACGCACCCTGAAAACCCGCGGGATTCCCGGCGGCGTTTTGATTTAAAATCCGCATATCAAACGGCGGCGAAAGCCTCGCTAAAAAAAGAACCTTTCTTGAAAGCGCGGGCATTTCCAACCCAGCCATAGGTAAACTGCGTCTGAAAAGTAAAAAGTCCATCGCAAGCTAAAAAGGCCGCACAAACTGCCCAGACGCCGTTTTTAGGCCGTAAAACTATTCACATTGCAAGCAAACGAATACGCGATACCGCAGATTGCACACCCAATTCCACCTCTTCCCGCCGTTTTACGGAAGAAATTTCGCGCGCGCCTCACATTTTGTGCGAAAGATATTCACACCGCAAAGTACCAAGAGTTTCGGGGTAAAAACATTGCGCTACAAGCAATCGTGAACATGGAAATGCAACTTCTTACAACGGCGCAATCGGCGCGCGACACAACGCGACTCTCAGCTTCAACCGGGAACCCGCCTGCATGTAAATCAATTTGGCGACCCGCCACCCCTTCCCGCCGTCATTTTGCGGAAGAAACTTCGCGCACTCCGCATTTTATGTGGTAGATATTTACACCGCCGAGCGTGCTCACATGCCTCCGCCAATCCGATGCCGCATGTTTCGCCCTTCCGCACGCATTCGGACAAGCCCCCGAATGTCCAATTTTTTTCTGCAATCGGCCAATCCTATATCCGATTTTTCCCGAAACGCCGCCGACTCAAAGTGTCCGCAATTCCTTTATCCGAAAATCCTCCCCTACTCTTTCCGAAAAACGCCGTTCCGAAACGCCCTCCCCCTCCCCCCCGAAACTTCCGGCCGCGCAAACGAAGAAAACGCGCTTTCCGACGCGGACTTTCCGCATTTTCACCCGGAGTAAAAACGCGCAGCCCCCCAACTTTCCCGCGCTGCAAATGCGAAAAATTCCAATGCAAAAATTTCGGGCGCGCCGGGCGGAAACAAACTTTCCGAAAATGGAATTTTTCGCCTTAAAAAACGGCAAAAAAACGATAAAAATAGTTGCATAAGACGGGGGGTAGATATACTGTAAATACAGGCGTGGCAGAAAGGGCCGATGCGTCTGTCCGATACGTCCGACCGGCGCGTTTATCCGCAACGAATGCGCAGCCGAACGCGGGGAGCGCGCCCTCTTTTTGGCGGGCGGTCCGGCGGAGAGCGCGCGGCGTTGAAACGGGCGTTTAAAAGGTTCGGCGGATCGGGAATCGGCGGCGAAAATTTCGCGCCCGAAAAGGGAAATAAAATTTCAAAATATAAAACAATAAAATCAAAATGGCTGACAACAAAGACAGAAAAGAAACGTACGACGCTTCAAAAATCCAAAAGCTCGAAGGTTTGGAGGGCGTGAGGAAGCGTCCCGACATGTACATAGGGGACACGAACGAGAGGGGGCTTCACCACTGCGTATTTGAGATAGTGGACAACTCCATAGACGAGGCGTTGGCCGGATACTGCTCGCAAATAAAGGTGACCGTCCACCTAAACGGGGCCTGCTCCATAGAAGACAACGGGCGCGGCATTCCGGTGGACATACACCCGAAGTACAAAATTCCCGCCCTTGAGCTGGTCATGACAAATCTCCATGCCGGCGGAAAGTTCGGGAAGGGGGCGTACATGGTTTCCGGCGGGCTGCACGGCGTGGGCGCAAAATGCGTGAATGCCGTCAGCGAATATTTCGAGGTCGAGGTGCGCCGCGACGGAAAGATCCACAAGATGGAATTTTCGCGCGGAAAGACCACCATGCCCATGACCATAATCGGGAACACAAAGGCGACCGGGACGAAGATAACCTTTATTCCGGACCCGCAGATATTCCTGAACACGCGCGAATTTAAATACGAGATACTTTCGAAGCGCCTGCGGGAGCTTGCGTTCCTCAATCCGGGCATAACGATAAACCTCGTCGACGAGCGCACCGACAAGAACGAGGAGTTCAAATTCAAAAACGGCATAGCCGAATACGTGGAATTTCTCAACAAGAACAAGTCCGTGGTGACGCCGAAAGTGATAGCGTTCGGCGGCGAGGCGCCGGCGGCGGAGGGAAGCTCCGCAATGATTGTCGTCGACATCGCCATGCAGTACAACGACAGTTATAACGAGCAGGTTTACGCCTACGCGAACTCGATTTTCAACGTGGAGGGCGGCACGCACTTAAGCGGCTTCCGTACCGCGCTGACGCGCGTGATAAACAACTACGCGAAACAGAACAACCTTTTGAAGGACAAGGATCCCGCAATATCAGGCGACGACTGCCGCGAGGGGCTTACGGCGGTCGTGTCGGTAAAAGTGCCGGAACCGCGCTTTGAGGGCCAGACAAAGACAAAGCTCTCCAACGGCGAGGTTGACGGAATCGTGCAAAAAATCGTCGGCGAGAAATTGAAGTACGCGTTCGAGACGGCGCCTTCGATGGCGAAGAAAATCATCGACAAGTGCATACTTGCCGCGCGCGCGCGCGACGCCGCGCGAAAGGCGCGCGAGACGGTAAGAAAAACCGTCATGAGCGCGGGCGGGCTTCCGGGCAAGCTCTCCGACTGCTCCGAGCGCGACCCCGCCCTGTGCGAGCTCTACATCGTCGAGGGCGACTCCGCCGGCGGATCCGCGAAGCAGGGGCGCGACAGGCGCCACCAGGCGATTCTGCCGATACGCGGCAAGCTTTTGAACGTCGAGAAGGCGCGGCTTGACAAGGTTTTGAACAATCAGGAAATACGCACAATCATAACGGCCTGCGGCACGGGCATAGGCGAGGAGGGAGAGGGCAAATTCGACATCTCGAAGGCGCGCTACCACAAGGTCGTGATAATGACGGACGCCGACGTCGACGGCTCGCACATCAGGACGCTGCTTTTGACGTTCTTTTTCCGCCAGATGCGCGGGCTGATAGAGCAAGGGTACGTATACATAGCCCAGCCGCCGCTGTACCGCATAAAGCGCAAGAAGCGCGAGCAGTACGTAATGAACGACGCCGAGATGAACAAAATACTTCTGGAGCTCGGCTCCGAGGACGTCACGTTGAAGCGCCTGCGCGACAACTTTGAATTTCCGCCGCAAAAGGTCGACAAGATAGTGGATCTCTTTTCGAAGATCGAGATGCTCGGACACGGAATAACGCGGTACGCGTGCTCGTTCAGCCAGTATCTGGACTCCAACAAGGACGGGAAGCTTCCGAAGTTCATAGCGCGCATACGCACGGGCAACAAGGAGGAGTTCCAGTTCCTGTTTTCGGACGAGGAGCGTTCGTCGTTCTACATCAAGTACGGCAATCCGGAGGACATATTCGAGGGCAACACCGTGCGGGAGGTGTCGGACGAGAACGGCAACAAGGTGCAGCAGCGCATAAACGTCTACGAGATATACGAGGCCGCGCAGCTTGAAAAAATGCTGGCGGAAGTCGCGAAGCTCGGCCTTGTGATAAAGTCGTACACGCCGACGCAGGAGCCGCGCTACATACTGACGGAGACTTCCTCGGACAGGAAGAAGAGCACGGTGGAGCTCCACTCGATACTCGAACTCGTGGGCAAGATACGCGAGCTCGGCAAGAACGGCCTGAGCATACAGCGATACAAGGGGCTTGGGGAAATGAACGCAAAGCAGCTGTACGAGACCACTATGGATCCGCAGAAGCGCTCCTTCCTCAAAGTCAACATAGAGGACGCCGCGGCGGCCGACGCCACGTTCTCGATGCTCATGGGAGAGGACGTTCCCGTGCGCCGCGCGTTCATAGAAGACAACGCGCTCAACGCGTCGTACCTCGACATATAACCCCGGAAGGAAACTTTTGCAATGTACACAGAAAACGAAAAGATAATAGAGTCCAGCATCAGCCAGATAATGCAGAGCGCGTATATCGACTATTCCATGTCGGTGATCATATCGCGCGCCCTGCCCGATGCGCGCGACGGCCTCAAGCCCGTCCAGAGGCGCGTTCTGTACGCGATGTTCCGCGAGGGCCTGCTGCACAACAGGGCGTTCGACAAGTGCGCCGGCGTGGTCGGCGAAGTTTTGAAGAACTACCACCCGCACGGCGATTCGTCCGTATACGACACCCTCACCCGCCTTGCGCAGGACTGGATTATGCGCTATCCGCTCGTGATACCGCAGGGCAACTTCGGATCGATAGAGGGCGACTCTCCCGCGGCCTACCGCTACACGGAGTGCAAGCTCGCCGAGACCGCCGAAGACCTGCTGGCCGACATCGACAGCGACACGGTCGACTTTGCGCCGAACTACAAGGAGACCGCGACCGAGCCTACGGTGCTTCCCGCCGCGCTTCCCGCGCTGCTATTGAACGGGTCGACCGGTATCGCCGTGGGCATGACCACGAACATTCCGCCGCACAATTTGGACGAGCTGATAGAGGGAATCTGCATGCTCATAGACGATCCGGCCGTTCCCATGGCGCGCCTGATGGAGGTCATCAAGGGGCCGGATTTCCCGACGGGCGGCCAGATAGTCGGCAAGAGCGGCATAGAGAGCTACATGAAGACCGGCCGCGGCATAGTGAAGGTGCGCGGCGTGGCGAACGTCGAGGAGCTGAAGAACGGCAAGGAGCAGATAGTAATAACCGAAATTCCCTACAACGTAAACCGCAACTCGCTGGTCGAGAGCATAGCGCAGTTGGTTGCGGACAAGGTTCTGACGGAAGTCAGCGACATTCGCAACGAATCCGACGAGAACACGCGCGTGGTTGTGGAACTGAAGCGCGGGGAGTCGCCCCGCGTGGTAATGAACAAGCTGTTCAAGCACACCCAGCTGGAGTCGTCGTTCGGCGTGATACTTCTGGCGCTCGACCGCAACAGGCCGAAGCAGATGAACATAAAGGAGCTGCTCGAATGCTACATCGAGCACCGGCGCGAGGTGATTTTCCGCCGCACGCAGTTTCTGCTCCGCAAGGCCGAAGACCGCGCGCACATACTCGAAGGGTACAAAATCGCGCTGAACAATCTGGACGACTTCATCAAAATAATCAGGGCTTCCAAAGACCGCGAGGAGGCGCGCTCGAAACTCATCGAGAAATACCCGCTCTCCGAACGCCAGGCCAACGCGATTCTCGACCTGCGCCTGCACCAGCTGACGGGGCTTGAGCGCGAAAAAATCGAAAAGGAATACATGGAGCTGATGAAGCTCATAGAGGAGTACAATTCGATTTTGGCGAACGAAAAAAAGCTGCTTTCGGTCATCAAGAAGGAGCTGCGCCAGATGCGCGAGAAATACTCGTCGCCCAGGCGCACAAGGCTCGTGGCGGCCGAGGGCGAATTCAAGATGGAGGACATAATCGCCAACGAGGGCTGCATAATATCGGTGTCCCACAACGGCTTCATCAAGCGCACGAGCGTGAGCGCCTACCGCTCGCAAAAGCGCGGCGGCAAGGGCGTAATAGGAAGCGGCCAGTACGACGAAGATTTCATAGAGCACATCTTCACCGCCTCCACGCACGACTACATCATGTTCATCATGAACAACGGGCGCGTGTACGTCGAGAAGGTTTACGAGATACCGGAGGGCTCGCGCATATCGAAGGGGCGTTCGATAAAGAACGTGCTGGATTTGAAGAGCGACGAGAAAGTCGCCGCCATGATATGCGTGAAGAATTTGGACGACGAAAACCAGACTATCATCATGGCGACCAAAAACGGCGTCGTGAAGAAGACGATTTTGTCGGAATACAAGAACTGCCGCAAGGGCGGGATAATAGGAATCAATTTGGACGAGGGCGACGACGTGATAGGGGCGGTGCTCGCGCAGGCCGACAACCACGTCATTCTCATAACGCACGCGGGCATGTCCATACGCTTTAACGAGTCCGACCTGCGCGCGCAGGGGCGCAACACGCGCGGCGTGCGCGGCGTGACGCTCAAGAAGGACAACGACTGCGTGAAGGCGATCGTCATAGCCGATCCCAACTCCACGCTGCTCATAGCCGGCGAACGCGGACAGGGCAAACGCTCCAGCTACGACGAATACCGCGTGCAAAACCGCGGCGGGTCGGGCGTGATAGCCATAAAGACCCACGGGGTTGCCGGCGCGCTGTCCGTCAGGGAGGACGACGAAATAATGATGTTCACCCACGACGGACAGGCCGTGCGTTCGCCGGTTAAGGGGATTCGCGTAATAGGCAGAACAACGCAGGGCGTGCGCCTCATAAATCTTGCCGAAGGCGACAAGCTCATAGGAATCTGCAAGATTATCGACACCCACGACGACGCTCCCGAAGCGGCCGCCGGATCCGAATCCGACGAATAGTCGGCTCTTGAAAAAAGATTTCGGCCAAAGAGAATCGGCATGCGCTTGCGGACGCCGGGAGGGGGGTGTGTTTTACATCGTTTAATACTGCCCCTTCCCGCGCTGCGCCATAACGTTTCGCCCGTGGCGGACGCAAGGCGTCGGTCGACTTTTTAACCCATACTTATCCAACAATGACGGACAGCGAATATTTCACGCAAACAACCTGCGGCGAAGGCCTATCAAAGGAGGCCGAGGCCTACATATCGAAAATCGCGCCCAATTACGCCGAAAACATGTCCGCCGCCATCGTCGAGGCGATTGGCGGAAACGGCAAGCGGCTGAACATTCTGCGCTCGCTTAGGCTGATAAAGACGCCGCATTTGGACGGATTAAACCGCATCGACGCCGAAATTCCTTCCGGAGCCTTCCAAATTCGCGCGCGCCTCTACATTCCGGATTCGCGCTCCAAAGTGCGCATTCCCGCGCTGCTCTACCTGCACGGCGGGGGGTGGACAATCGGGGCGATAGAATCGTGCGAGCTCTTCTGCCAAAAGTTTGCGCTGGAGGCGGAATGCGCGGTTTGCGCAATCGACTACCGCCTGGCTCCGGAACACAAACACCCCGCGGCGGAGGAGGATTCCCTGGCGGCATTTGAATGGATTTTGGAAAACGCCGAAAAATTCGGAATAAATCCGGACTGCGTATTCGTCGGGGGCGACAGCGCAGGAGGCCACCTGTCGGCGGCCGTGGCCGACGCGCGGATAAAGGCCGGAAAAAATCCGCCGCGCGGACTGCTCATGTACTACCCCGTGACGGCGATGAACGATTGCGGCAACGACGAAAGCTACAAGCTCTACGCCCGCGGATACGCGCTCGACGCGCTGCTGATGGACGCATTTTTCGATGCCTATATTCCGCACAACCAACGCCGCGCCGCCTCTCCTGAGAACTACTCCACCCTTCCGCAATTTCCGCCGACGCTGATTCTTACTTCCGGCTTCGACATTTTGAGGGATCAGGGGCGCAGATTTGCCGACAAACTTGCGCAGGCCGGAGCAAAGACCCGCCATGTGGAACTTGCCGGCGCCACCCACATATACCTGACAATGCCCGGAATGGACGAGGCCTTCAACCGCGCGCTCGGCGAAGGGGCGCAATTCTTGAAGAGAACGAGCCGAACAAAATAGCGCGGCGGCACGGCAAACGCAGGCCGGCCGAAACGCCGCCTCCCCGGCGCAAAGCCGAAAGATTTTTTGAAAAAAATTGCGGACGCCGATACATTGCGGATTTGTCCGGACGTTGAAAAAAAATTTTTTCAAAAAGTTTTGCGGAACAAGCTTGGATTGAAAGAAACCAGACCGTTTCGTGAAAACGCCCGCGCGAGGAAGAAAGCCGAAATAACGGCGCGCCGCCATGCGATATTGCATGCGCGCAAAACGAATTTCCAAACAGTACCCCCTACCCCGCGCCGCGTTGCGCGCCCCGACAGACGCCCGGCAGTGCGCCCAAAACCTCCGCGCGCCAAATATTCCACTCCTTTTTGCTTCAACTTTTTTTACCTCTCGCGCAGACGGACAAGCTTTTCGTATTGGCGTTTGAAAGATGCGATTGAGAAACGGGAAATTGCGGGAAATTAAAGGCCTTGGGGCGGGCTTGCCGGCCGGGTTTGAGTTTGGAAACTTTTTGCGCCGCCGCCCCCAAACGAAATAAGATTTGGAAAGGTTTTGCCCTGCTTCAAGTTTAACATAAGCTTAGGCGTTCTTGCAACCTTCCCTGAAGGCCCTTGCAACGCCTCTCCCAAGAACCTTTTTCCAAATCCCATTTCATTTTTCCAAAACCAAACTTCACGATACGGTATAAATGCCCGCAATGATTGAACGCGCATAAGCAAATAAAACACCCGCCGGCTTTCTCACGAAATTGTCGCCCCGCCACGCAACATTTCAAAAAGCAACCGCACTTCAAAAAGACAAAAGACAATCCGCGCACACCAAGCCGTGCCGAAGATTGCCGAAGGCGCAAAAAAATCTTTCGAAACGCCGAACGCTCAAACCCGACGCGCCAATTAGCTTTTCCCAGACGTTCCAGCGGCGGATTTCGCAGAAATTCAAAAACTTTATCTACCGCGAAAAAAACGGCGGCCCAACGGCAATTCAATCGGAACCCTTCCAGAGACAATCCGCGCACACTAAGCCGTATCGAAGATTGCGGAAGGTCTGCAAAAAAATCTCCGCGCCCAATGAGCGCATCAAAGTCTCCAAAACGACAAAGGCCGCAACTATTATGTCCGCGCGGGACTGGGGAATGGAATATGTCGACGCGCGCTCCCGCACGGGCAACGCGTTCAAAATGCGCGCCATCTCGCCTATCATGCCCGCGGAGAGCTCGTTTTCCGCCCCGGCGAAGCCGCACTTTGCCTTCATCAGGCGCGCCGCCGCGACCGCGCCGCCCGTGCCGACAAGAATCCCTCCAGCCCGAATGCGCGGCAACTTTGACGAATCGAAAACTCCGCGCAAAAAATCCGCCAGACTTTCCATCGCGCAACCGCCGCCGTCGCCGCAAGAAAACCTGCGCGTCATGGCGACTGCGCCGACCGGAAAGCTGAAGGCCGACGACATTTCAAACCTTCCGCCAAAGGCGACCTCCAAGCTGCCGCCTCCCAAGTCGAAGAAGGCGTAGCAGTCGGCGGCGGGGATAAGCTCGTCCCCCATCGCGCCCAGATACGAGTATTTCGCCTCTTCGTATTCCGAAAGAATCCTCACGGCGTAGCCGGTATTCCTGCGGACGCGCTCTGCGACTTCGGCGGCCTCCGGCGCGTCTCTCATTGCCGACGTCGCCGTCACGAGCGCCTCCATTTCGCCCGCCAAATTTTCCGCATGGGACACGAACCTGCGAATCGCGCCCGAAACGAGTTCGGCGGCGTTTGGGACGAGCGAACCTCCTCCGCCCAAGATGCGGCAGTCGACCGTATCCTCCCAAATGCGGACACACCTTCCCCCCTTCGTATCCGCCAACAGGCACTTTGCCGTATTCGAACCGATGTCCACAGACAGCCTGTTCATAGCGCGAAGCCCTCCGGAGCCACGATGACGACGAACTCGCCCTTCAACGACGAAGCCTTTAAATCGCGCGCCACGTCCGAGAGTCTCCCCACAAAAAACCGCTCGAACACCTTGCTTATTTCCTTCGCCACGCACACGGTCCTTTCGGGGCCGAAAACCTCCAAAGCGTCGTCGACGAACTTCTCGATTCGGTGCGGGGATTCGTAAAAAATCAGCGTGCGGCCGAAGTCCCTGTGCCTTTCAAAAAAGTTTTTTCTCACCGAAGTTTTGGGCGGCAGAAATCCGGCGAACAAGAACGAGTCGCTCGGCAGGCCCGACGCGCACAAGGCCGACACAAATGCGCACGGGCCGGGAATCGGAACGACGGGCACTCCGGCGGCCCTGCACGCGCGGACTATTCTGAAGCCGGGATCGCTCAGGCACGGCGTGCCGGCGTCGCTTACCAGAGCGACATCGACCCCTTCCTGAAGCTTTTTCAGGAGCGCGGGAGCCGCCGCGCGCTCGCGGGAATCCTCATACACGAACATCTGCGCCGACACCCCCAGGCGCCTCAGCAAATTTCCCGTCACCCGCGTATCCTCGCAGGCCACGATGCCGGCCGACTTCAGCGCGTCGGCGGCGCGCGCCGAAAGGTCGTCCATATTTCCTATGGGCGTTGCCACTACAAACAGCGTTCCCGCTTCCATAGCCTAAAATGCCGAATAGGGCGCAAACGCCCTCGCCGTGCGCTCCAAAATCTCGCGCACTCCTATGGGAAAGCCGGACGCCAGCGCGCCGCTTTCAAACAAATCCAGCAGCGGAGTTTTTACGAAATCGCGCTCGCTCCAGCGCGGGTGCGGCAGCGTCAGCCCCTCCTCTTCAAACGACAAATCGCCATAGAATATGATGTCGATATCTATCGCGCGCGGGCCGTTTCTGAACGTCGCCCTCCTGCCGATTTTCGATTCGAGCGCCTTGCACAAGGCCAGAAGCTCAAACGGGTCGCAGTCGGTCTCCGCCGCGAGAGCCGCGTTGAGAAAATCGCGCTGGTCGGCGTATCCGACCGGCGGCGTCTGGTATATTCTGGAGCAATAGGCCACCCGGCAGAAATCTCCGATCATGCCGAGCGCCGCAGCCAGATTTTCGCGCCGGTTGCCCAAATTGGAACCCAGCGCGAGCACTACTTTTTTGGAATGTCTCATTTTATATAGAAGCTTCTGTCGCGCGATATTCTCGCGGCGACTTTTGAATACTCATACCCTACATTGACACCGATTTTGGCGACTTCGACCTCCACGGAACAAAGATTTCCGAAGCGCACAAACAGGCGTTCGGCGATTTTGTCGGCGAGCCTTTCGACCAGCCTCACGCTCTCGCCCGCAAAGACGCCCTCCGCCACGGCCATCGCCGCGGGATAGTCTATCGTATCGCAAAGCTCGTCCGTCGCGGCCGCGCGCTCCAGCGGAAGCCGAAGTTTAAGCGACACTTCGAATTTCCCCTCGGAGTCGCGTTCAAACGCCTCGCAGCCGTGGCGGCCGACAAGCTTCAAACCCTCTATTACAATCTCATCCATGCGTTTTTCTTTTGAAAAGTTTTGAGCACGCCCGCACCGCCGCAACGCTTGAGGCGACGTCGTGGACGCGCAATATGTCCGCCGAAAAGTTCGCCGCGACATATCCGCTTACGGCCGCAGTCGCCGCGTCCAGCGCGGGAATCGACGGACCGACCGCCTCCCTTATGAAAGACTTTCTCGACACGCCCAGCAACAGCGGAACTCCAAGTTCCCTCAGTTCCCCCATGCGGCGGACAATCTCAAAATTCTCCTCCGGCGACTTGCCGAAACCCGCGCCGGGATCCGCCACAATCTGCGTCCGCGCAACGCCTGCGCCCATCGAGTCTTCTATCAGCGTCCGCAAGGAGACTTTCAGACGGGTCCAAAAATCCCCCTCCTTCCGCGCGTTTCTGTCGTTGCAAGTGACGATAATCGGCGCGCCGCAAGCGGCCGCGGCCGCGGCCATGGGATAGGGCGCGCCGAAGGAGCCGGAATCTCGAACCGCGTAAACGTCGTTGATTATGTCCGCGCCGGCCTCCACGGCCGCAAGGGCGACCGACGGCTTGTATGTGTCTACGGAAATCGGAATGTCCGTTGTCGAGCGCAGCGCGGCTATGCGGGATACGACAATCTCCATCTCCTCCCTCTCGCCTACGGCCTCCGCTCCGGGGCGCGTGGATTCCGCGCCAACGTCTATTATGTCCGCGCCCGCCGCGGCCATTTCCTCCGCATGGGCGAGCGCGTCGCGCTCGGAGAAAAATTTTCCGCCGTCGGAAAAGGAGTCGCGCGTGACGTTCAGGACTCCCATTATCAGCACGCGCTCGCCGAATTCGGGCAATTTTCTATCGTGGGGACTTTTCCACATCTTCGCAAATTTTTTCAAGGTAGTTGAGGTATTCCGAAATCCCGTCGGAGGGATACGCCCTGGCGATAGAGCGCGCCCGCCGCACGGCTTCGGGCAAATCGGACTGCGCGGCGGCGATTCTCAATCTGCCGTACATGGACGCCTCCCGCAAAGACGGGTCGGACAGGCATTCGCCAAAGAGACGCTCCGCCTCCACATGCGCGCCGGAATCGGCCAGCGTCCGCGCCAATTCAAAAGCCAGGCGCAGATCCTGCGGATTTGCCAGGCGCGCCTGCCGCAGATATTTTTCCGCCGCGGAAAAGTCGCCGCCGGCCGACGCGCACGCCGCGCGCAACAACGCCGCGTCCGGAGAGGATTCGCTTTCGAGTTTCGCGCACAGCCTCCCGGCCTCCGCGTATTCCGACAGCGCGTAATACGCCTTGGCGCAATTTAAAAGTCCGGCCTCGCGCGCTTTTTTATCCTTCAGGTTGGCGTATATTTTTTCGGCGCGCTCGGGCGAGAAATTTTTGACGTAGAGCCCCGCGAGAACGTTCCCGAAGGAGTCGTCCCCCGCGCCCGCGGCTCGCGCGGATTCGAGGGCGCAAATCGCCCCCGCATCGTCACCCAACTCGCATTTCGAGCGCGCGAGCGCGCGCCATGCCGCGGCGTCGGAAGGGTCTTTGCGCAGCAGAACTTCCGCCAAGAACGCGCATTCGCCCCACCTTTCAAGCCCCGCCAGACAGCCCAGCATAATGCGCAGGTTTCCGACATTTCCGGGGTCGTACGCCAAAGCCGAATTGCAGCAGGCAAGGGCCGCTGCGAAGTCGCCCGTCTCCGCGTGCCTGGAAGCCATAAGGGAAAGTATCTGCGCGTCGGCGCCCCCGCAGAGAGCCAGCGCGCCGACGAGCGACTCAAAGCCCTCGTCGAATTTGCCCAGCTTGAATTGGACTATTCCCAAATTCTTGCGCGCCTGAAAAAACGACGGCGACTTCTCCACCGCGCGCTCGTACGCCTTCCGAGCCGCCGTAAAATCGCCCTCGCGCCAGCGCAGATTGCCCAAGTTAAAGAACACGGGCGCGCCGGCCCAATCCTCCATAGCGGCCGATTCGAGAATATCCGCCGCCTTTGAAACGCTCTCTTCCTGCGCCTTCGACGCGCGCGCGAGAACCGACGCCTCCCGCTTTGAAACCGACGGCGCCCCTATGTGCGAAAAGTCCGCCGCAAAAACCGACTGCGACGCCGACAGCGCAAGCGCGAACAATGTTGCCAAAAACTTTTTCATTTCAAAATCCTGAACGGAACCGGCAGTATGAATCGCGCGCGCGCCGCCTTTCCGTTTTTTGTCGGAGACTCAAACCTAAGCGACGCGGCCGCCTCGATTGCGCAGGCCTCAAAGCGCGAATCCGTCGAACGCTCCACGCCCTCGACCTCCACCGAGCCGTCCTCCAAAATGAGCACCGAAAGGCGAACCTCCCCCTCGATGCCGCGCTTCAAAAGCTCCGGCGGATACTTTGCCCGCGCTGCAAAAATGCGCCGCGGAATCCTGTCGAGTTCCGAAAGCTCGAATGTCACGGCCTCCGGACTTGCGGGCGCCGCTTTGAAATCGGCAAATTCAAAATTGCCCGAAAAGTCCCCCGTCAATCCAGGAGCGGAAACGGCGAGGGAGGAAAAGTCCGGATTCGCATTCGGCTCCGCAAATCGCAACGGGACATGCGCGCCCCCCAAATCCGGAGCGCGCAACGCGGGAATGCCCGAAGAGGAGGGATTGCTCTTCGCAGCCTCCCCGACCGGAAGCGCCTTAATCGGAATCGCGCGCACTGCGGAAGCCTCCGACGAATTTCGCCCCTTTCGCCCCGCGACAATCGACAGCGGCAAAATCGCAAAGACGCACGCCGCAAGCGCGGCCGCCAAAAGGAAGCTGCGCCAGTGTGCAGCCGGCATGTCGAAATCCGCCTTCATTTTTTGTCCGTCGAAACGTATATGGCCCGCGCGCCCGCAGATTTGGCGCACTCCATGGCCTCGACCAGCCTGTCCACGGGAACGCGCGAGTCGGCCCTAAGCACCACCGCTCCCGCTCTCCCGCCCGACAGCCTGCGCGCCAGCGCGACCCTTAGCCCGGAGGCGTCGAGGCGCGCGGAGTCCAAGATAAAATTTGAATCGGCGTCTATGACGACAACCGGCGCGTCGGGATCCGCCGCCTCGGTCTGCGAAGATTTCGGCGCGTCGATTTTCATGGCCGCAGAGTCGGCAAATTCCATCGTCACTATGAAAAAAATCAGCAGTATGAATATGACGTCTATCAGCGGAGAGATGTTTATCGCCTGCGCCTCCTCCTCTTCCTGAAATCTCGGACGGCGAAAACTCACGACAGCCCCCCGGTTATTACCGCCGCCTCGCGGCGGGCGAGATTTATCAGAAGCTTTTGCGACTGCGCCGCCGCGACCATCGCCATAATCCACGCGGGAATCGCCACCACAAGCCCCGCCTGCGTCGTCACCAGCGCGGCCGACACGCCCGACGCCACCTCCGAAGAATCCACGCCCGCCGACGCAATCGAAAGCGTCATTCCGCAGACCGTGCCCAACAGCCCGATGAGCGGCGCGACGCCGGAGAGTATCTTCAGGGTTTTCAGCCTTCTGTCCGAACCCGACATGAGTTTTAACCGGAGCGCGGAAAAATACTTCTTCGCGCTCTCCGGGGCGTAGGCGCAGCGGCACAATTCGCCGCCGCTTAGCTGACCGCCGAAAAATTCCTCCGACACGAACTTCTCGTACGCCGGCGAAAACATGCGATCGCTCGCGCAGATTTTGTTCCACCTGCCCATGCGCAGGCACGTCCCGAAGCCGAGCCAATACATGTAGAGCGCGAGAGCCGCCAGCGGCCACATCAGCGCGCCGCCGCTCTTGAATGTCTGCGCAAACAAGCCGAGAAAATCCATTATGAAACTTTGCCTATGAAGGCCGACGCCGCCTTCTCCATGTCCGACATCACGGCCTTCGCGCGGCGCGACAAAAGCGCGTGCGCCACAAACGCGGGAATCGCCACCACAAGCCCGTATTCCGTAGTTATGAGCGCCTCGCTTATGCCCGCGCTTATTGACTGCGCCTGCTGCGCGCCGTGGAGCGAAAGGCCGCCGAAGGTCTTTATGATTCCCGTCACCGTCCCCAACAGCCCGAAAAGCGGCGCAACCGCCGCCGTCACCGACAGGACGGACAATCCGGAAAAGAGCCTGCTGCCGGCCTCAAGCATGTATTCGTATGAGAGCTCCTCCAGCTGGGGCGCGCCGAGATTCCGCGCCGCCAAGAGGCGTTCCAACATCGGTCCGTAGGGCTGCCCAACGGCCGCGCAAAGCGTCTTCGACCGCTCTGCGTCCCCGCCGTCGAGAGATGCGAACGCCCTCTGCAATGCGTTCTTGTCCAGCCTTCCCAACCCGAAGAGGAAGGGAATTTTAAACGCGCACACGAACAGGGAAATCGCGCCGAAAAACAGAATCGGATACATCCAGATTCCGCCCACCTTTATTTCCCCGACAATCCCCCGCGGGCCGAACTGGGAGCGCATGAATTTCCCGCCGCTCAAATCCGCAGGCAATTCGCTCCCCTCCCCGCGCCTAAACGAGGAAATCATGTCCGAAAAGCCCTCCCCGTAGAGCCTGAAGTCGTCGGACACCATTCCCGCGCGGCCGTCTCCGATAAAATACTTGAACGCGCCCACGCGGAACATCTCGCCGCGGACTTTGGCTCCCGACGAATCCTCAACCTCCGCTTCCGCCCCCGAACGCTCCGGCGAGAGCATCGCAAGTCCGGCCTCGTCCGCCGCGCGCGCAAAGCGTTCGACGGAGGACTTCAGCGCGGGCGAATAGCCCGGCGCGCGTCCGAGCGCAGCCTCTAATGCGGACGCAGACGCGGATATTCTCTCCGAATCGGCCGACACTTTTCCCGCTTCGGACGCCATTGCGGAAATTTCCGCGGCGCGTTTTCGCTCGCGCAAAATTTCCTCCGAAAGCGATTTCCACTCCGCGCGCAAACGCGCGACTCTTTCTGCATGTTCGGCGTCCGCGCGCGATCGCCCGCGCTCAAATTCGGCGTATTCCGCGACGGCCGCACGCCGCTCCGCCTCCGCCGTTTCCGCAGCAGGCGACGCGGCAAACGCAAACGCCTGATGAAAGAGGAACGCCGCCATTGCGAGATAAATTCTCATTTGCCCCCCTTCGGCTCCGCGCCCGCTTTCAAACCCGTTTTCGCGCCCGTCCGCACGCCCGCTTCCGCGCCCGATCGCACGACGCGCGCGGCGTAAACCCCGTCCTCCAGCCTGCGGTCGGAAACCTCAAGGCGCGTCCAAATCCCGCACGATACCGCGCCGTTTTCGGATACAAGTTTTGAGTCTTCGCGCAGCAGCGCCTCAAGGCATGCGCGCAATAGGGAACACTTTTGCGCGGCGTCCAAGTCTTTAAGTTCGGCGTCTCCGGGAATCTCGATTCCGCTTTTCTCAAGCGCGCGCTTTGAGAGCGGATTTGAAAACAGCCCGCGCAAACGCGCGTCGCAAAGGGCGTCCAATTCCGCAAGCAAAACGGCCGCGTCCGACAGCCTTTTTTCCAGCGCCGCCGAACGCGCGGCGGCCTCGGCATTCGACTTCTTGAGGCCGGCGAGCTCGGACTTCATCGAGCTTATCTTTTCGTCGTACGCCCTCTCCAACTGCGCGCGCTTCGCCTCCTCCAATGCCGCGGCGCGGCGTTGGGAGGCGAGCTTCAGACGCGCGGACGTAGCCTCCCGCATCGCCGCGGCGATGCGGTCGTAGTCCGCCTCCGGCGCGTCCGCATGCGCATGCGCGCCGGCAAACAAAAGGCAACCCGCCGCCGCCAACGCAAACGGCGCGCGCTTCAGCTTAAGTTTAGGCAACGTCTGCATCTCAAAATCAGTCGAGTTTGATTTTTACGACCTTCGTCTCCCGAAAGCCCTCCGCGAGAATGACGGCCTCCTTGACGCCCTCGTCTGCGTTTATCTTCGACAGCATTTCGACGGCCTCGGAATAAGTCTTTACGGGCTTGGAGTTTATCTCGCGTATTACGTCGCCCTCGGAGAGTGGAGCGGGAGTGGCGGAACTGGCGGGACTGTTCGGCTTGACGAATCTGACAATGGGAAAGTCCGGAAGGCCGTCGAGGATTCTGCGCGCGATGGCGTCGTTCATAGTCGACTCCGCAACGGAGAAGCCGAGCCTGCGAAAATATTTGAAGTCCGCCTTGCGCGAATCGCGGGGAGACTCGCCCATGACGACCTCAACCGTCTCCTCCCCGCCGGCCTCTCGAATGACCGAAAGGGAGATTTTCTCCCCCGGCTTTGCGGCGCGCAGCGCCATCACGAACTTTTCGCGGGAGTCGTTGTCGGAGTTCAGCCGTTCGAGCGGCTTGCCGTTCATGCCGACTATTATGTCGCCCTTGCGCAGGCCGGCCTTCCGGGCGGGGGAATCCTTTATTATGTCGCTTATCACAAGCCCGAATTTGTCGGTAATCCCCAAAAATTTCGAAACGTCCTTTTTCAGAAATCTTATGCCGACAATGCCGAGCCAGCCGTACGGATCGCCGTCGGGATCTTTCGGAATGCGCCCAAGCGCGGCGTCGGCGTCGGCAATGGAGACTATTGCGGCGGAATTTGAGCCTATCAAGCCGACGCTCAAACGGTTCGAGTCCGGAAGAATCATGAGCCTCTCGACCCTCTCGCGCGAGAGCGCGCAGCCGACTATCCTGCCTTTCGAGTCGAACACCGGACAACCCACTCCGCCCACGGGTTCGCCCATATTGCCGACCTCAATCTGCGCCGGATTTCTGAGCGACACATAACTGCGCAGGCAGTACGGCAAATACGAATTTTCCTCCGACGCAATCCCGACGCCCCACAAAAATTGCCCGGTTTCAAACTTCGCCCTCTCGAATTTCGAGCACGCGACCATGCAGTCCGGCAGCGGCCCCTTTATGCGCGCGAACCCGAACCCCACGAGGTTTTCCGCGCCGAGAAACTCCGCCGGATAGCCGTCCGCGTCCCCGTCGTGGACGAACACCCTGAAATCCTTGAAGCATCTCGACGGGACGCCGGGAACCTCGCCGGGCGGAAGAAGAACCACGCCCTCATCGTTCATCAGCGTTCCGGTCAGCACAACTTGCGTGCGCTCCTCCTCCGTCTCCAGAATGAACTTCACAGTCACCGCGCACTTGGCGCGCTCGTCGAACAGTTCGGTAAAGCCGTCCGCCGACGCCCGCAAAGCCAACAGGGAGAGAATCGCGCACAAAAATATTTTTGCCATATGCGCAAAATGCTGTCCAACGCGGAGCGCATTGCAACATTTTTCAAATGCGCTTCGGCAGGCGAAATCCCGCCCCGGCGGGCTTAAGGCAAAACCGCCCCGCGCAACGCCCGCAAGCCGCCGCATTCCGCCTCACGGAATGACCCAGCCGTAGCCGTACTCTGACAGGTACTTCGCGCCGCCCTTGCATATGGCGAGAGTGTCCTCTATCCTGCACCCGCCTATTTCCGGATAGTACAATCCGGGCTCGACCGTCACAACGTTTCCGCGCCTGAGAATGCACTCCCGGCGGCCGAGAGACGGAGCCTCGTGAACGTCGAGCCCCACGCCGTGCCCGGTGGAATGGAAGAACCCGCACCATCTGCCGCCCTTCTCGAATGTCTTGTAGGAATTTTTTTCAAAAAAACTCTCGACCGCCTTATGCACCCGCATGCCGTCCACGCCGTCGCCGAGCGCGTCTATTGCGATCTTCTGCGCCTTTGCGACGGTCTCGACCAGCTTCTCCTGCGCGGTCGTGGGACGGCCCTTCAGGAAGGTTCTCGTCATGTCGCCGTAGTATCCGGAGTCTCTCATGCGCGGGAATATGTCCACGACGATAAGCGAATTCGGCGCAATCTCGCCGCGGCCGCGCTCATGCGGGTCGCAGGCCTGAACGCCGGAGGCGGCAATCGTATCGAGGGCGTCGGCTCCGTTTTCCACCGCCGTCTTTTCTATTTCCGCAATGAGAATCTCGCTGGTCAGCGGCGCGCCGCGCCAGACAATTTTTCCGCCCGAAATCTCCGACTGCCGCAAAATGGTCTCCACCGCCATGAAGCCGCGCGCGGCCACGGCGTTTGCGGATTTTATGCGGGCTTGTTGCGCGGCGGTCTTGAGCGCGCGCTTTGGGAATATCTCGCCCGCGCAAATCTCAAGGTCGAACCCCGCCGACGCGAGCCTGTCGGCGTAGGCCACCGGAAACCGCCCCGGCAAAAGCAGGGACGCAACCCCCGCAGACTTGAGCACCGCCGCCGCAACGTCGCACTCGTCGACCGGCCGGCCGAGCTTCTTCGAAAGCGCAAGCGACGCCTTTGTGGCGTCGAATATCCTGTCGAGCGCGGAATCGCCCCCGACCCTCCCGACCTCAAGGGCGTTCAGCAGGGCGCACTTCTTGCCGCCCAGCGTGAACGCGAAAAACGGATCGGGCACAAATGCCTCGCAAAAGTACAAAATATCGGAGTCCGTCCTTGAGGCTCCGTATAGCAAAATTTCTCTCTTCGACTTTTTCACTCCCAAAATATTGTTGCGATTTGGCGGGGCGTGTACAGCCTAAAACTCGATGAAAACTTTTCGCACAATATGCGCAATTGCAGCCGTTGCGGCCGCGGCTGTGTTTTCGGCCTCATGCTCGCCCCAACCGCCCGCGCCCGCGCCGTTTGAGGCGCTCTTTCCCATGCGCATCGGCCAAAAGAGCTTTCTTGCGCGCGTCGCCTGCTCCGACGGGGAAAAGGCGCAGGGGCTGATGTTCGTCAAGAGCCTTCCGCAGGACCGCGGAATGCTCTTCGTCTACCGCGCCCCGCAGCGCGCGTCGTTCTGGATGAAGGACACATTCATTGCGCTCGACATCGGATTCTTCGACAAAGACGGGATTCTGCTCGGAGTGGAAAAGCTCTATCCGCACAACCTCGACCCCGTCCGTTCGGCGGGCGACAACGTTGCGTACTGCCTCGAAACCAACGCGGGCTGGTTTGGGAAAAACGGAATCAAAAGCGGCGACCGCCTGGACAAGGCCCTCGTCGACGCCGCAATCGCGGCCAGAACCGGAAAGCGGGAAAAGTAGCATGTCGAAAAATTTTCCAGCCGGACAAAAACTCCTCCTGTTGGCCTGCTGCGCGGCGATCGGAATCGCGGCGTATTTGGCGGCGTTCGCATACTTTTACTCCGGCATGACGCCGTGGCAGCGGGAACAGCCCATCGACTTCGACGCGCAGACCGGCTCGACAAAATTCAAGGCCCACATAGACGCCGCCGCAATCGGAGGAACGGCGTTCTGCATCGGAGCCGTCGCAATAACGACCGTAGTCAGGCTGCGCAGGACGAAAAAATGAGCTCGACAATCGCTGCATTGGCAAGCGGCAATTCGGAGGCCGCCATAGCAATCGTCAGGATAAGCGGCCCGAACGTGCCGCGCGTCCTCGAACGCGCGTTGGGATTGGACCGCCCCGCCGCGCGCACCGCCGTCCGCGCAAAATACAAAAATTCCGACGGCGAAATTTTGGACGACGTCTTGGCGACGTTCTTCAAGGCGCCCGCCTCCTACACCGGAGAGGACTGCGCGGAAATATGCTGCCACGGAAGCCTGTTCATAGTCCAAAACATTCTACAAGACCTCTTCGCAAACGAATGCGAGCCGGCGCAGCCCGGCGACTTCACCCGGCGCGCGTTCATGAACGGCAAAATGGACCTCTCGCAGGCCGAAGCCGTCGCGCTCGTAATTGGCGCGCGCAGCAAGCGCGCGCTCGAAGCCGCCCAAAGGCAGCTGGACGGAGAGCTCGGCCGCAGAATAGGCCTGTTCAGCTCAAAGCTCCTCGACGCATGCGCGCTGGCGGAGGCGTATATAGACTTCCCGGAGGACGACCTCCCCCCGGAGGACAAATCCAAACTTCTTCAAACGTGCCGAAGCCTATCGGCAGACATGCGGGCGCTGGCGGACACTTCAAAGTATTCCGCGCTCATACACAACGGGCTAAACGTCGTCATTGCGGGCGCGCCGAATGCGGGGAAGTCCTCGCTGTTGAACGCCCTGACAGCCTCGGACAGGGCCATCGTAAGCCCCTACGCTGGTACCACGCGCGATTTCATCTGCGAGAAAATCGCGCTCGAAGACTGCTGCGTCAACCTGATAGACACCGCCGGACTGCGCGATTGCGCGGAGCAAATCGAGGGACTGGGCGTTGAAATTGCGCTGAAAAAAATCCGCTCCGCAGACATGCGCCTGCTCGTAATCGACGCCTCCGGGGGGGAATCCGCCGCCGCGATTCCGGACGGCGCGCGCGAGGGAATGTCGCCCGAAAACACTGTCATAGCGCTGAACAAGCTCGACCTTATGCGGGCCGATTCCGAATCTTCCGCCTTCCGGCAGGCATTTCCCGGCTACGAATGCGTGCGCATTTCCTGCCGCACCGGAGAGGGCGTCGAAGAGCTCAAGCGGGCAATCGTTCAAACGATACGGCGGCACCACATACGCGCCGCCGCGGACGACATACTCGTCAGCGCAAGGCACGCAGGCTCCCTTCTGCTGGCTTCCGACGCCCTCGACTCGGCCTCCAAAAAAATAGCCGGCGGCGCGCCGGCGGAATTGTCCGCATCGGACCTTCGATGCGCGCTCGACCGCATCGGGGAAATAGTGGGCAGATTCGATTCAAACGACATATTGGACAAAATTTTCTCGAACTTCTGCATCGGGAAATAGGGGAACTTCCGGGAACATCTTGCGCGCAAGCACTCCCGACGCCCTTCGGAGCCTTGCCGCAAAAGGCGCGCGAACAAAAAGCCATGCGCAGGAATCCGGCGCGAAATCGGTTCCGACAAAAAAGCGCCCCCGCAGAAATGCCTCCAGTCCGCAATCGGATTTTGCCTGCGGCGCCAAACCCGGCCGAAATTCCGCCCGAAACGCCCCTCCCGGCGCGGCGCGCGGCAAACGCGATTTGATTTGACTTGAAATCCGCCCGAAGTAATTAATGCGTTTTGGATAATTTGTTCAAGTTGCATTCGCCATGTGGTACTATGTAAAAAACGACACAAAAGAAGGCCCCATTTCCGACGCGGCGCTCGCGCGGCTCTATGAAGACGGGATCGTAAACAAAGACACGCTCGTCTGGACGCAGGGAAACAGGGAATGGGCGCCGCTGGGCAGCTGCGTTTTTTACAAGGCGCTAAATTCAAAACGCGAAAGCGCCTCGCTGCGCGGATTGAGACTGCGCAACGCCTTTTTCAGAACCTCCCTGATAACGCTTATCGTCATATTCTGCGCAAAAATATGCCTCTCAATCGAACGCCTGAACTTCCTATTTGAGTACATCGACGGGAAATTCGGCTCAAAAGCTTTGGTGAAGGTTAAGTATCTCGAACTCTTTTATGCCGACCCCCTGACATTTCTGACGGCTTTCGCCTTCGCCGTATTGGCGGTATTTTTCGGATATTCGTGGATTGTCGCCTGCACGGGGAACGCCGTCAGCTTCAGCAAAGAGTTTCCGTATTCGCCCAAGGCTGCGGCGCGCAGTTTCATAATACCGTTCGTAAACCTGATAAGCCCGCCGAAGATCATGTATGCGGTCCTGACTTCCAGCCTCGCGGCCCTGCACCGCAAGCCGGCGGCGACGGACATCGCGCTGGTGGGGCTGTGGTACTTTTTCAATATCGCCGCAATCGCGCTGATTGCAATAAACTGTCTTGCGGTATCGTCGACGGGCGGAACGGAAATGCTCCAGGCGCGCATGGCGTTCTCGATATGCACATACGGAATAATCGTGTGCGCCCTCGCCTTCTGGATACTTCTGGTATATAGGGTATCATACCTGCAAAAAATATTTTTTTCCGACGCGAATAATCCCGCAGGCAAACCCTAACGCCCGAACGCGCAACGGCGCGCGCGCCTCGCAATTTGGCGCGCGCTATCTCCCCGCATTTTCCGGCGCTTCGCAATGCCGCTTCCTCCGAAAGGCCAAACGGCGCGCGCGCGGCAGAAAGAAGGAAATGCGCAAGCGGCTTCTTTCGACGCGCGCCAAGCCGCGTTCGCGCCGCAACGCCTGCTTCGGCAGCGACCGGACGAAATCATAACTCCGGCGGGCAATCAGCAAAAGAGAATCAGTTTCCTGACGCGCTCGAATCCGCCCCGGAGGAAAAATCCAAATCCACATAGACGGGGCGGTGGTCGCTGGACGAAAGGCTTTCCGAGCCGAACACGCGCGCCCTTCCCCTTATGAAAGGCTCCATTTTGGCGTTCGCATAAAAGCAGTCGTACACAAACCGCCTGTTCTTCTTGGCCCAAAAGTAGGAGTACGCAAGGCCGTCGGCGTCACTTTGCTCCACCATGCGGAAACCGAATCCCGAAAGGGTTTTCAAGATTTCGCAAGGCTCGTCGTTGAAGTCTCCACACAAGAGCACAGGCCGGGCGCGCGACATCTCGGAAACCGCCGCCGACAGCTCCGCCGCGCGAAACTGCGCAAATCCCCCGTCGCCCTTTTTTGAGCCGTACTTGCTCTTCAAGTGAAATCCGTAAACCGACCACTCGACGTTTCCGCACCTGTAAACCGCCCCGACCGTCCCGCGCGGAGACGCCCGAAATTCGCCCCCGTGCGCGAAAACCAAAAGAGAGCGGTCGACAAATTTTTCCGGCTTCAGCTTCGACAGAATCGCCACGCGTATTGGAGCCTCGTTTTTGCCTATCGCCCAGTATTTGTACGAAAGCCCCTCCGAATGGAGGGAATTCCTCAAGTCCATCAGAAACGCCCTGTCCTGCATCTCCTCAAGCACCACAATGTCGGCGTCTATCCGCTTCAAGATTGAGCGTATCGCGGCCCGCTCGGATTCCGGTTTCGGGTGCTCCCTCCACTTTCCAGCGGCGAAGTGCCTGGCCACTCCGTAATTGCGGAGATTCCACGTGCAAACCCTGACCCCGGACGCAATCTTGGGCTCCACTTCCGACAGCGGATCAGTCTCGAATGCCGAAAAGCCGCCGGTATCCCGAAATACGAAAACCGACAGCAACGCCAGCGCAATCCATGCGCAGACCGCCGCAAGCTTAAGGTGAATCCTCCTCATTCGGCGGCCGCCCTACGGCTGGTACGGCGACTTGTCGCGCGCCCCCGACGCAATCTTCTCCACATACTTTGCGAGTATATCGAACTCCAAATCCACGAGTTTTCCCGCGGCGCAATTCTTGAGATTCGTCACCTCAAGCGTGTGCGGAATCAGCCATACGGCGAGGAATCCGCCGCCGGCCTCCGCCACGGTCAGAGAGATTCCGTCTATGGCTATGCTGCCCTTATAGACTACGTACTTGGCAAATTCCTCCGGAACCGCCACCCTCAAATAATAGTTCTTCCCGCGCCGCTCAAACGTGTCCACGACGCTGCGCGCATCTACATGTCCGCTCACAAAGTGGCCGCCAAGCCGCGAGTCGGCCTTCAGCGGACGCTCCAGATTCACGAGGTCTCCCGCCTTTACTCCTTCGAAACACGTCAGGCGAATTGTCTCCTCCAAGAGTTCGAATCCGAGCGTGTCGCCCTCCTTGGATATCATGGTCAGGCAGCAGCCGTTGCATGCCAGCGAATCGCCCTCGGCCATCGAATCCGCTATTTCAGACGGGACTCTCAGCTTCAAAAGCCACGCCTGTTCGCGCTCCTTGAACGATTCCACAACCCCCGTGCCTTCAACTATTCCAGTAAACATCGCACCGCCTCCGTTTATTGCATTTTAATTTGTGCGCAAATCCTATCACACGCGCGGTTGCGCTGTCAAGTTTCGCTCCGAATTTGGCGGCCGCAGGAGGCGGCTCAAGCGCAAAAATGCGAATTAAAACGCAAGCGGATAATTCGCGCAAACCCGTGCGAAATATGCCGACGCCCTCCTATGAATAAACTGCGGATTCGCACGCCCGCTTGGGAATCGCGCATTTGAGTTTGCGGTTTGGCGGCAAAGAGCGAAGTTTTCGCCCGCGGTTCCTGCGGGAGACGCCGGGGGATATATAAAAAACGAGCGACAACGTCCGAAAGCAAAAGCTCGGCGTCGGACGAAGTGCCGTCGCATTATGCGGGCGTTTTAAAAATCGGAAAAAACGGCGTATATTTTATTTCTTTACGCCGACGATTCTTTGTAAAGTTTATTCGCCCGAACCCGCGCGGTACGGGCGGCACAGACGCGGGGTTGAAATGCGAATCGGCGCATTGTCGATAATATTAAAAAATGAAAAGCCGTCGGCGGACGAAAGCTTTTCCAAAACTCCGTTCCATTTTTATAAAATCGAATTTCACACTGTGCGGAATATGTGAAGAGACGTACTGGATATGCGGCCTACCGCAACAAAATCCCGCCGACGCTCCCAAGCATTCCGACGCCTGCCGCAGCTTGTCTGCGGACGCCCGCAAGCGCGCCTCTAAGGCGCGCTTGGAAAAATCCGCCCGATACCGTTTGCGAAAAAAGTCCCCGCGCAAGGAACGCCCAAACGCGCGAACGAAAAAGCGGCAATTAAGGCTCCCGCAAGCTGTTCCGCCGGGCGAAAATCACAGGTTGCCCAGCTTGGAAAAAGCGTCGCCGAAGGAGTTGCCGAACGCGCTCGACGGAGGCTTTCGGAATTTGCCGCCGGCGGACGGCCGCCCGCTTTGGGAATACTCCCCCGCGGACTTCGCGCGCTTTTGCGGATTGGACTTCATCGACAGCGATATTCTCCTGCGCGGCAAATCCACCTCAAGGACGGCGACGCTTACGCGCTGGCCGGGCTTCACGACGTCGGAGGGATTGCGCACAAACGAATCCGACAACTCCGAGACGTGCACCAATCCGTCCTGATGCACTCCTATGTCCACGAAGGCGCCGAACGCGGTGACATTTGTGACGACGCCCGGCAGGCGCATCGACTCCTTCAGATCCTCGATCGAATGCACGCCTTCGGCAAAGCGGAATATCTCAAATTTTTCGCGCGGGTCGCGGGCGGGTTTTGCCAGTTCGCGCATTATGTCCATGAGGGTCGGCAGGCCGGCGTTTTCATCGACATAGTTTTGCAGAACTATCTTGGAGCGCAGCGGCGCATCGCGCATTAACGCGGCCACGTCCGCCCCCATATCGGCGGCCATTTTGCCGACAAGCGCATAGCGTTCCGGATGCACGGCGGAGGCGTCGAGCGGATTTTTCGCCCCGCGAATGCGCAGAAATCCCGCCGCCTGTTCAAACGTCTTGGCTCCGATGCCCTTGACCTTCAGCAGCTGTTCCCTCGAAGCGAAGGGGCCGTTTTCGTTCCGATAGGCTATGATATTGGCCGCGCTCGCCGCGTTGAGGCCGGAAACGTAAGACAACAGCTGGCGGCTTGCCGTGTTCACCTCGACGCCGACGCTGTTGACGCAGCTGACGACAACGTCGTCCAAAGAGCGCTTCAACAGCGACTGGTCCACATCGTGCTGATACTGCCCCACGCCTATCGAGCGCGGATCGATTTTGACAAGTTCGGCCAGCGGATCCATCAGCCTGCGGCCTATGGAGACCGCGCCGCGCACGGTTATGTCGCGGTCGGGGAACTCCTCGCGCGCGGCTTCCGACGCCGAATATATGGAGGCTCCGCTCTCGTTGACCATCGTCACAACCACGTTCTGCGGAAGGTTGAGAGAGCGCACAAAAGCCTCCGTCTCGCGCCCCGCGGTCCCGTTGCCGACCGCTATCGCCTCTATTTCAAACCTCTCGCACAGCGCGGCGACTTTCGCGGCCGCCTCCGCCGTCTTCGCCGCGCCCTGCCCGACGTATATGACATCGTTGTAGAGCAGGTCTCCCTGTCGGTTCAGGCAGACCAGTTTGCAGCCCGTTCTGAATCCGGGGTCGAGCGCAAGGACGTTTTTGCCGCCGAGCGGGGCGGCCATCAGGAGCTCGCGCAGATTCGCCGCAAAGACTTTTACGGCCTCCTCGTCGGCGCGCTTTTTTATTTCCAGACGCATGTGCGTCTCCGTTGCGGAGCACAGAAGCCGCTTGTAGCAGTCCTCGGCAGCAAGCCCCATCTGCCTCCCGCAGGGCGAATCCGGATTCTTTACGAACATGCGCCGCAACAGCGACACCGCGCCCGCCTCCTCCGGAATCACGCGCATTATCAGCAGCCCTTCGGCCTCCCCGCGGCGGACGGCAAGAATCCTGTGCGACGGAGCGGATTTTGCCGGTTCGCTCCAATCGAAGTAGTCGCGGTACTTAGCGGCCTCAGCCTCCTTGCCGAACATCACTTTGGAGGACATCGCGGCCTCATTCTCGAAATACTCGCGCATGGCGGAACGCGCGGAGGCGTCGTCGGAAATTCTTTCGGCGATTATGTCCCGCGCGCCGGCAAGGGCGGCGGAGGCGTCCGGCACTTCGCTTTCGGCGTTTGCAAATTTTAAGGCTTCGGCCTCGCAGTCGCCCGCGTCGTCGAATATGAAATCGGCAAGCGGCTCAAGTCCGCGCTCCTTCGCAATCGAAGCGCGGGTGCGCCGCTTGGGCCTAAAGGGAAGGTATATGTCCTCAAGCTCGGTCAGCGTTTCGGCCGCGTCTATTTTCGATTCGAGTTCGGAAGTCAGCTGCCCGCGCTCGTCGAGCGAATTTTTTATGGATTTGCGCCTCTCGTCAACAGCCTTGAGCCTTTCGAGCCAATCGCGGATTCCCGCCACGGCGACCTCGTCGAGCGACCCGGTGGCCTCCTTTCTATATCTGGCTATGAAGGGGACCGTCGCTCCCTCAGACAAAAGCTTTGCCGCCGCCTCTATTTGGCGCGCCGAAATTCCCAGTTCCGCGCCGATTTTTGCGATGTGTCTTTCATTCATATTTCGCGGTATTTTCCATATCCGAGCCCCCCTTTCAAGTTCGGATTTAACGGATATGAAAATGCCGAAAACCTAAAGGGAACCGCCCCTTCACAAATTCTCAAACGCCAAATTTCCCTCCGCCTTGCCGTCCGCCTTGCCGAAACGACCGCACACCCCGCCGCCGCGGCGGAATTACAATTGTTTTATAAAGAGGCGATAACGTCCCATATTGACGCCTACGTCAACGCCTTATCAACGCGGCGCAAAAAGTCTCCTAAGCAAAGTCCGCCAAAACTTGGTTCATATTTTCCGAAACCGAATCTCGCAATGCGGCGTTTGAAAAAAACCTTAAAAACTCTATGCCGCGCGGCCATTTCAGGCCGAACAAGGCAAAAAACTTGAAAAAAACGATGCGCACAAAACGCGCCACACGCAACATTCGCCAAAAAAGTTTTCAAATCCCAAACCATTTGACCCACGCTAATTCCGACGGCGCGGGAACGCATGCACAACCGGCCGCGTATGGGGGGATACCCAAAAGACGACGCGAGAATCTCTGCGCAAACGGTCGCGCATGGGGCGGATAATTCCGCAAGCGCGGCGGCGGGCGGCAAACTTTTTTCAGCGCAACCGAACGTGCGGCGGATTCGGCTTTCGATTTTTTCTCGCGCCACAAACGCTCCGCTTTTGCAACCGGAAACTATCGGACTACAATACCGAAAAGACGGCGTGAAAATTTCTGCGCAAACGGCCATGCATGGGGCGGACAACTCCGCAAACGCGGCGGCGGGCGGCAAACTTTTTTCAGCGCAACCGAACGTGCGGCG
>QALA01000003.1 GCA_003343565.1 Verrucomicrobiota bacterium | reverse complement strand
TTTTTTTTGTAGATTTTCACGGTGCCACCGCTGGTCGCCACCCAGCGTAGTTTGCGATTGGCGCATGCGCAAAAAACGCGGGCCCTCGTTTGGAGTCCGCGTTTTATTTTTATGTAGATGTTTCTTTTGCCGGTTATCCGATTTGATAACGCGTGAAGCGCTTAATCTCAATCTTTTCCCCGATTACCGCAATTTTCTGCGTAAGCAGGTCGCCGACGGTCATAGAGTCGTCCTTGACAAAGGGCTGTTCGAGCAGGCAGATGCCGGAGATGAACTTGTCGATTTTGCCCTTGACGATTTTCTCCTTTACGGCTTCGGGCTTTTTGTCTTCCGCCAGCTGCGCCATGGCTATTTCCGTCTCCTTTGCGACGAGATCCTGCGGAACCTCCTCGCGGGAGATGCAGACGGGCGCGGCCGCCGCAATGTGCATGCACAAGTCTTTTACGAAAGCCTTGAAATCTTCGTTCTTGGCCACGAAGTCCGACTCGCAGGCCACTTCTATGAGCACGCCCACCTTGTTGTTCGAGTGTATGTACGCCGAAATCAATCCCTGCGACGCCGTTCTTCCGGCTTTCTTTGCGGCCGTTGCCACGCCCTTCTTGCGGAGTATTTCCACTGCGGCTTCCGCATTTCCGTCCGCCTCTACGAGCGCCTTTTTGCAGTCCACAATTCCCGCGCCGGTCTGCGCGCGCAAATCGGCAACCATTTTTCCGGTAATTTCCATAAAAATTTTCCTCTAAGTTTACTTTGCTTCCTCGACCTTCTCAACGTCTATGTCCGCCGAGAAGCTGACCTGCGCGTCGTCCGCGGGCGCTTCCGCCTTGGCCGCCTTCGACGCCGCGAGCTGCGGATTTTTGACTTGCGCCGTGCGGCGGCTCAAACCGTTTTGTATCGCCTCTACGACCACTTCGGTTATCAGGCGAATGCTCTTTACGGCGTCGTCATTGGCGGGAATGGGATAATCGACGAGGGTCGGGTCCGAATTCGTATCGACGATTGCGACTGTCGGAATAGAGAGCTTACGGCATTCGGAAACCGCGATTTCTTCGTTCTTGATGTCGACGATAAATGCCGCTCCGGGGAGCTTGTGTATTTCCTTTATGCCCTCGAAATTGCGGCTCATTCTGTCCATCTCGCGGCGTATTGCGGCGGCCTCTTTGGCGTAGAGCTTGTCCAATTCGCCGGAAGTTTCCATGGAGAGAAACTTCTTGTATTTTTTGAGGCTTGTCAGGATTGTTTCAAAGTTTGTGAGCGTGCCTCCCAGCCAGCGGTTTACGCAGTACGGCATGCCGCAGATGTTGGCGGCCTCACGCAGAATCTCCTGCGCCTGGCGCTTTGTGCCTATGAAGATGACGTCCTTGCCGTCGGCTACTACCTGCTCCAAAAAGGCCGCGGACTTCTCAAGCTGCGCGAAGGTCTTTTCCAAGTCGATTATGGACACGCCGGAACGGTGGTCGTAAACATAGGGCTTGGAGCGGGGATTCCAGCGGCGCGTTTGGTGGCCGAAATGGACGCCGGCGTCCAAGAGATCTTTTATCGTAATATTCATAATATGTGCTCCGTATTCGCGGTGGGCGAACCTGGGATAATTTGTTTTATTTGATTGTTAGTTCCTTTTGCAATGCGGGCACTGTGCGCGCATTTAAAGAAAATGAGAAAACGTTTTTTTCGGCTTTCGGGCAAGCAAATTTTTCTTTTTTTTTGCGAAATTTTAGGAAAAAAATATCCGGTCCGAATTGCTCGATTGCCGGAATGACTCTTGAAACGGCGGAATTTGCCGCGGAGATTCCGCAAGCGCGCCGCATGGCGTGCGCGCGAATTTCCGCGTTTGCGGCGCGTTTTGAGGCAGATTTTGAGGCGGGAAGGGGAACGTGCCGTTTGGCGCAGCTTCCCGCGTTCTTATCTTGCGAAGTTTCGCAAAGTCAAGTGGGCTGACTTGTCCCGCCGCCCGGCATTTCGCGCATGGCGCAGTTTTCAGCGTCCGCTTTGCGCGCTGTGGCAGACTGCGGGGCGTAAAAGGCAAAAGGCGCAAGGTGCGCCTTTTCAAAGCCGAAAATCAAATCCGAAAAACCTGCGGCGTTGCCCCTTCAAGCGACATTTCCGCGTTTTTGGGGGTAGGGCCGAGCCGGGGAGGGCTCTACGGTCTGCTGAATATTGAGGAGGTCGGCGGCGGCAGGGGAAGGCCGGAGAAAAATACCAGCATTCCGATTCCTGCGAACATCAGCAACACTGCGGTAATGTCGAACTTGTCGGGGATTCCCGACATTCGGTTGAACGCCATTATCATCAGCGGAGAAAGCAGCGTAATTGCGGTGACATAGGCCGGATTCGGAGCCTCAAATGAGGACAGGTTCCCGCAGAATATCGTCAGAAAGCTGGCGACCGTTATCAGGACGGCGGCCGTGGCGATGCGCTTGGGGATTGAGAACGCCTTTCGCTTTTCTGCCGCCGCGGAGCTTTTCCAATAGTATATTAGGTTTATGACTCCGCTTAGGAAAATCGCGCCGATGCAGTAGTAAACCGTGGCCGAAAAGAATTCCGCATTCTCCATTATCTCCTTTCTGACAATCATCATCAGCGCGAGAGTTATCACCGCGGGAAACATGTATTTCATTGCTCCGCCGCCGTCCATTACGCCGTCTGCGCGCGACCGTTTCGCCATTATGAGCGCGCCCCATAGGACGAGCGCCAGCGAAACCGCTATTCCCGCAAGCGCGATCGGGCGGCCGCACAATTCAAAGAAACGCTCGTAGTCGATCGCCCACCATAGTACGACGCCGAAACCGACCGCCAATATGCTTATCCTCGACGTAATGCCCGCGCCGTATTTGGCGGACGAATTGTAGAGGCGCGAATTGAAAAATGAGGATATCAGCGCTTCTACCCCCGCCAAAATCCAGAACAGCGGCCGCGTGGGAACGTCCACAAGAAATACGAACGGGAGCGAAAGCGCCGCAACGCCCACTCCGCGCAAGCCGGATAGAAGATGTCCGTCCAGCTTGTACCGCTGGCTTATCAACATCGTCGCCGCATTGAACAGCGCAAACAAAATTCCCGCGCACAACCATATCATGATTTTATTCGACAGGAATTTTGTGCGCCTTTCTGGTTTTTTCTTGAAAAAAATTACTCAATGGATTGAGCTACCGGTGTCGGGGCGGGTTTTTTTGAGCGCGCCGGTTAATTTCTAAACGGACGAAAAAATATATGAGAAAAATATTGGCATTGTTTGTTGCGGCGTCGCTGTGCGCCTGCGCGGGAACTTCATCGGACAATTCGGGCGGATCTTCCTGCCCGTGGGGCGGGGGCGACAATGCGGGGGCTGCGGCGAAGAAGGCTCCGCGCAAAGTCGGGGTGCAAATGTACACGCTTCACAAGTTCACGCTGGAGGAGTCCATTCCCATGCTCAAGAGCATAGGGGTTGACGCGATGGGCCTTACGCGCGGCCAGAAGCTGAGCGCCAAATATCCCACGCGAATCGGCCCGGAGCTCAGCCCGGAGGCGCGCCAATACCTCAAGAAGCTGGTGAAGGACAACGGAATGAAAATTGTCAGCTACGGCGTGGCAAACGGCGGAAGCAAAGAGGGCATAGACAAAATTGCGGAATTTGTGGCCGATATCGGAATACCAATCGTCCTGACCGAAGACGACCCGAAACTGATACCCTATTGGGACAAGGTCGCGGGCGAAAAGGGATTTATCGTGTGCATACACAACCACGACAGCACCCAGATGAAGGCCAACAGGTACTTCAATCCGCTGGTCGTAAAAAAGACCATAGGCAATTTGAAAAACGTCTATGCGTGCCCGGACAACGGACACTGGTCGCGCTCCGCGGTTGACAACAAGTGGGGCTACAACACTCTCGCCGGCAAAATACGCATTTTGCACTTTAAAGACCAAAAGGAGTTCGGCAATTTGAAAAACCAGCCCGTTCCCTACGGCGAGGGCGAGCTCGACTGCAAGGGATTGCTGAAGATTCTCGACGAACAGGGCTTTGACGGCTACTTCCTCATAGAGCATGAGACCGATTGGGACAACAATCTGCCCGCCGTCAAGAAGTGCGTCGAATTTTTGAGGAACAACTGACCGCGGCAATCGCAGATTGTCAATTGCCGCCGATTGCCGTTCGGGAATTGACAACCGGAAGTTTCTTGTTCGCTTAGGGAGATTTCCCCGATTTGGGAAAATCCCCTGCGGCAATTTTTGCGGAATGCGGCATGCCATGCAAAAGGGCATTCGCGGGCGTTTGCGCATATGTTTTCGCAAGCGCGCCGACTGCCTTTGGAAATTGCGCGTTATCGCCGAAATATTGTGCGAAAAAAAGCGTTTCGGCGGGCGGTAGCGGCTTGCCGACGCGCCATGAGCGCACGCGCACGGCGCCGTCTGGAAAGTTCCATTTAGAAAACTCCATTTGGAAGGCGATGTTTGGAAGACTCCATTTAGAAGGTATCGTTTGAAAAGTTTCGTTTGGAAAAAATGTCTTGCGAATGCGGGCCGCAAGGAGGCGCGGCGTCGCGGGTATTGCGGGCGAAGTCTCTCCTTGCAAACTTTCCCCGCACTGTATTTTTCCTGTGCGGCATTTTCTCGTGCGGCGGGCGAAAACTTTTTGCGCTACATAAACGCGTTTGCGTCGCCGGGCCGTGCGCGCTTTACGTTTCCTTTGTCCGCGATGCGAAAGATTCTTTCGACAAATTTTTTTCGCAAACGGCTTTTGCTTTTTTTCGCATGCGCTTCGGTCGGACGGGAGACTTGCCGAACGGCGGATTCTCCCAAAAACTCCCGCACGCGCGCGCTGTCTGGAATCCGGATTTTTGTTTGACAGTTCGGCGGTGAGGCATTACGCGTCGGATTCCGAATAATAGACTAACAGGCGGAGGAATTTTTTATGTTTGCGCGCTTTTTTTCTCGTGCGGTTTTTGCGGCGTCGGCTCTTGCGTGTTTTCACGCGCAGGCTGCGGCGCAGTTTAAGGACGCGGCCGACTTCGGTTTTCTGCCGCAAAAATCGGCGGCCGAAAACGTCGCGGCGTTGCAGTCCGCCGTTGACGGCGGGGGGACGATAACGGTGTCCAAAAAAGGGGTTTACGATGTCAATGACACGGTGTTTCTCGACAGCCATACGAAATTGATATTCGCCTCCGGCGTGACGCTCAGAAAGGTTCCCAATCCGAAGAAGGCGTTTTCCTACGTGTTTCTCAACCGCGGCGCGCCGGATAAAAAGTGGAATTGCGACATTCAGATAGACGGCCTTTCCCTCAGCGTCAACGGCGTCGACTTTCCTTCGGGGCAGATATTCGGACTCTGCGGGCATGTGTCGTTCTTTTACGCAAGGGACGTAAAAATCACCAGACTGCGCTGCGGGGACTTGGCGCCCGGCCAGTTTTGCGTGCACGTTTGCACCTTTGAGGATTTGCTCGTCGACGACATCATCGTATACGGGCGAAAGGACGGCATACACCTCGGACGCGGCAAGCGGTTCAGGCTCTCGAACGGAGTGTTCAGGACGTTCGACGACGCAATCGCCCTCAACGCGCACGACTATTCCATATCGAATCCCGAATTGGGCTGGATAGAAGACGGCGTGGTTGAAAATATGACGGACCTCGACGCCGAAGACACCACCGGATATTTCTGCCGCATACTTGCCGGCTCGTGGACCGATTGGCGCGAGGGCATGGAGGTTCAGAAGTCGGACACCGTCGTTTCCGGCGGGCGCGTCTATCGCGTGGAGGCCAAGCCGGACGGCAGGAAGTACATATCAAAGACCCGGCCGACCCACCTGTCGGGCATGAAAGTTCTCGACGGAATAAAGTGGTACATGGTTCAGGAGGGCGCGATATACAACGCGGGAGTGCGCAATGTCGTGTTTCGCGACATATTTTTGCGCAAGCCGCGCGTCGCATTCAGCGTCCATTTCGACGACGACGTTTGGAGCCGCTCCTACTATCCCGGCGCGCCGTTCGTCGGACAGGAGAACCTTGTCTTTGACAATGTGCATGTGGAGTACGAAAAGCCCGTTGCGTTCATATCCTCCCGCACTCCGATAAACGCGCTCGTTCTCAGAAACTGTTTTCTGCGCAACAGTCCCATACAGATTCGTCCGCTTGCGCGCATGGGCGACAAATCCGAAACGGCCGTCAAAATGATAGGCTGCACCATAGCTCCCACCTGCGACTACGCGCTTTTCTCGGCGTCCCGCGGCAAGCCCGTCATTTTCGAGAGCTCAGCCACAAATGTCAGGGGCGGGCATAAACTTGGGATAGACGCCGACATGGCGGTGTCGAAAATAACCGCCGATTTCGCAAATCCCAAAGGCGGGAAATAATCTGCGCAAATCGCGGCGCGCAACGGCTTGGCAAATTTTCTTTTCCCGCGTTTTCTTGCGGTTCGCATTTTTTTGCCGCATAGATTCTAAAACGGCGCAATAGTTTTGGAATGCCGAATGGCAAAAATCCGAAGAGCCTCTCCGCGTTCCGCGCCGCTTTTCCGCGGGAAAGATTTAAAAATTACCCGGTATTGGCGGTGTCGAAAATAAAATCCGATTTTACAAACTCCAAAGGCGGGAAATAATCTGCGCAAATCTGCGCAAATCGCGGCGCGCAACGGCTTGGCAAATTTTCTTTTCCCGCGTTTTCTTGCGGTTCGCATTTTTTTGCCGCATAGATTCTAAAACGGCGCAATAGTTTTGGAATGCCGAATGGTAAAAATCCGAAGAGCCTCTCCGCGTTCCGCGCCGCTTTGCCGCGGGAAAGATTTAAAAATTACCCGGCATTGGCGGCGTCGAAAATAACCGCCGATTTCGCAAATTCCAAAAGAGGAAAATGCTTTTTTTTAGCGAGCTTTTGTTCGGCTTGAAAAAATTTTTTCCGGCCGAATTTTGGCCCTCGGCCCGCGGACTCCGGATTGGTGTCCGAAGTCCGCCGCGGGCGTCAGATTTGAGACAGGGCCGAATCGAGATCCGCGATTATATCGTCGACGTGCTCGATTCCCACCGAGAGGCGCACAAGCTCCGGGAGGATTCCCGTAGCCGTTTGTTCGGCCTCGGAGAGCTGCCTGTGCGTGGTGCTTGCCGGGTGCAGCACGCATGTGCGCGCGTCGGCGACGTGCGTGACGATGGCGGCCAGCTTGAGCGAGTCCATCAGGCGCTCCGCCGCCGCCCGTCCGCCTTTGGGGCCGAAGGTCATTACGCCGCTGCATGCGGACAGGTACTTTTTTGCCAGTTCGCAGTACTTGGACGATTTCAATCCGGGATAATTCACCCATTCCACCTTCGGGTGGCCCTCCAGATACTCGGCGACCTTTTGCGCATTTTCGCTGTGCTTTTGCATGCGCAGCGGGAGAGTTTCCAGATTCAGGTTTGTCAGCCATGCGTTGAACGGGGAAATCATCATTCCGAAGTCGCGCATGATATGCGTGCGCGCCTTTACGAGGAAGGCCGCATTTCCGAAAGTCTCGGTGTACACCAAGCCGTGGTAGCTTTCGTCCGGGCGGGTCAGGCCGGGGAATTTCTCCGAGGCGGCAAAGTTGAAGTCGCCCTTGTCGACGAGTATTCCGCCGAGGCTGCACGCGTGCCCGTCGGCGTATTTCGACAGGCTGTGCACCACCATGTTCGCGCCGAAGTCGAACGGCCTGCACAGGCACGGAGTCGGGAAGGTGTTGTCGACCGCAAACGGTATGCCGGCCCGCCGGGCCGCGCGCGCGAACTTTTCAAAATCCAAAACCCTTACGCTCGGATTCGAGAGGGATTCGGCGAACAGCAGCTTCGTGTTCGGGCGCACCGCCGCAAAAATCTCCTCCTCGCCGGCGTCCATGTCGACGAAAGTGGTTTCAATGCCGAGCTTTTTAAACGAGTGTCCTAACAGGTTTGCCGTGCCCCCGTATATTGCGTTCGAGCTGACTATGTGGTCGCCGGCTTCGCAGAGGTTCATTACGAGAGCGGAGACCGCGCTCTGGCCGCTGGAGGTTGCCATTGCCCCTATGCCGCCTTCCAGCGCGGCCATTTTTTTCTCCAAAACCTCCGCCGTCGGATTCGACAGGCGGGTGTAAAAATGGCCCGCCGCCTTGAGGTCGAACAGGTCGGACAGCTCTTGGGCTGTGTCGTATTTGAACGTCGTGCTCTGGACGATGGGGGCGATTCTGGGATCCCCGTTTGCCGGCTCCCAGCCGCCCTGCACGGCGATTGTCTGTTGATGGTATTTCTTGTCCATGGTTGTCATGAATAGGTTTTTCTTAATATTTCAAGCGCGTCTCGGAAGTCCTGCGGGGGCTCGGCGCGCAAATCGAGCGCGATGCCGGGCCTGACGGGGTGCGCCAACGCCAGCCTGTGCGAGTGCAGCATCACCCGCTCCGGAGGCCGGACGAGCTTGAGCTTGTTCTTTTGAAATCCGTAAGTGTAGTCGCCAAGAATCGGAAACCCGATGCTTGACATGTGCACCCTTATCTGGTGCGTCCGCCCGGTGAGGATTTTGCACGACACAAGCGCGGCCGCGCAGCCGAAGTTTTCCGCCGCGAACCATTCGGTGCGCGCCGGGCGCGCGCCGTCGGCGTCGGATACGCACATCTTTGTGCGAAACGTCGGGTGGCGGCCTATGGACTTGTCTATTATTCCGCTTCGGACCGTCGGGACTCCGCATATTATGGCGGCGTATTCCTTTTCGAGCTCGCGCCTTGAAAACATTTCCACCAGGCGGTAATAGGCCTCGTCGGTCTTTGCCATCAGCATGATTCCGGAGGTCTCCTTGTCGAGCCGGTGGACTATTCCCGGCCGCATCGCGCCTCCGGCCATGCTCAGCTTTCCCCCGCAGCGGTGCATCATGGCGTGGACGAGCGTATCTTCCCCCGTTCCGCTGCCGGGGTGGACCGTCATTCCCGCGGGCTTGTTTACGGCGACTATGTGTTCGTCCTCATATACGACTTCCACGGGTATGTCCGCGGGCGCGACCTCCGTCGGAATCGGCGGGGGCATTTCTATTTCGGCGCGCTCTCCGGGAAGGATTTTGCGCCGCTTCGGCACGGGGACGCCGTCGATTTTCACTGCGCCCGCGCGGAAGCTCTCCTCAAGTCGGGTACGCGAAATCTCCGCGCCAAAGCTCTGCGCAAGGGCCTTGTCGATTCTCACGGCCTCGGCGTCGTCCGGGTGCGCGTATGTCCTGATGTCGGGCATTTGCTATGAGGCGGGGTAGTCTATGAGGTGAGGTAGTCGGGATTGAGCTTGTCTATCCCCTCGCCGACGAACAGTCCGTCCTCGCGCACGAGCTTTCCGTCGAAGTATATCTTTCCGCCGCCGTATTCGGGCGTCTGAATGCACACCATGTCCCAGTGTATGCGCGACCTGTTCGAATTGTCGGCCTCCGAGTAGGCCTGGCCGGGCGTGAAGTGGAACGAGCCGGCTATCTTTTCGTCGAACAGAATGTCGAGCATCGGGCGCGTGATGTGGGGATTGAAGCCCATTGCGAACTCGCCTATCCGGCACGCGCCTTCGTCGCTCGACAGGATTTTCCTTAGCGCGTCGCCGTTTGAGGGCGAGTCCGCGCGGACAATCTTTCCCCGCTCGAACTCAAGCTCGACCGACTGGAACGCTATCCCGTTGTAAACTGTGGGCGCATTGTAGGCCACGCGGCCCTCCACGCTGTCCAGAACGGGCGCGGTGAAAATCTCCCCGTCCGGAATATTGTACTGCCCGCCGCACGGTATGGCGCGCATTCCCTTTATGGAAAATCTCAAGTCCGTTCCGGGGCCGGTTATGCGGACGTCGCAAGTTCGCTCCATGAGCTTTTTCATTGCGTCCATTCCCTCGCGCATTTTCGCGTAGTCCATCGTGCAAACACGGAAGTAGAAGTCGCGGAAGGCCTGCGTGCTCATGCGCGCCTGCTGCGCCATCGACGGATTGGGCCAGCGCAACACCACCCATTTGGTCTTGTTCACCCTCCAATCGACTGCCTCCTTCATGGCCTCTTGTATTTCCGCCATGCGCTCGTGCGGGACGTCGGAATTTTCAAATATGTTTTCCGCCCCGCGTATGGCGATGTATGCGTCCATCTGCCTTATGCGCGCAAGCGCGGCCGCCGCGTCGGCCGCCAGGCGTTCGCCCCCGGAGGAGAGCGCCAGCTTGCGCGATATGCGCGCGTCCGAAATCTCGACGTGCGCGTACGCGCCGAGAGAAGATATTTCGTCGATGAGGGCCTCCACCATTTCCGGCGGAGTGTCGCGCACGTCTATGAGCGCGTGTTCGCCGGCGGATATTCTCGCCGAGTGGCGGCAGAGCGTCCTTGCCAATTTGCGGTAATTTTCGTCCATGTTCTTTGGCCTGTATCAGACAGTTCCGCCGCGCGTGCCGAACGGAACTTTTTTAAAAAAATTAAAATTCTTCAAGCAGGGGTTTTTTCGGCCTTTTGCCCAGCGATTCGGGGGAAAATATTTCCCGCGGCAGGGCGGGGCGCATCTTTGCGGCCGTGAAGCGGAGTATGTCTTTCGAGCGGGTAATGTCGTCGCGCAGTTCGAGTTTTGCGGCCAGCCATGCGCCGTCGATTTTCTTTGCCGAGGCGAGGGTGAGCGTCTTCAGCAGGCGGCCGAAATTCGAATAGACTTCCGCCGCCGCCGGAGTGTCGAATTCCCGCGTGAGGGCGACGCGCACTTTGCCGACCTTTACGTCGGGATCCTCCCCCGGCAGGTTGAAACCCTCCGGAGCCTGCAAGTCGAAAAAGTGCACGGCCTGTCCGATTCTTCCGGGACCCGCGTATTTTGCCTCCCACGACTTGTACGGCACGAGAAGGTCGAACGGCGAGTAAATCAGCCCGTCCATTATCGGGGAGAGCCATTCCGACTTCGGCAGGCGGACGGCCCCGTTTCCGTCGAACTTCCACACCTGCGCTCCGTCCGGAGAGTTTATCAGGAGAATGTCCGCGGCGGGTAGGGAGGCGGCGGAAGCGTCGCCGCCGCTTTCGGCCTTTTCGACGAATATGCGCGTCAGGGTAGTCGCGCCGTCGTTAAGGTTGAAGAGAGTCCCGGAGTATTCGACGCTTTCGCCGCGGCGCGGGGCGTGCTCTATCGTGAAGTCCATGCAGCAGTCGGCAGTGCGGGAGGACTTGAAGTTTAGCCACTTCTGCCGGGCGTCGTCCTGCTGAAGGGGAAGCACCCGCGTGTCGGCGCGCCTGATTTGCGCGTCGGCTTGGCAAATAAAAATGAGCGCCCATAGAGCGCCCATAGTCAAAGCAAAAAATTTTTGCATAAACTATTTCTTTTCGGGCGCGGCCGATTGCGTTGTCTGTTTTTGTTTCGCCTGATTCGTCGCCGCATCGGAATTTGCCGGCATTGCGGGTTTTTGTTCCGCTTGAGCCGGCGTCGCCTGTCCTGAAGGAGCTGCCGCGGGTTTTGATTCGGGCTGACTCGCCGCGGGAGATTGTTTTGCCTGGCTCGCCGCGGAAGTCTGTCCGGACGCGGCGGAAGCGGGATTTTGCGCCGCCTGCTGCGCGCCGGAAGCCGCCTTTTCGGCAACGGCCGAAATTGACAGGTTTGTCGGGGCGGTGTCGTCCTTTTGCATCGAAAGGTATATGTATCCCATATAGAGACCCGCGGCCAGCACGAAGAATAGCACTGTCAGCTTTACCGTGGCGCGCGTGAGAACATTGCCGGCCTCTCCGCCGAATGTGGATTCCGCCGCCCCGCCGCCGAGCGCGGCGCCCATGCCGGAATTGGCGTTCGGACGCTGCATGAGTATGACGAGCACCAACAGCACGCAGACTATTACCAATGCCAGTGTAAATACGCCTAAAATTAGTGAACCCATTTTTATTCCTTCAAGATATTCCTATATATTTAAATGCGGCATTATGCCTGTCGCACCGTCCATTTCAACACTTTTTTACCTTTGACCGGCGGAAATTGCCGGGGAATTTTATTTTTTCTTGCGGCATTCGTCCACATTTGCAGCTTGTGCGACGGCGTTTGGGCGGAGTGCGCGGGCTTCGGCCTATCCGTAATGCGCGTCGGGGAAAGTTTCGGCGGGGAATAGAGAAATTTTTTTGCGCGCGCTTGAATTTGCGCCAAACTTTTTTACGGCGCGTTTTTTCTTTTTTTGGACGCGCTTTTCAAGGGGGAAATTTTGCCGCGTTGCCTGCGGCGATTGCCGGCGGGGCGGCATATGTTGTTTCAAAGCGCGAAGAAAAAAATGTTTTTTCCGCTTCAGCCGCACAATCCCGTTTTCTTAAACGCGGGAGCGAACGCCTGCGGCATGGAGCGAACGCCTACGGCATAACAATAAGTTGTCGTGCGGGTTTTTCTTCGGTCGCAATTGGCGGTTTGGCAAAGAAGTTTTTTGCCGCGTTGCCGCATTTCAATCTGCGGTTGGGCGTTGCAAGCGCCATTCGCATTTTTTTCAAAGAACTTTGTTATTTTCGGCGGGGCGGTTTAAACGTTGCGGTGTGCGAAGGCTTCGGCGCAGATGTCGCCAATGTCCGAAAGGGTGTCGTCGGCTTTCATTTTTGTCGACGCACAGCATGGGCCTAAGAGCGGCGTATTTTTTTCGCGAAGTTTTATCCCGCGTTTGAATCGCGAAAAAGCCGTTTGCGCGGGCGCGACGCGGGATTAAAAAAATGCGCTCAACTTCAGGCGTTCAATCCCAGCCTCTTTAGCATGGCGGCGAATGGGCGCGGCAGGGGGGCTTCGGCGCAGATGTCGCCAATGTCCGAAAGGGCGTTGTCGGCTTTCATTTTTATCGCCGCGCAGTGGAGGGCCAGATGCGGGTAAAGTGGAGGTTCCTCCCTTTCCCCGCGCCGCGGGCGATAGTCGTCCTTCAAGTTCGACAAATACACGTATCCGCCGCGCGCGTACACTTCTTCACCTATGATTTTCAATCCGCTTTCCGCGGCGTGCACCCGCACTTGGTGCGGCCTTGCGCTCTTTGCTTTCGCCCGCCACAGCTCGCAGTCGCGGCAGACTTTCAGGCGGGTGAAAGACGTTTCGGCTTTCTTGCCGAAGCGGTGGGATACTATCCAGACCGGCCTGTTTTCGTGCATCAGTATGGGCAGGTCGGATTTGAACGAGTCGGGCGCGGAGGACCTGCGGGTAAGAAGGAGGTACTCGATGTCGAAGAGCCCCGACCAGGCCGCATTGCGCAGGCGCGTTGCCGCGCCTTTGTCCATGGCCAGCAGAGCCGCCCCCGACACCTCGAAATCCGACTGGCAGACCGAGTAGGGCGACTTCAACCCGAACCTTGCAAATTCGGGCTTCTCCCCCTGCGCGCGTATCGCCTGCATTACCGACCGCATTTTCGGGGCGCCGGGATATGCGTCGAACAGCATGTCAGCCGGCTTGTTCAACGCGGCGTAAACCCCGTTTTTTAGCGCGACGACGTCAAGCCGCAGTGCGAAGTTCGCCAGCGTTCCGGGCGGAAATCCTATTTTGGGAAAGTCGTTCAAGCTCTTTGTCCGCGTTTTGTTGTCAGTCCGGAAATTTGGCTTCGAGGGCAGAAGCTGTCTGGTCGCGCCGGAAGGCATCGAGAACCCGCGCCCACTTTTCGTCGGAGAGCACCAGCATCTGGAGCGCGGCGATTGCCGCATTGACCGCGCCGGCCTTGCCGATTGCAACCGTCAGAACGGGTATTCCGCGCGGCATTTGGACCGTCGATAACAGTGCGTCCATTCCGTCCGTCGCCCAGCCCTTCATCGGGACCCCTATAACCGGAAGCTCCGTGTGCGCCGCGAGCGTTCCGGCCAGATGCGCGGCTCCGCCGGCCGCCGCTATCAGCACCTTTATTCCGCGCCCGCGCGCTTCCGCCGCAATGGATACGGCCTTTTCCGGCGTGCGGTGCGCGGAGGCTGCGTTTCTTTCGTAGGGAATGCCGAAATTTTCCAGCATGTCCGCGCAGTTTTTCATTGTGTCCCAGTCGCTGACGCTCCCGACTACTATGCTTACGAGTGGCTTTTGTTCTTGCATGTCCATAATTTTTTTAAGGGACAAATCTTACATTTGCGCCTTTTCGTTTTCAACAATAATTGGCCGGACGAAAGCGATATTTGCGCGCGGCCGAATTTGGGCGGCCGTTTTTATGCTCCTTTGGCGGAGGGTAAATATTGCGATGCGCCGCCGTTTTCCCCGTTCGGGCGCGGGCGATGTTCCCGCGTGCGGAATATGCGCTTGCGCGCGTTTGCAAAGGGCGAAAAGGTGCGCCGTTTTTTTCGTCCGCCGCCTTGAACGCGATTTTTGCCGCGCCAAAAAAGTCTTGTCATTTCGCGCAAATTTGCGATGCTGCGGGAGACGATTCGGAGGCCTTTCGCCTCGCGTCTTGATTCCCGCGCGCGGGGTGAGAGGCGCGTGCGGAAAGCCCCTTCCAAAACGGGATTGACGCGCGGACATCTCATTGTAAAATCTGAATGGAAAATATGAAAAAATACTTGTACTTATCGCTTACGCCCGAAGCCCTCGTGGCTTCAAATTTGTCGCCCGAAGAATTCGGAAACTACTACGCAACCGGAGCGTTCCGCCGCAACTGCGACCAAGCCATGTTCTTTGAACTGGATCCGCATTTCAAGTCGGACTATCTTCCCGTCGACCGCTTTGAGGAGCTTTGCGCCCCCCATGCGGACGGTTCGCCGCACAAGTCGGTTTATCTTTCCGTCTATCGGGTTCTCGAACATGTGCCGATGTCGGCGTTCAGAAATTTGTACTTGGTGACTTCCGACGGAAAGACGCTTGAGCTTTCTCCGGCCCCGTTTGTTCCGGACAAGGATAACCACATATATTTGTATCAGGATCTCGCTCCGGTAAAGCCGCGCGTGGCAAGCATTCTGAATCCGGCCGAATATGTGAAGCGGCTGACTTCGTTGGAGCGTCTTGTGCACCTTCCGAAGATAGCGTTTTGCGACTTGAAGCTCGGCGCGCTCGAATCCGATCCGCTCAACGGAGACTTGGGAGATTTGCCCTACATCAACCAGTTCCACCTGCGCGAGTGCCTCAATCAGGTCAAGACGAAGGGCGGCAAAAACAACAAGGTTGCGGCGCGCTCGTTCGGAAAGTTCGTTTACAGAACCGTGAGAAGCGGATTCTATGTGGGCGCCGGCGACGAGATGATTTTCTACCCGATGCCCTCGAAGGAAACTCTCGAAAACGACCACTTCTCGTGGTGGCGCAACGCGCAGTCCTGATTGCGCTTTCGGCGCGCGCGGTAAAAACTCCGCTTTGTTTTCGGAATTTTTTTGTCTGCGGCGGGGCAGACGCGCTTTGGCGTTTGTCCCGCGCGTTTTTTTAATATTAGTGTGCGGTTTTTGTACGCGTTCTTTATATGGGGCGTTGCGCCGCCGGGAGGAGTTTGGCGCAATATCTTTAGACGCGGTTAGCGCGCGTTAGGTTGGGCGAATATTTGTGATGCGCGCGCGTTGCAGTTTTGCGCGCGTTGCAGCCCGTTTTTTGTATGCCGTTAATGGCGCATATTTTTTAAGAAGAAAATTTCCGCAATATGCGCGCGCGTTTATTGGAAATTGCGTGCCGAAATTGCGCATCGGCGCGGAGGCGAGGGAGTGCGCGGATTGCTTAAGCGCGCGCCTTTTTGTTTTTAAGGGCGGCATGCGAATTGAAACGCCGGCACATTGGCCGGGAGCAATGCGCGCCTGTCGTCGCGCGCGGCAGGCGCGGTTTGGGAGAGGGGAGGCGAAAGTTCCCAATTCTGGCGGCGCGATTTTTTTGTTCCGAATTTTCCGCCTCGGCCGCGCCGCATTATGTTTATTTTTTGCCCTCGACGAGCATTGCGGTTTCCATCTGCCGCTTTGTTCGCGGCGAACTTGTCACAATATACACCCCCGCAAACACCAGCAGCGACGCGCAGAATTTCGCCCACGAAAATTCGTCCTGCCCGACCGCTATCGCCACTGCGGACGAGACTATCGGCTGCGTGTATATGTACATTGAAACCGTCGTCGGGCGCATTCTTTTTATGCCCATGTTCAGCAGTAGGTACGTGCAAAACGTCGCTCCCGCCACCACGTAGAGGAGACCGCATATTTCCGCCGCAGTCATGTCCCTCTTGACAAGTTCGGCGTTCGCGGCGGCTCCCGGCAGAAGCGGAATCAGAATTATGGAGGCGGACAGAAACATCCACTTCATCATTGTTATCGGATTGTACTTT
>QALA01000015.1 GCA_003343565.1 Verrucomicrobiota bacterium | reverse complement strand
GGCGCAAAACGGCGCGCGCCTTCAGCCCCCGGCGAGCTTTCCCAATATGGCGCTTATTGTCAAATCGGCCAACACAAGTCCGAACGCTTCCGTCACGACCGGAGTGCTACCGACAACCTTTTTTCTCCCGCCGCCGTTTCCATGCGCGGGGACAAAGGGGACGCGCCTTTTCCCGTCTGCCGCCTTTCCTCAAACGCCTACCTTTCCAATCCGGCGCAACGGCAAACATGGACGCGCACGCCGAATCCGCAAGAAAGCGCGCCGCTTATAAACCCGCCATGCCGACGATGCTCCGAACGCAAAACGGCGCCGAAAACTCGAAGCGAAATTTCCCCCGACCCGCAACGGGGCGCAAAACGGCGCGCGCCTTCAGCCCCCGGCGAGCTTTCCCAATATGGCGCTTATTGCCAAATCGGCCAGCACAAGTCCGAACGTTCCCGTCACGACCGGAGTGCTGCCGACAACCTTTTTTCTCCCGCCGCCGGCGCAAGACACATGCGACCCCTCCGCGGGAATCTCCACGGAAAACGCGCACGTCACGGCTCCGCGCGGCACGCCCGCCGCCCGCAGACCGCGCCTGACGCGCGATGCGAGGGGGCAGCCGAAAGTGTCGAATATGTCCCCCGTCCTCACCGCGAGCGGATTTTTTCTGCGCGCGGCCCCCATGCTGGAAACCGCCGCGATTCCGGAATCCGCGCACGCAATCAGCAGCGCGCACTTTGATTCGACCGAATCTATCGCGTCCACAACTGCGTCGGGCTTCCACGCGACAATTTCGCCGACATTTCCGGAATCTATGTATGCGTCGAAAATATCCACGCGCGCCTGAGGGTTTATATCCAAGACGCGCTCGCGCATGACCCGCGTCTTTTTTTCGCCCAGCGTCCCCGACAGCGCGCACAGTTGGCGGTTGATGTTGGATTCCTCCACGGCGTCGAAGTCCGCCAGCAAAAAATTTCCGACGCCGACGCGCGCCAACGCCTCAAGCGCGAACGATCCGACCGCCCCCACCCCGCACACCGCAACGCGCGCGCGGGCGAACGCTTCGGACGAATCCGCCCCGTAAAGAATGGCGCTTCTCGAAAATCTGCCGTTCATCTGAAAAATTCCGAATAGTTTTCAAACGCCGCTTCCGACAGCTCCCGCGCGCTTTCGCCGCGTATTTTTGCCAGAAGTTCGAAGGCCGTCTCCATCTCGCCGCGGGTCGGAACGGCGTCGCTTTCGACAAGTATTGCCTCCCGCGGGACGAATGCGGCCGCGCGCGCGCCGCGCTTTGAAAGAAGCTCGCGCACGCCGAAGGAAAAGCGCGCCCCCAGGCCGCAAAATCTGCCGGCCATTTCCGGCGAGCAGGAGGCCGCGTGAAGCATGAATTTCCCGCTCCCGACGCCCGCGGCGGACAGCGCGCGCCACTCGCTTAAAATCTCGAAAACCTCCCCCCAGGCTCCCGCGCAATGCACCACGACCGGAAGGCGGTATTTGTCCGCAAGCCCAAGCTGCGCCAAAAACGCAATCCGCTGCAACCGCATAGGAATGCGGCGCCCGACGCCCGCGTCGAGCCCCGTCTCGCCCACGGCGTCCGCGCCCGGCAGAAAAGCCTCAAGCGCGGCGAGCTTCGACTTCAACTCCTCCTCCGCAAGCTCCCCGTCCCCGGAGTTTAGCAGGCGCAAATCAGGGTGCAGCCCGTACGCCTTCTTCACCGGATACATGTCGAATTTGGAAAGCCCCTCCCATTCGCGCTCAAAGCACGCGTCGACGCACACGGACATCTCGGATATTTCCGGCGCCCGCGCCGCGAGGGCGGCGAAATCCGCATGGCAGTGGGAATCCGTACAGCGCAGAGCCATCTAAATCTCAGAAGAGCCTCAAAACTTCGAGAACTTCCGACTCGGAAACAACCTGCACGCGGGTCGACCCGATTGCGTCGAAAACCACAAACCTCAGATGCCCCGAATCCGCCTTCTTGTCGGAACGCATGGCCGACAGCAGATTTTGCGCCGGAATTGGAGAGCGGAGCGCAACCGGAAGCGAATACGCCGCAAACAGCGCCTTTATCCGCTCGACGTCGGCGCGGCCGAAATTTCCCAAACGCGCGGACAGCTCCGCCGCCATGACCGTCCCCACGGCGACCGCCTCGCCGTGCAGATACGTGCCGTACCCGGCCTCGCGCTCTATCGCGTGGGCGAAGGTATGCCCCAAATTCAGAAGCGCCCTGCCGCCGTTCGGCGACGTCTCGCACTCGTCGCCCGACACGACCGCCGCCTTCAGCGCGCAACTGCGGCGTATCGCCTCGGCCATATGCGGATGCGAGGGCGAAAGCGGCTCGGACAGGCTCTCAAGGCTCCGGAAGAAATCCGCGTCGCCGAGAAGCCCGCACTTTATCACCTCCGCCATGCCCGCCGCAAACTCGCGCGCCGGCAGGGTTTTGAGAAAATCCGTGTCCGCAAAAACCGCGCGCGGCTGATGGAAGGCCCCGACGAGATTCTTGCCCTCCGCAATGTTTATCCCGGTCTTGCCGCCGACCGAGCTGTCCACCATGGCAAGCAGCGTGGTCGGAGCCTGGCAAAAGTCTATGCCGCGCATGTAAACCGCGGCCGCAAATCCCGCCAAATCGCCCACGACGCCCCCGCCCAGCGCTAGCACCGCGCTCTTTCTGTCGAGCCCGGCGCGCGCGAACAAAGAGCACAAATCCTCCAGATGAGCGAAGGTCTTGGTGGCCTCCGTCCCGTCCTTTTCAAACACGTCCGCAATTTCGGCAAGCGACGAAACGGCCTCCGGATAAAGCCCCGCCACGCGCGAATCCGCAACCGCGGCGCACCTTCGCCCCGACGACGCAAGCCCGGCAAAATGCTCGCGCGCCAAATTTATCGCGCCGCCGCCTATGTATATCGGATACGAACGCTCGCCAAGAAAAACTTTCTCCTCAATCATTCCGGCTCCCATTTTTGCAAGACTGTTTCTAAAAATCCGGTTTTTACGAATCAAGCCCGAACACGCCGTCGGCATATGCGGCGCTGTCGAACTTCTGAAGGTCCTCCGCCCGCTCCCCGAAGCCCACGTAGGCTATGGGAATGTTGAGCGACCTGTATACGCCCACCAGCGCGCCTCCCTTGCCGGTGCCGTCGAGTTTTGTCACTATCGCGCAAGTGAGCGCGAAACTTCCGTGGAACGCCTTGGCCTGCTCTATGGCGTTGGACCCGTGGCTTGCGTCCAAAACTATGGCGCAATTATGCGGCGCGCTCGGATCGTTCTTTGCGAGCACGCGGCGGATTTTGGCAAGCTCGCCCATGAGATTTTCCTTCGTGTGAAGGCGGCCGGCCGTGTCTATTATCAACCATTTGGCCCCGCGCGCCTTGGCGGCCTGCCACGCGTCGAAGGCCGCCGCCGCGCTGTCGGCTCCCATGCGGCTCTCAACGATGTCGATTCCGAGCCTCTCGGCCCATTCGCCAATCTGCTCGTTGGCGGCCGCCCGAAAAGTGTCGCACGCGCCCAGCAGAACCTTTTCCCCGCCTTCCGCAAAGAGGCGCGCAAGCTTTGCGGCGGTCGTCGTCTTTCCCGCGCCGTTTACCCCCACGAGGCACACCACAGTGGGAAACCCCTCCGGAGCGCGCACGAACGAACCGTCGCTGCCGGCCAGAATTTTCTTGAGAACGCTCGCGCCTATCTCGGCCGCCTCCTTGCCCCTGAGCTCCCTGTTCCTGCGATACTCGCGACGGACGGCGTCCGCAATTTCCAAAGCCGTCTCAAGGCCGAAGTCCGCGCCGACGAGAGTCTCCTCTATGCGCTCGATGTCGCCCTCGTCGATTTTCCTGCCAAACGCCGACGCAAGCCCACCAAGCGCCGCCGACGCCGTCTTGCGCAGGCCCTCCCTGAACTTTTTGAAAACGGAAAACATATCCGGCAGAGGTTCAGTCGCGCTTATCCGCCGAGCGCAACGGCCTGTTCAGAGTGCCCTTTATGTTGTCCAAAACCCCGTTGACGAACCTGCGCGAGTCCGTTCCCGCAAAGATTTTGGAGAGGTCGATTGCCTCGTTTATCGACACGACCGGCGGTATGTCGCCGCGAAAGAGAAGCTCGAACACCGCAAGGCGCAGTATCGCCAAATCGACGCGCGCGATTCTGTCCATAGTCCAATTTTTTGCGCTGCCGGATATTGCCGCGTCTATTTCGTCCTTGTGCGCGAGCGCGCCCGCGACCAGCTCCTCCGCAAACGCGTAGTATTCGCGCGGACGCTCGCGCTCGGCAAAAAACGCGGACAACGCCGACGCGACGTCGTCGGTCGGATTGGCTTCCAACATGTACAGTATCTGCACGGCGGCCGCGCGGTTTTCGCGGCGTCCGGCAAACTTCGTCTTTTGGCTTTCTTCCATTTGAAAAATCAGCCCTTTCTGGGTTTCCTGCTGCGCTTGACGGCGCGCTTTTTCTGCGCGGACTTGTCGTAAATTTCGTCCTCCGGAAGGACGACCGCGCCCCCGCTTTCGATATCGTCAAATTCGTCCGGCAATCCGCCTTCGAAACCGGAGTCCAATACTTCGAAACCGTCGTCGATTTCCATTTCGTCATCGCCGTCGGACGCCATGGAAAGAGCGTATTCCTCCAGCACGTCGAAACAGACTCCGGCCATATCGACGGCGCACTCGGCAAACTCTCTCCCGCGGCGAATGGAGCCCGTTGTGCGGGCCTCGGCCTGTTCGCGGGTGTTGGCCACTATTATTCCGTTTACGACGGGAATGCCCGTGTCCACCGCAATCCTCTGGAGGGCGTCGGCTGTGCTGCGGCCTATGATGTCGTGGTGCGGAGTGTCGCCGGCAATGACAACGCCGAGCGCCACCACGGCGTCGTAATTTCGGGCGGAGGCGAGCACGGAGGCAACGACTGGAATCTCGCTCGCGCCGGGAACGCGGACGACCCTCACCGAATCCTCCGAAACTCCGCACTTCGAAAACGTATCCAGAACGTCGGCCAGCATGGCGTCCACAAGTTCCCCGTTGTAGCGCGACGCCACCACCGCAAACGCGCACTGCGAACCGTCCAAATTCAAGTTTTTTGCATTGTCGAGACTCATTTGCGCTCCTCTATTTTTATTTCCTCCGATATTTCCAGACCGAAACCTTCGGGTATCCTGTGCAGACCCGGCCTCGTCGTGAGCAGGCGGATTTTTTTAAAGCCCAATTCGCGCAGTATCTGCGCTCCCATTCCGTAATCGCGCATCGTCGGCGGAATCACCTCGCCCTCCGGAACTTTCACGCCGGAATTCGGCTGGCTTATGTAAACGGCCGCCCCGCACCCCGCGCGCGCAATCATCTCAAGCGCGACGGCAAACGAGCCGGAACCGCCCGCGGTTTCGCCCGCGCAAAACATGTCCTCAAACACGTTCTCCGAATGCACGCGCGCCAACGCGGGCCCGGAGCCGATGCTCCCCTTGACCAGCGCGTAGTGGACCCTGCCGTCCATGGCGCGCAGGCCGACCAACTTAAATTCGCCGAAAGCCGTATGAACGTCGCGCTCAAACACGCGGCGGATAAGGGTGTCCGTCCTGAGCCTGTACTCGATAAGCGACGCCACGCTCATCAGCTTCAGGTTGTGCCTCTTTTTAAATTCCAAGAGATCCGGAAGGCGGGCCATTGTGCCGTCGTCGTTCATGATCTCGCAGATTGCCGCGCACGGATACAGGCCGGCAAGCTTGGCCAAATCGACGGCGGCCTCCGTGTGCCCCGCACGCTGAAGAACTCCGCCGGGGCGCGCCCTGAGCGGATTTATATGGCCGGGGCTCACAAAGTCCGAAGCCCCCGCCGACGGATCCGCCATCAGGCGTATCGTGCGCGCCCTGTCGGCCGCGCTTATGCCGGTCGCAATTCCCGACGCCGCGTCCACGGTCACCGTAAACGCCGTCCCCTTGGCGTCGCGGTTGAGGCGGACCATGTCGTCTATTCCCAATTCGGCAAGGCGTTCGCCCGTCGTCGGCACGCACACGAGCCCGCGCGCGAAGCGCACCATCGTGTTGACGCTCTCCGGCGTGATTTTTTCGGCCGCCACAATAAGGTCGCCCTCGTTTTCGCGGGACTCGTCGTCCGTCACTATGACGAACCCGCCGCGCGCAAATTCCGCTATGCAGTCCTCAACGCCGTCGAAGATTTTTCCGCTTTCGCCTTCCATACAAAACCGCCCCATATGCCCCTATGCGGGATTTCTCAAAAGTTTGCCTATGTCGGATTCGCCGAGAACGCGGTAGGACCCCTCCGGAATCCGGCGCATCTCAAACGAGCCTATTTGAAAGCGCTTCAGGCGCTTGACGAAGTATCCCATGACCTCAAACATTCTGCGTATCTCGCGCTTGCGCCCCTGCCTCAGCCAGACTTCCGCCCGCTCGGCCGCGCCTTTTGAATCGGGAATTATCCTGTATGCGCGCAGCTTTTCGCCGTCGCTTACCACGCCCCTTAGCAACACCGACGCGACTTTCGGATCCAACGCCCTGTTCAGCTCTACGCGATACCTCTTTATCACGCCGGAGGACGGGTGGGTTATCCTGTTTGAAAGGTCGCCGTCGTTTGTGAGAATCAGCAGTCCCTGGGAATTGCGGTCGAGCCGGCCGCAGCAAAAGAGCTTCATTTCGGAATACGGCGGCGAGAGCAGGTCGAACACCGTTCGCCCGCCGTCGAACGGATCGGAATTGGTGCACAAAAAACCTTTGGGCTTGTTCAGCGCAAGAACGACCTTTTCGGCCGATATTCCGCGCAGCAAAGTTCCGTCCACGCAAACGGCGTCTTTGGACTCGTCGATATCCTGCCCTATTCGGGCGGGCTCCCCGTTCACGGTCACCGCGCCGTCGCATATTTTGCGCTCGGCCTCGCGGCGGGAGCAGACGCCGCATTGCGAAATGTATTTTTGAATTCTCATAATCCGCCTCGCGGCGTAATTGTTCATCAAGACAGATTTTAACTTTCTTTAAAGAAAAAAATCATATCGCCGCCCCGTGCGCGCTCCCCCGAAAAACGCCGCGGCCCGCCCGGCCATATCCGCCGGCTGCTTCCGCTTCCCGCAAGATGCGCGCGGCATCGCACAAAAAGAAATATCCCCATTCCGAAGCGTTAGATACCCCTCCGCAACATCTGAGCCGATTCGCCGACGGTATCCAAGCGGCAAGGCGCGCCGCATCGCGCTTGAAAATCCTCCTTGCTTTTAAGCCTCGCGCAAAGAATTTAAAGATGAAACCGAATGTCAGAGCAACCGCACCCCAGATCGAATCCGCGCCGGACACGCGAACTCGCGGCCGAACCAATTTTCCGAACCAATTTTTTCGGACAAATTTTCCACAAAACGTCCCGTGCAAAAAAGCCTTTGCGCCCGCAGCGAATGCAAAATGCAACCGCGCCGCACTCCCCCGATTCGGCGCGGCTGGAAAAGCAAGCTTGCGAGCAAGCCAAAAACGCTTCGCTTTTTTACGTCCGCGCTGCAAGCCGCGCTTCGCGTTTCAAATTTTTTAGTTTAAAAAGAAGGAAAATCCGTCTTTCCAAAACTCCCCATCAACGCGCCGGCATGTGCCGCGCCTGCCCGCGCCTTTTTCGCGCGCCCCGCCGAGAAGCGCAGACAGCGGAGGAAATATCCCCTGCCGCAAAACTGCCCGCCATAAAACAGTCCTACGCAAAACAGCCTGCCGCAAAACTGTCCGGCACAAAACTGCCCGCCGTAAAATCCTCAACCGCAAAATCCGGCAGAAATGCGAATTTTTCCAGCCCGCGCGGCGGCGAAAACGTCTGCGGCAATATCCCAACGAATGTCGCATTGAATGCGCAACGCCAAACCCTCCCGCGCGCTTTGAAATCTGCGCGCGCATGCGCCAACCGGCAGAAATAAAAGCCTTCCCGCGAAAGTTTCGCGCGCTCTTGCGCGCCTTTTCACATTTGCCCCCGTTCGCCCTAATCCAGCTTCAGCTTTGAATTCGGCATAAAGTCGGAATTGACGCAGGAGCAATTCTGATCCGTTTTGTAGGTAAGTTCGGCCTTCGGATTCGAATTGCTCGACGCCACGCTCACAAAGTCCACCGGCTTGCCCTTTGAAGACTCCAAAAATACGTAGCTTGCGGTCGGGCTCACAGTGCAGCCCAGCATTTTTATAGTGGTCTTTGAAGCGTCCTTCATGCGCGCCAGCGGAGTTATGCGTATGGGATTGTTGCGCAAAAAACAGCTGTTGAGAACAAGCTCGTTTATGGGAGTGCGCGTGGATATGAACGGGCGGTTCTCGTCGAAAAGCACGTGAACGTTGTCGAAAACCAGATTCTCCTGCCCGACAAACGGCGCGCCGGGATAGTAGGAGCGGCTGTATTTGTCGTCGTCAAAATGCACGCTGAAACAGGTGCGCGGCTTGCGGAGGAATATGTCGCGGAACACCACGTTGCGGACTCCCGCATTGTACGTGACGTCGTTTTGCACCATCTGCCACACAATGCCGTCGTACTCCTTCATGCCGGACTCGTGGCTCGGCGGCGTCTTGGAGACGTACTTCTTGCCGTCGGGCTTCATGGCGGCCCGATACAGCCTGCCGTTGCAAACGACGGTGTCGGAATTTTGAATCTCCATGCCCTCCCGCCAGTCGCACCACGAACCCGCGAGTATTCGGCAAAAATATCCCGTCGTCTTTTCCTCCGTGAGGTCGGTCATGTTCTCGACTACCCCGTCCTCAATCCAGCCCAGCTCCGGATTGCCGGAGGCGTAGTCGTGGGCGTTCAGGGCGACGGCGTCGTCAAACGTCCTGAACACGCAGTTGGAAAGCTTGAAGCGCTTTCCGCGGCCGAGGTGTATGCCGTCCTTCTTTCCGTATATTATGGCGTCGTCAACCAGCAGGTCTTCAAAGGTGCACACGTGTATGCAATACTGCATGTTCATCAGGTCGTAGCAGCGGAAGCGCGTTATTTTTATGTCCTTTGCGTAAAAGAACGCCACGTGTCCGCGCAGGCCGAATATCTTTCCCCCGCTGTCGACGCCGTTGACGCTCAGGGTGAGCCCGTCTATCCATATGTTGGAATTCCACTTCTTCTCGAATGCGCCGCGGTTTATAAAGACGTGGTTGAAGGGACGCGGCTTGGCGACCTTCCTTATCACGACTCCCGCTCCAAACACGAGCTTCGTGTTGTCGTCCAGAAGCACGGAATCGTTGAGGTCGTAAGTTCCGGGCTTGGAAACAAGAATTGTCCCGCCGCCGGAAACCGCGGACTGGAGAGCCTTGACGTTCTCCGCGGCGGACTTCTCCGGAGAGAACCCGTATGAGGCCGCATCTTTAAACTGGGCGGACAGCGCCGGAACGAACAAAAATAAAAACAAAACGATCGAAATGTATCTTTTGCGCATGTTCATGGGGAAAGACTAACAATATGATAAAATCAAATACAAGAAATTATTTTCCGGAATTTGCAAAAAACGGGAAATCTGGCTCCGAAAGGCGAAAGAAACGCCGGAAAAGCGGACGAAAAAAGGGGAGGATTACATCGTTGAAAGTCCGCAAGTGTTGAACGGACAACTACGTAATTATACCTTGACAATTCCGTTCCCACATTTACAAAATTTAACCATAGCAATCGCAACTTATGAAAATTTCACAAATATTTTCGACCATGAAAATTTCCCGATTTTCGCCGCCCAGTTTTTCGGCATTTCTTCTTCCGATTCTGCTGCCTCTTGCCGCCGCGCAATTCGCGCGCGCTGCGGATTATTATTTCGACTTAGCCGCATTCAAATATTTCGGGAGCCAGATAACCTTGAGCCAGTCGCTCTCATACACGGATTCCGAAACGGGGCAAACCCGGTACTTCTGGTTCTCCGACGCCGGCATGACAAACCCGCTCGACTCCCTGCCAGACTTTACAAATCCGGAGAACAACTACATGTTCAATTCCACGGAATCCTACTCCTCCGGAACTATAATAATAGACGCCGATCTAAACGCGGCGCAAATATACTCCTCCGGACAGGACAAAAATTTCCTCATGCAGGCGGCCTCCTCCGACATTGACATCAACATTGCAAATTTGAGACACGGCACCGTATTCAATTTCGGATTCAGGGGAGCCGACACCATTGTCACCGCGGGAGAAATCCCAAACGCCGGCAACGGAATAACCACTTTCGGAATCGCCGGAAACCCGATCAAGAGCTTCGATGTGACGGGGACGTTTTACGTATCGACCCACAGCACCGGCACCTACTTTTCCGTCATATGCGCGAACGGAGTTGAAAACCACGGCATAGACAATCCCGACGGCAAGATAAACGTGCTCACGTCCGCATCTTCGGACGTCAACAGGGGAATGCTGTATTACGCTTCCGCTACGACCAGTTCCCATCTAAACAGCGCAATAAACGAAATTTCCTATACGCGCATAAACTCCATAATAGGACAGGCGGGATTGTTGGTGGGAGGAAACGCCTCCTCCGCGGGAAAGCTGACCGTGATTCTCGCCGCGACCGACACGTTCTCGGAAACCTCAGGAAGCGTTTGGGAAGGCCACTACGCCCCAGATACGACCACATATTCCTATAAGGACGGCGGCGCGCAGTTGGCTCTCGTCATGCGCAGCTCCGTCGAGCTTGAAGGCGGCGGTTACCAATATCTGAACAACACTCAGTCTTTCACGGGCGAGCAGATATTCTTCACAGGCGGCGTGCAAATGATAAGCGGCACACTCCTGATGAACTACAAGGCCGCAAATTCCGGAGAGGGCAGATCCCACGGAAATCTCGTCCTCTCAAAAGCGGCGG
>QALA01000017.1 GCA_003343565.1 Verrucomicrobiota bacterium | reverse complement strand
GCGGGCGCGGCGTTGGGAGTGTTTCTTCCGAACGGCTTTGGCGACGATTCCTTTGACTGCATATCCCTGAGTAAGGCGGTGGTGCGGGCGCGCGTTATATGCGCATACGCGGTATGTGCAATATTGCAATATGTGTGTGTGAAGAATATATGTTCACGCTTCAAAACTGGAATTTTTTTCGCGTTTCCTAATGGCGCTTTTAAAATATTTGGAAGTCTTTTTTATGCGGGTTGGAAGATTGTTTTTGCCGTTTGAAAGTTCCTTTCTTTTCGCGCGTTTGGGGCCGGATAATTTTTCGGTTTTTGTTCTGAAATTTCGTCGTTTTTTTTCGCCCGCGTTTTCGCAGATTGGTTTTGCGGAGGAATTGGGAACGCTTGTGGGCGCATTAATCCATATTGGCGCGCCGCCGCGCACATGGGCGTTGGGCGTTATGCCGGAAATTGCGGCGGAAACGGCTCGCATTTAAGAAAAGAAATCCGGCTGCGAAGGCTGTCCGGACGCCTTCGTATCGGCGGCCTGTCCGGGCATTGCCTTGAATGAATTTCATGTCTGAACATGCAAGGCCAAAGTTAAATCGGGGAGGACGAATCGGGAATGAAAGAATGTCCGTCCGGCAAATTTTGATTTTTACAAAAAAGACGGGAGCCGATTTATGGGAACTAAAAATGGGAGCCCCCGCATGTGCCGTCTTATCCGATTGTTTTCGCAGCCTCCATAATCGAAGGTGGGCGCTATCCGCAAACTTTCGCCCTCCGCTCGGAGGCGGTTCGGCGGCCATCCGCAGGAGTCAAGCTCCCGTAATAATGTCATTAAGGCGGGGAAACGGTTGGACAGTTTCGGACACCGCAGAGACTCTTGATTTTTACATTCTCACGTATCCGTTCTCCGCGCAAGCTTTTTGTGGCCCTTTTCGCGCCGCAATCGCCTGCCGCGATCATTTTGAGAGGTAGGTTTTAGACTTCAGCATCTTGTTGTATTGCGACAAAATTTTCACGCCCTCGCGGGGCTTGATTTTGTCGGCCTTCACCGCGGCGTCTATCTGTTTTTTCATCAGGCGGGAAATGTATTCGCTCTTATATTGGATTTGCGGGAGCAAGTCCTCTATCATCGAGCCCTCAATCGCCTCCTCCACGTAAAATCCGTCCTCCTCGTCGTCCTCCAGAAATACGTGCACTTCGTCCGCGCGGCCGAACAGGTTGTGCTGGTCGCCCATGATGTCCTGATAGGCACCCACAAGAAATACCCCGATGTAATAGGGCTTGTTCTTCTGGAGCCTGTGAAGCGCGATTGTGTCGCACTCGTCCTGAAGGTCTATGAATTTGTTGATTTTTCCGTCCGAGTCGCAGGTGATGTCCACTATGGTCGAGTTCACGTCGGGCTCCTCGTCGAGGCGCGTGAGCGGGACAACCGGAAAGAGCTGCTTGAGCGCCCAGTGGTCCAGCAGCGACTGGAATACGGAAAAATTGCAGACGTATTGGGCCGAGAGTATCTCGTCGATTTTTTCGAGGTCCTCCGGTATTTGGTTTTCGTTTTGAATGTCGTTTCTGATGTCGCGGCAGATGCGCCAGAATATGTCTTCGGCCTGCGCCCATTCTTCGAGTTTTAGGTATCCGTGGGTGAACAGGGTGTGAGCCTCCTCCTTGAACTGCTCGGCGTCGAGAAATCTCTCCAGCTGGCTCTTGTACGAGTTCTTGCGTTCGAGTATGTGGAGCATGTCCTTCAACACCGGCTTGGATTTGCTCCTCACGCGCACCGCGCCGTCGCCGGAGGCCTTTTCTATGCAGTCCTGCACCTCCAGAACCAGTATCGAGTGCGGCGCGACAATCGCGCGTCCGCTTTCGGTGACGATGTTCGGGTGTTGCGTTCCGCTGTTGTCGCAGGTGGTTTTTATTCCGTAAACCACCGTGCGCGCATACTCCTCCATGGAGTAGTTTGTGGAGCTTTCGTAGTTGGAGCGCGAGCCGTCGTAGTCTATGCCGAGGCCTCCGCCGCAGTCTATGTATTCCACGGGGAATCCGAGGCGGCGCAGCTCGCAGTAGTAGCGCGCGCCCTCGTTGACGGCGTTTCTGACAGTGGCTATGTTCGGAACCTGCGAGCCAACGTGAAAGTGTATGAGCTTGAGGCTGTCCTTTAGCCCCGCGCGGCGAAGCTTTGCCAGCGCGCTTAGAATTTCCGTGGGAAAGAGGCCGAACTTGGCGTCCTCCCCGACCGAGTCCGCCCATTTGCCCTCTCCCGACACGCTCAACTTTATGCGGATTCCTATGTTCGGGCGCACGCCCTCCCGCTTGGCGATTTTTATTATGGAATCCAATTCGCCGAGCTGTTCCACCACGATGAAGGCCTGCTTGCCGATTTTCATTCCGTTAATCGCCATGCGGATATATTCGTCGTCCTTGTAGCCGTTGCAGATTAGAAGCGACTTTTGCGACGCGTCGTGCAGGGCCATGGCTATCAGGAGTTCCCCTTTGCTCCCGGCCTCTATGCCGTACCGGTATTCCTCGCCGGCGTCGAGTATCTCCTCCACAACCTCCCTGAGCTGGTTGGTCTTGACGGGAAAGACGCCCCGATAGGAGCCCTTGTAGTTTTCCTCCTCAATCGCCTTGCCGAAAGATTCGTTCAGCTGCTTGACCCTGTTTCTAAGCAGGTCCTGCACCCTTATCGTAAGGGGCGTCGACAGCCCCATGGACTTGGCCTCCTTCACCACGTCGACCAAATCTATCGCGCGCGCGTCCGCGAGCGGGTGCACCTGCAGGTTCCCGTTTTCGGAGATTGAGAAATGCCCCATTCCCCAGTTCTTTATTCCGTACAGCTTTTCCGAGTCGGATACGGACCAGTTTTTTGCCATTGCTATGTGAGTGTTCGCGCGGGAAGGCCCGCCTGTTTTAACGCCTGTTTGGCCTGTTCTATGGAATACGTGCCAAAGTGAAATATGGAGGCGGCAAGCACCGCGTTGGCGCGCCCGCGCTTTACGACGTCGACGATGTGTTCGAGATTGCCCGCGCCTCCGGAGGCGATTACGGGAATCGACACAGCGTCGCTGACGGCTCTCGTCAGTTCGATATCGTATCCGTCGCGCGTTCCGTCGCAGTCCATGGAGGTCAGCAGTATTTCTCCCGCGCCGCGCCGCTCGACCTGCATCGCCCACTCCACGCAGTCCAGCTGCGTCGCCTTTCTCCCCCCGTGAGTGTATACGCGCCACTTGCCGTCGCCGTCCCTCTTTGCGTCTATGGCCGCCACTATGCACTGGCTGCCGAACTTCGCCGACGCCGCAGACACCAGCTCCGGATTGAGCACGGCCGCCGTGTTTAGCGACACTTTGTCCGCGCCGGCGTTCAGCATTTTCCTGATGTCGTCAACCGTGCGCAATCCGCCGCCGACAGTCAGCGGCATGAAGCACCTTCCGGCCGTTCGCTCGACTACGTCGCGCATGATGTTGCGGCCGTCGCTCGACGCCGTGATGTCCAGAAACACCAGTTCGTCGGCCCCCTGGTTCTGGTAGGCTTCCGCCTGTTCGACGGGGTCGCCCGCGTCCACGAGATTGACGAAGTTTACGCCTTTGACGACGCGCCCGTTGTGCACGTCCAGGCAGGGAATTATTCTAACGCTCAACATTTCAGTACTGATTTTCCCTTTGGGGGAAGCTGAGATTCAGCTCCAGTTTTTCTCCCGCCGACACGCTGTCGGGAATTTCCTCGTTCGGGGCGTCCTCGTCGTTTTTTAGGATTTTTATCCGGACGGGTTCCGATAGCTCGACGAGCACATAGCGCCACTTTCCTATCTCCACAAACTCCATCGGCACGCCCTTGTCCATCGACAGGCCCGCGCCGCTTCCGCGCAGATACGGCTTGTTCCCTATGCCTATCAGCGCGTTGACTTCTATCACGGCGTCCCTTTTCGTCGGGCGGGACTTACGGGGGCTTCCCATTGGCATCTCGCCGAACAGAAATCCGTTTTCGGAGTCTTTCGCGCCTTCGCGCGAATCCGCTTTCTCCTTCGGTTTCGCTTTCGTTCCGGCTCCGTTTTCCGCTTTCGTTTCCGCCTCGGTTTCGGAGGGCCGTGTTTCGCCGGATTGTTTCAACGCGTTTTCTTCTGCGGATTCGGGCGCGTCGTCTCTTGATTCCGAATCCGCCGACTCAAAAAAATCTTCGTTGTCGCCCTGGGCGTCCATCACGCCGCCGTCGAATGTCCGCCTTGCGCCGTCCCCCTGTCCGGGAATTTGCGCGGCGTCCGGATTCTCCAGCCTGTCGAGCGTGCCTTGAAAGTCGTCGGCGCGCTCGCCCTCGTTAAACACGTTGGGCTGCCTATTGAGCTTTTCGCCGTCGTCGGCGGGGTCCTGGCCGGGAATGGGGGCGGCGTCCGGATTGCGGAGGTTGTCGAGCGTCTCCTGAAAGTCGTCGGCGCGTTGGCCTTCGGTAAATACGTTCGGCTCCTCGGAGAGCTTCACGGGTTTGGAGGGCTTTTTAAAGCCCACAAATTTTTCGACAGTTCCGCGCACGCCGCCCCCGTTCGACAGCGCCCTTGTGAGCACTCCGGAAAGCTCGGATTGATCCGCCCCGGCCTCTTCTTCGGAGCGTTCGTATTGCGCCGCCGTTTGCGCCTGCGCAAACGCGGCCTCAAGCCCGTCGATTTGCCCGCGAATTTCGGACAGCGCCTTCTTTAGCTCTCCCGATTCCCTCGAAAAATTTTCCTTCAGTTCGAGAAATTCGACATTGAATACCGACAGATCCTTTTTCAGCGCGGCGCAGTTCTTCGCCGACGCCGCGTCCGCGCGCGCCGCGACGCTTTCAAGGCTTTCGGCAAGCTCGGAGATTTTTTTTGCGGCCGAGTCTCGAAGAACGGCCACCCCGCTCTCCAGCGCGGCCGTCTTTTCGGCCGAGGCCTTCGCGCTCTCCGCGGCAAATTCGAGGTTTTCTATCTTTTCGTTGGAGTCGGCAATCATCAGCCGCAGCGACGCGAGATCGCCGAATATTATCTCCCGCTCCTTCTCCGACTCCTCCGCCGCCTTTTCGGCCTCCTTCAGGCGGACTGACGCGTTCAGCTTGTATGCGTAGAGAATCATTCCCATCGCCGCCGCGACGAGCAGGCAGCAAAAGAGCGTCTGAAGCGCCCCCATGGGCTCTGCGTTCATTATGGAGGGTGCGGCCGTCAAGAATACCGCCGCGAACATCAGCGCGTCGGCGATCCACAGCGGAAGCATTGGAATTGGATTCTCTTTTTTCATGTTGTTGCTGCCTTTTATTGTTAAAGACTCCTACTTCCTCCCGAACTGGAGAAACCCGACTTTGCGGAACACCTTTGACATGATTCTGTCGGCGCGCCGCTGGGCGTTCGCGCTTCCGCGGGCGAGAGCCTGCTCGATTATTTTCTTGTCGGCCATTATCTCTTCAAATTTTTCGCGCACGGGGCGCAGGCGTTCGATTACCGCGTCGGCGACCGCTTTTTTAAATTCGCCGTATCCCCTTCCGACAAAGTCGTCCTCTATCTGTTCCGGCGGGACGGAGAGAATCGCCGACATTATGGATATGAGGTTTGTTATGCCGGCCTTTTTGGGGCCCCCGCGGCGCACGCTGTTTTCGCTGTCGGTGACGGCGGACATTATCTTTTTGTTGAGCGCGTCGGGAGAGTCCGTAATGTAAAGCGTCCCGTTTTGGTTCGGGTCGGACTTCGACATCTTTGAATTCGGCGACTGCAAAGACATTATTCTGGCGCCGGCCGGAGGTATGTACGGCTCCGGAATCTTGAAAGTGTCGGAGTATTTTGCGTTGAATTTTTGGGCGAGGTCCCTGGTGAGTTCTATGTGCTGTTTTTGGTCCTCGCCGACCGGGACGAAGTCCGCGTTGTATATGAGGATATCGGCAGCCATGAGCACGGGGTAGTAGAGGAGGCCGCTGTTTATCGCGTCGGAATGTTTGCGCGCCTTGTCCTTGAACTGCGTCATTCTTTCGAGCTGTCCGAGCGGGCAGGCGCAGCCGAGTATCCAGGCGAGCTCCGCGTGCCCGACCACCGAGCTTTGCAAAAAGAGGCTGCACTTTTTCGGATCCAGACCGCAGGCCATGTATTGGGCCGCGCACTCGTAGACGTTGCGCCGCAGGTCGGCGGGAACGTACGGTATGGTTATTGCGTGCATGTCGACCACGCCGTAATAGCATTCGCAGGTATCCTGAAGTCCCACCCAGTTTTTCACCGCTCCGAGGTAATTGCCCAGATGCAGTTTTCCGGTGGGCTGGGCGCATGTAAGAACGACCTTTTTATTTTCCTGTGTATTGTCCATTTTGCGCGTTGAAGTCTTGGGCAAAACGCCGCTTTCTTCAACACAATTTAAAACTTTTTTCGACGTTTCGGCCCCTTCGGCGCGGAATTTTGCGAATTGTGTTGAACGGACTCTCCGGCCGTGGAAAATATGCGCGAAAAATTTGGGTCGGACGCATGGAAAGTCTGTTCAAACTGTCCTCAAAATTTGCTCCCTCAGGCGACCAGCCGAAGGCGATAGCCGATTTGTGCGCCTCGCTGGAGGCGGGCAACAAGTATTCGACCCTTGTCGGGGTGACCGGCTCCGGCAAGACGTACACCATGGCCAACGTCATCGCGCGCATGAATTCGCCGGCGCTGGTGATATCGCACAACAAGACGCTGTCGGCGCAGCTGTATTCGGAGTTTAAGGAGTTCTTTCCGGATAACGCCGTCGAGTACTTCGTCAGTTATTACGACTACTACCAGCCCGAAGCCTACATTCCGCAGACCGACACGTACATCGAAAAGGACTCCTCCATAAACGACGAAATCGAGCGGCTCAGGATTTCCGCCGCCAGTTCCCTAATCTCGCGCCGCGACGTGATTGTGATAGCGACCGTATCGTGCATATACGGACTGGGCTCGCCGGAGGATTTCAGAAAGATGATGATACCTCTGCGCGTCGGAAACAGCGTCTCCAGGGACGCGTTCCTGCGGGGGCTGGTGGACATCGGATATTCGCGCAACGACATAGCCTTTGAGCGCGGGGTTTTCAGGGTGCGCGGAGACGTCGTGGACGTGTTCCCGGCGTATTTGGACACCGCTTTGCGCGTGGAGTTTTTCGGCGACGAGATAGACAGGCTGAAAAAGATAGACCCCGTGACCGGCTCGCAGGCGGGCAGCCTTGAGAAATTCGACATCTATCCGGCGACAGGTTTCGTCACGCCCAGGGAGTCGATAGAGCGCGCGATACCGCTCATTCGTGACGAGCTTGCCGAACGCGTCGCCGAGCTTGAGAAGGCCGGCAAACTCATCGAGGCCCAGCGAATAAGAATGCGGACTTGCGAGGACATCGATATGCTCCGCGAGACCGGCTTTTGCACGGGCATAGAGAATTATTCCAGGCATCTGGCCGGGCGCCCCGCGGGCTCCCGCCCGTGGTGCCTTTTGGATTTCTTTCCCAAAGACGCAATTTTGTTCATCGACGAAAGCCACGTCACATGGCCGCAGATAGGGGGAATGTATCTGGGCGACAGGTCGCGCAAGGAGCGTCTGATAGAGTACGGCTTCCGCCTTCCGAGCGCGCTCGACAACCGCCCGCTGCGTCCGGACGAATTCTCCGGGCTGACCGGCCGCACTGTGTTCGTCTCAGCCACGCCGTCGGATTACGAGCTTTCGGTAAGCTCGCGCGTGACGGAACAGCTAATACGGCCGACGGGACTTCTCGATCCGGAGATGATTGTGCGCCCCATAAAGGGGCAGGTCGAGGACTGCGCCGCCGAGATAAAGGCCGCCGCGGCCAGGGGGGAGCGGGTTTTCGTCACCGCCCTTACCAAGCGCATGAGCGAGGAAATATCCGACTATCTGCGCGAGGGGGGCGTGCGCGTGGAGTATCTGCATTCGGATATCGACGCAATAGAGCGCGTGGAAATTTTGCGACGCCTGCGCAAGGGGGATTTCGACGCGCTTGTCGGAGTCAATCTCTTGAGGGAGGGGCTGGACGTTCCGGAAGTTTCGCTGGTCTGCATACTCGACGCGGACAAGGAGGGCTTTCTGCGAAGCTCCACAAGCCTCATTCAGACTGCGGGACGCGCGGCGCGCCACGAGCGGGGCCGGGTGATTCTCTATGCCGACAACATGACGGGGTCTCTGAAAAACGCGCTCGACGTATGTTCCAGGCGGCGCGAGATTCAAATGAAGTTCAACCGCGAACACGGCATCGTGCCGAAGGGCGTATCCAGACCGATTGAGAAATCGCTGGCAAAGAAAAAGGAGGATCCGCTCGAAAAAATTGCGAAAAAGTCCGCCGGGGAATTGGAGGAGGTCGTCGCCCAGATGCGCGAGGAAATGCTGGAGGCCGCAGAGAGGCTCGAATTTGAGCGGGCGGCGATTTTGCGCGACCAAATTAAGTCGATTCGCGCGGGGTTCGGAGCGCGAGGGGCGGCCGTGTCGGGCTCCGGCGCGAAACGTTCGAAATCCAGACTTTCGGGGAGTCGGCGCAGAGGTTCCAAATAGGGCGCGCCCCAATGGGGAACGCCGCTTTAAGCGTGGCGGAGGCATCTGCATTTCGACGTTGGCCGCATGCGGAGGGTTTTAAGTATTAGGCTTTAGACGTTAGGTGTTCGTTTGGCTTTCCCTATGCGCATTCATGCCGGCGGCGGGGTTGCCGGGCGGTTTTAGTCTTGTAAAATTGCCGCGCTCCGAAAAGAATGTGTACCATGAAGAAACTTTTTACGGCACTTTTGGGACTTTTTCTTTGCGCGGCCGCCTTTGCGGCGCAGTTCGACTTTAAAAAACGCCTTGAGGACGCAAAAAAAGGCGACGCGGACGCGCAGAATGAAGTGGGCGAATATTATGCCGGCGGAGAAGGAGGCAAGGGCGTTCCGAATTACGCGGCGGCCATGGCGTGGTGGAATACCGCGTCGAGAAACGGGAGCGTGCGCGCCATTACAAATTTGGCTTCGCTGTATTTGTCGGGCAGGGGAGTGGACGTCAACATTCCCTATGCGATAAAATTGCTTCAGCAGGCCGCCAAGCTCGGCGATGCGGAGGCGCAGTATTTTTTGGGCGTGGCGTATTTCAAGGGCATAGGCGTAATGCGCGACGCTCCGACTGCGGTTTTCTGGTGGTCGAACGCCGCAAAGCAGAACCACTCGCGCGCGCAGACGAATCTTGCTTTTGCCTATGCGCGCGGAGAGGGGGTCGAGCGCGACGCGAGAAAGGCGTTCGAACTTTGGAAGGCCGCCGCCGAACAGGACAACGATATAGCCCAGACCTATCTTGCCCTCTGCTATTTTACCGGCGACGGAACTGCGGTGGATTACTATAAGGCCGCCGCAGTTTGGAATGCCGCAGTGGACAAGGGAAATCCGGAGGCGATGTACCATCTTGCGATATGCTATCAAACCGGCAGGGGCGTTCCGAAGGATAAGGAAAAGGCGTTCAAGCTTTATTCCGACGCGGCCGCCAAAGGCTTTGAAAAGGCCGTCAAACCCGCCGAGGATTTGCGTATGCAGATTATGATGGAGCGCAATCAGAAACGCAGGAACGAGGCCGCCGCCGAGTAGCCGCTTTAGCGCGCCGCCTTGCGCGAAGGCGCGCAAATTGCTTAAAGCGGAGTTCGCTCTTCTTGGAATATTCGTTTTTTTTGCGCGTTTTTTTAACGTGCGTAAAAAATGTCTTTGCGCGCGTGTTGATTAATTTCGCTGCCGATATGGCGTTCTTTCGCGTTGCGCCTGTCCGCTTGCTTGGGGGGGCTATTGTGAGCATTGTTTCATTGATTTTCTTTGTGCGCATTGGTTTTTTTGCGCGCGCGTTGCGTGGGTGGGGGTAAATACTCGCAAGATTTGTCTATGTTTAATTTTTCCGTCTGTTTTGCGGGAGCATATTTTTTTCCGTTTGCGTTCGGCCGTTTGAGCTTTGGGAAATGCGGGCGGCGTCCCTTTAGTCCGTTCTTGAATTTTTCATTTTTTTTGCGCGTTTTTTTAACGTGCGTAAAGAGGTCTTTGCGCGCGTGTTGATTAATTTCGTTGCCGATATGGCGTTCTTTCGCGTTGCGCCTATCCGCTTGCTTGGGGGCTATTATGAGCATTGTTTCATTGATTTTTCTTGTGCGCGCGCGGGATTTGGCGCGGATACGTCCGCCGTTTCCGCGGCCTTCGGCAGTCCGTAAAATTTCGCGCGCGACTTTTGCTTGTTCTGCAAAGCGCGTTATATCGGCGCGGGAAACGGCTCGGAAAATGGTTGATTTCCTCGCGGTGTTGTATGCAATGGACGAATTATGAAATTTAATCTTCCGAAAGAGGCGTTGATGGAGGTCGAGGGCCTCCCGTTTAAAAAAGTGTCGAAGGGGAAAGTCCGCGAAAATTTTGATTTGGGCGACGAATTGCTGATTGTGGCCACGGATCGCATTTCCGCATTCGACGTCATAATGCCCAACGGCGTTCCCGGTAAGGGAATTTTGCTGACCCAGATAAGCCTCTGGTGGTTTAAGTTTGCGGCGGAAATTATGCCGACGCACATCGTGCCAGACCACGACGCGCGCGTGCGGGAGCTTCTGAAGAATCGCCCGGAGCTTATTGAACGCTCGATGATTGTAAAGAAGCTCAAGCCCATGCCGATTGAAGCCATAGTTCGCGGCTATCTTACCGGGAGCGGCTGGAAGGAGTACGAGCGCACGGGAAAGCTCTTTGAATTTTCCCTTCCCGCCGGAATGGGCGAGAGCCAGAAGCTTCCCGCCCCGCTCTTTACTCCGACGACAAAGGCCGCGGAGGGGCACGACATGCCCATTACCAATGAAGAGTGCGCCGCGATTTTGGGCGAAGATGCCTTTTCCCGGATAAAGCGCGCTAGTATCGCGCTGTATGAAATGGGGGCGAAAAAGGCTGCGGAGTGCGGAATAATCTTGGCGGACACAAAGTTTGAATTCGGCGCGGATTCCGACGGGAAGGCGTATTTGATAGACGAGGTTCTCACTCCGGATTCGTCGCGCTACTGGCCCGCCGACAAATACGAGGTCGGGCGTTCCCAGCCTTCCTACGACAAGCAGTATGTGAGGGATTGGCTTGAGAATCTCGGCTGGGACAAGCGCGCGCCTGGCCCCGTTTTGCCGCCGGACGTCGTGGCCAACACCATATCCTGTTATGGCGAGGCGCTAGACAAGCTTATGAAGTAGTTTTTTTGACGGCGGATTTCTTTTTGTTTGCGCAATCGGTAAAAGCCGATTGCGCAAATGCGTTTTCGGATTTGCGCCCCGCAATTTTTTTTGCGGACCATCAGGCGTTCGGACTGTCAAGCGTTGCCGCATCTTGCGGAGGCGGCATTTTTACGAGCGCAGGCTCTTTCGGGATTTTGACGGATCTAAACGCGCCCCCGCATTTTTTTTGCGGACTAAAAAATCTTTGCGGCGGGCGTTTTTTTGGAGAAGACGCTTTTGAGGTTTTGCGCGCAAGAAAAATCTTTTGCGTGAAGAAATGATAAATAGAATCGCGGCCGGCGTTTTACATTGGACGGATAGGGAACTTTTCGTTCGCAATCTTCGTTCGGCAGCTTTTTACGGGGATTGAATGCCCCCTCCGGCATATTGAGCCAATAATTTTCGAGCGCGACGCGGCGCCATTTCGGTACAATGCGGCGCGGCGGCATTATTTCGCGCACTGCGCGGCCGGCGTTATTTCATTTTTTGAAGCCGGCGTATCGTCGAGTGGTAGCGCATTATGGAGTTTGCCAGAGAATCGGCTATTCTCTGGCGGTAAACCGCGGACGACAGCTTGCGAGCCTCCGCATTGTTGGACAAAAATCCTATCTCCACGAGCGCAGACGGCATGGGTGTCTTCTTTAGGACGGCGAAGCGCGCGCGCTTTACGCCGCGGTCGTCAGATCGCGTCGCCGCCGCAAGGCCGCGTTGGACATAATACGCAAAAAGCTGGTTCCAGCCGTCCGTGGCGTTGCCCTCATGCTGGGTTCTATCCGATCTTGACAGCGCGCCCGACGAGGTCGAAGGCATAGAGCGGGGCGTCATCGCAAAAGTCTCCACTCCCGAAACCGACGGGGAGGCCGCGTTGCAGTGTATGCTCAGAAAGAGGTCGGCCCTTTTGTTTGCGGCGTCCTCGGCCCTGTCGGACAGCTCCACGAATTTGTCGGAAGTGCGCGAGAACGACACGCGGTAGCCGTTCTTTCTGAGTATCCGTCCGAGCCGCAGCGTCACGTCGAGCGCCACGGCCTTTTCGGTCATTTTGAGCGCGCGGTTTTGAGCGCCGACATCTTTTCCCCCATGCCCGGCGTCGAGGTATATGTGAAAGACTTTCGGAATGTTGTCGAGCTTTTGGGGAAAGAGCACGGGAAGTATCGTCTTGAGGTAGTCGTTTTTTGCGACGTACAGCATTTCGCCGCGTTTCACCACGGGGTGGCCGAGCCACACAGAGACGTTGTTGAGCGTGAAGTTCCGCGAATTGACTTCAAACGACATTCTGGAAGTCTTGCTGTAAACCGACTGGAATTTTTTGTCCTTAAGCGCGGTCATTCTCATTCCGCAAGCGCGCGCCAGTTCCCTGAGCGACATATACGAAATCCCCTTTACGTTTACGGCAAAAAGTTTGGCGCAAGGGGCTATCGTCAGGAGCAGAAACAGGAAACTTCGTCTCGTCAGGCGCATGGCGGATTCCGGCGGGAATTATGCCTCCGGCATGTTCGAGTCGTCTTCCGGAAGCTCGTCGTTTTCCGCTGAGAACTTCAGCTTGCGCGCGTTTTTTGGAACCGGCGACAGCGTGACGCCTATGTTTCTTCCCATGAGTTTGGGTTCCGAGTCCGGATTGCCCATGTGCGAAAGTTCCGAACACGCGCGGTTGACGGCCTCAAAGCCCTTGTCCTTGTATTCCATTTCTCGACCGCGCATCATCAGGGTGATTTTAAGCTTGTTGCCCTGAAAGAGGAATTTTTCGGCATTGCGAATTTTTATCATAAAGTCGTTCAATCCGATTGCCGGACGAAGCTTTATCTCCTTGATTTTTACCGAGGCGGTCTTGTGGGTCTTCTGCTTTTTTGCCTCCTCGTACATGTATTTGCCGTAGTCGAGAATGCGGCAGACCGGCGGCTCCGCATTCGGAGAGACCTCCAGAAGATCGAGCCCGCTGCGCCTGGCTATTGCGAGAGCCTCGTAGGGAGCCATTATTCCCAGCTGGCGTCCGTCAACCCCTATTACCCTGATTTTTGGGGCGCGTATTCTCTCGTTTTTGCGCGGGCCGAACGTTCTTCCGCCTCTGGAAAAAGGTCTGCCTCCGCCGCTAAAAGGTCTGTTGGTTGCCATTAAGTATGTATATGTGGTTTAGTTTTTTTGTTTTGAAGGAAATATTTATTCGCAAAAACTTCAACAATTTTTTTGCCGCGCGCCCTCCTTTTTGCCCGCCGTTGCAAAGATTGCAAACCGGTGCGCGCGGCCGTCGACCGGCCCGGAGCCGGGCGGCTTTGGATTATCCCTCCTTGACCCTCCGGACTTTCGCCCCCAGTTTGGAGAGCTTTCTGTCCATGGAGTCGTATCCCCTGTCGAGGTGGTATATTCGCTGTATGCGGGTTTCCCCCTTTGCCGCGAGCGCGGCTATTACGAGAGCCGCCGACGCCCTCAAGTCGGAGGCCATCACCGGCGCGCCGGAAAGTTTTGCGTTGCCCGCAATAATCGCGCTCGGCCCCTCGCGGCCTATGTCGGCCCCCATTCGCGCAAGCTCCGGAACGTGCATGAAGCGCTCCGGATAGATGCGTTCGGTTATTATAGATATGCCGTCGGCAAGCGTCAGAAGCGCGCAGAGCTGCGCCTGCAAGTCGGTCGGGAATCCGGGATAGGGAAGGGTGACGGCCTCTATCGGCCGGAGCTTGAGCTTGGAGGCGTCGATGCGGACGGTGTCGGCGTCGGGAGTCTCCACCTTGCAATTTGCGCGCGACAGCAGGTCGAAGAGCGAGCCGAGGTATTTTTTCTGCGCCCCTTTGACCGTCACTTTTCCGCGCGTTGCAAGGGCCGCTATAATCCACGTTCCCGCCTCGATTCTGTCGGCAATCACGGAGTGCTCTGCGCCTCCCAGCTTTTCGACCCCGGAGATTGAGAGCGTCGGCGAGCCTATCCCTTCGATTTTTGCCCCCATGCAAACCAGCATTTTGCACAGGTCCTCCACCTCCGGCTCGCACGCCGCATTTTCTATGACCGTCATGCCCGGAGCGAGAGCCGAAGCCATCAGCACGTTTGCAGTGCCCGTCACCGTGCTGCCGAACCTTCCGCCCAGATAGACGGGCGCGCCCCTCATTTTGCGGGCGTCGACCTTTATGTAGCCGGAGTCTATTTTCACTTTGCAGCCCAGCGCGCGCAATCCCTTTATGTGCAAATCGACCGGGCGCGCCCCTATGACGCAGCCGCCGGGCAGCGACACTTCGGCCCTCCTCATTCTGGCCGTCAGCGGGCCGAGCACGCATATGCTCGCGCGCATTTTGCGGACGAGCTCGTAAGGGGCGGTGTGCGAGATTTTTTTCGCCTCGATTTCCCATACGCCGTCGGCCGTATTTTCCACGCGGGCGCCGAGCGCGCCGACTATTTGCGCCATGAAGCGCACGTCGCTCAGATTGGGAACGTTTCTTAAAACGCATTTTTCGGGGGTAAGCAGCGCCGCCGCAAACATGGGCAGGCAGGCGTTTTTCGCCCCCGACACCTCAACTTCTCCGCGGAGCTTGACTCCGCCCTTGATAACGAGTGAATCCATATTTATTTAAAGCCGTTTTCGCGCGGAATTTTAGTCTCTTTTTTCGAATTTTAACGTTTCGCGCCGCGCGCCGCCGTTTTAAAATCCTTGAAGCGCCGCGCGTTTGCAAGACAATAAAGACAATATTGAGGCTCCGTTGCAGAAAGGGGGCGATTTTTCCGCTTCCATTACTTTACGCCTATGCGCCGCCGCCGCTTTTTGGAGGATTGCCCGCATGGGAGCCATTGCCGCTTTCAAGCAGCGCGCCCGCGCAGTCGAAGTCGGCCTCAAGCTCCACGATTTTTTCCCTTGAGCGTTCGCCGCTCTTTATCCGTATTGCGGATTTCGGAAGGCCGAGTTTCCTTGAGAGAAACTTGACCAGTTCGGCGTTTGCCTTTCCGTCCAGCGCGGGCGCGGAAAGCCTGATTTTTACGCAGTCCATATATGCGCCGGCGCACTCGCTCTTGGGCGCGTTTGGCAGGGCGCGTATTTTTATCCTTTGGAGCATTGCGCTTTGGGAGACGCTTGGGCGCAATCAGGCCGGATAGCTGCCGAGCCACTTGATTTTCGGAAGAACTTTTTTAAGCTCTCCCGCGGCCTCGACTATATTTTCGTCGTCCCAATGCCCCTGAAAGTCTATGAAGAAGTAGTAGTCCCACGCCTTCTTTCTGCTTGGGCGGGACTCGATTCTCGTGAGGTTGACGTTCATTCTGTTAAACGGCAAAAGGGCGTCGTACAGCGCGCCGGGCCTGTCGTTTACGGATATGAGAATGCTGGTCTTGTAGTTTATTCCCGGCGTCTTTGGAACGGCCTTTTTGCCTATTACAAGAAAGCGCGTCTGGTTTGTCTTAATATCCTGTATCCCGCGCTCGACAACCGGCATGTGGTAGAACTCCGCCGCAAGGCTGCTGCCTATGGCCGCAATTTCCGGATTTTCCTCCGCCATTTTTACCGCCGTCGCGGTGCTTTCGACATATTCGATATGCGCTTCCGGCAAATGCCTGCGCAGCCACGCGCGGCACTGCCCTATGGCCTGGTCCTTTGAGCACACCCTGCGGATTTCGTCGAGCTTGCCGCGGGAAATAAGACAGTGCTCTATCTTCATGTAAACCTGCCCGACGATGTAGAGATTGCTCTCCGACAGCATGTCCATCGAGTGGAACACCGAGCCCTCGTTTGAATTTTCAATGGGAATAACCCCGTAGTCCGCCTCGGAGCCCTCCACCGCCGCGAATACGTCGGGAATCGACGGCATCGGGCGGTAGTTGACGCTGGAGCCGAAATTCTTTACGGCCGCCTGCTGCGTAAAAGTCGCCTTGGGGCCCAGATACGCGACCTCAAGGCGCTTTTCGGCGGCTATCGAGGCCGAGATTATCTCGCGGTATATCGCCGATAACGACTCTTTCGATATGCGTCCGGCGTTCTTTTCGTCCAGCCTTTTGAACACCTCGATTTCGCGCGCGGGGGCGTATATGGCCTCCCCGCCGGCGGCCTTTACCTTTCCTATTTCGCGGGCGAGCCCTATGCGCTCGGTGAGCAAATCGAGAATCTTGGAGTCGATTTCGTCTATGTTTTCTCTGAGGGATTTTTTGTCCATTGGATTACTGCAAGTTTTCCGGATTTTCCGATTCTGCGGCAGTGTCGTCGGGCGGGCGTTCGAACTCCTCCTGCGAGCCCGCGCTCTCCGCGGAGTCGGCCGGGAAGGAGGAGTCGCCCCGCATTGCGGGTTCCGGTTCCGCCTGTGCGGCGTCGCCGCCCGAAAGCTTCGCGCCGTCCGAATCCGCCTGCGCCGAATCCTCCTCGTTCGAGAGCCCGACGTCGGAATCGCCCGCGATTTCGGGGTTGCTCGCGCGCCTTATCCACTCGGAAATCTGGCCCGGACTTAGGACGTCCGAGGCCGGGAGCTCGTCGAGCGAGTTTGCCCCTATGAAGTCCAAAAAATTTTGCGTTGTGGAGTATTGCACGGGGCGGCCGGGCAAGTCCGCGCGGCCGCTGGCGAATATCAGATCCTTGTCCGTCAGGCGGGCGAGCGCGCCGTCGGAGTTCACGCCGCGTATGGCCTCTATTTCGGCGCGCGTGACGGGCTGGCGGTAGGCGACGATCGCCAGCGTCTCCATCGCCGCGCGGGAAAGCTTCTGCGGGCGCGGATCGTTGCGCAGCAGCCTCACCCATTCGGCATATTCGTCGGATATGGCGAATTTGAATCCGGACGAGCTCTGCAAAAGCCTGTAAACGGATCCGCTCTCCTCAAGTTCCGCGGCAATCTCTTCCATGGCCTCGCGTATTTGCGTCGCGGTAAGGAGAGTGGGAACTTGGGCGATTATGTCCTCGATGAGCCCCTGTTCGGAATCTTGGGGCGCGGGGGATTCGGCGCCGTCGGCGGATTGGGTTTCCAAGTTGGGCGCAGCCTGCATGGGCAGGGCGTCCGAGTCGGATTCCGACGGCTCGCCGCCGGAGTCGCCCTTTGCGGCGTTTCTTTGTTGCGCCGCCCTTGCGGCCTCCTGCTCGGCATGGTAGCGCTGTATGACCGCCTGAATGTCCTTAATGGACAACGGTTCGCTCGTCGAAAAGAGGAACGCCCGCAGAATCTTTTTCAAATTGAATCCCATCTGAAAATCCTTATTGTGGCGATAGTGCAAAATCGGGCGTTTTTTTCAATTTAATTTTTATTTGGCTAAAGTTAAATTCCGCTTCTTGAGGCGTGCCGGCGCGGGAAGACGGCATGCGGCTCTTTCAAGCTTTTTCCTTCCGCCCTTTGCGCGCGTTTATCCGTGCGCATCTATATAGGTTTTATGGCAATCGAGCGCGAGCGCGCCGACTCTTTGCGGTTTTTTCGGGCGCGTGCCGCGCGGAATTTAGCCCGCGCTTGGGACGGATTGGCGGCTGAATCTAAAAGGTGTTCCCGTTAAGCGGCGTTTTTAATAAGGTTATAGCGTTTGGCTTGACGCGCCGCGGAAACGGTGATTTTATCCGAAGATTGATTATTGTTTTACCCATATGCCAGATTATAATTCAAAGAAAAGTTTTTGCGGCAGAAATATGGCGGGCGCGCGCGCACTGTGGCGCGCAACCGGCGTCAAGGAATCCGATTTCGGAAAGCCGGTTGTCGCCGTGGTCAATTCCTACACGCAGTTTGTTCCGGGGCACGTCCATCTCGACAAGGTGGGAAAATTCGTCTGCCAGCAGGTGTCAGCCGCAGGCGCGATAGCGCGCGAGTTCAATACAATCGCCATCGATGACGGCATCGCCATGGGGCACGACGGCATGCTGTATTCCCTGCCTTCGCGCGAGCTCATAGCCGACAGCGTGGAGTACATGTGCGCCGCCCACTGCGTCGATGCGATGATCTGCATATCGAATTGCGACAAAATCACCCCCGGAATGATGATGGCCGCAATGCGCATGAACATACCGGCAATCTTCGTTTCGGGCGGGCCGATGGAGGCCGGATTGGCTTCGCTCAGCTCCGGAGAGCGCAAGCTCGACCTCATAGACGCCATGATTGCCGGCGCAAATCCCGGCGTCTCCGACGAGGACAGCCTGCTCATGGAGCGCAGCGCATGCCAGACTTGCGGTTCGTGCTCCGGCATGTTCACGGCGAACTCCATGAACTGTCTGGCGGAGGCCATAGGCCTTGCGCTTCCGGGGAACGGTACGCTGGTCGCCACACATGCTGAGCGCAAAAATCTCTTTGCAAGGGCCGCCGCGCGCATAGTGGAAATGGCGAAGCTCTATTACGAGAAGGGCGACGCCGGGGCGCTTCCGCGCTCCATAGCCGTTCGCGACGCCTTCCTGAACGCCATGAGGCTGGATATCGCAATGGGCGGAAGCACAAACACGGTGCTGCATCTTCTTGCGATAGCGCGCGAGGGCGGGGTGGACTTCAGCATGAAGGACATCGACGAGCTTTCCCGCCGCACCCCGTGCATATGCAAGGTTGCGCCGAGCACGCAGAAAACGCATGTCGAGGACGTGCACCGCGCGGGCGGAGTAATGGCGATATTGGGAGAACTGGCAAAGGCGGGCCTGATAAATTCCGGCGTCTCGACGGTGTCGGGCAAAACTTTGGGCGAGGAGATTGCCGAGAACGACATTTCCGCCGAGGGCGTTTCCGAGGACGTAAAAAAATTCTTCCGCGCGGCTCCCGCGCGCAAGTTCAACATAGAGGCCTATTCGCAGACTTCGTATTTCGATTCGCCCGATACCGACCGCAAGTCGGGCGCGATTCGCTCCGTCGAAAACGCCTTCAGCAGGGACGGGGGGCTTGCGGTTCTCTTTGGCAATATCGCGCGCGACGGGGCGATAGTCAAGACCGCCGGCGTGGACGAGTCGATTTTGAAATTCCGCGGGCCGGCGAGGGTTTTCCACTCCGAGCAGTCCGCGAGCCTGGCGATACGCGGGGGCAAAATTTCGGCGGGCGACGTCGTGGTAATTCTCTACGAGGGGCCGCGCGGCGGGCCGGGAATGCAGGAAATGCTGTATCCGACCAGCCATTTGAAAAGCATGGGACTGGGCAAGGTGTGCGCGCTTCTCACCGACGGAAGGTTCTCCGGCGGCACGAGCGGGCTTTCAATCGGACACGCCTCTCCGGAGGCGGCGGACGGCGGGGATATCGCCCTCATTCGCGACGGCGACGCGATTGAAATAGACATTCCCGCGCGCACAATATCTCTCGCGGTTTCCGACGATGAGCTTGTGGCCCGCCGCAAGGCTGAACTCGCAAAGGGCGAGGCCGCCTACAAGCCCGTGCGCGACAGAAAAGTTTCAAAGTCCCTCCAATTCTACGCGCGCAACGTTTCCAGCGCGGCGGACGGAGCCGTTCGCAGGCTCTGATTTGCCACGCAGGCTCGCCTTGCCGCATTCGCGGCTGCGGGAAGGGGCCGACTATTGCGAGAGATCTGCGGTCGGCAACTCCGGCGTTTGGGGGCGGGCGGGCGCCGCTTTTTCGCCCGCCTGCGCCTGTTGCGGCGCGCAGCCTGAGTTTCGTCGGGATTTTTGCGGCGCCCAAACGGTTCTTTTTGATTTTACGGCGATAGCCGAGCCGGAAAATAATTGATGCGCCGTTCGGCGCGCCCGCGGCACAATTCAACGGCGGTGCGGCGGATTTGCCGGATTTTGAAATATGCTTGCGGCCGATTGCGGCGGCGGGGCGGTGAGGTGCGGCTTCGACGCTTGGGTTGGCGCATTCGCGCAAAAATTCAATTTTACATCGGTTTCAAACTATGAAAAGCATGACTGGATTCGGGCGCGCCCGCGCGTCGGAAAGCGATTTTGAACTCACGGTCGAGGTTTCCTCGGTCAACCGCAGGGGGCTGGAGGTTTCGTGTTCGTTTCCGCGCGATTGGGGAGAGTTGGAGCCTCTTGCCGTTTCAATCGTAAAGGAATTTTATACGCGCGCCAAAGTGGGAGTTTCCGCGAGGCTCTCGCGCCGCGCCGATTGTGCGAATCCGCTGAACGCGGACGCGGTCGCGCTGCGCCGCGCCGTCGATTGGTTTCGGGCGGTTTCGACGGATTTGGGCGCGGACTTTGTCCCGGACGCGAATTTTATTCTCAAATTGTCCGAGCGGCTGGCTTTGGACGCCCAGGAGGACGGGCAGTCCGCCGGCGCGGCCGCTTATGCAAAAGCGCTGGAATCCGCGCTTAGGGAGGCGTTGAGCCGCGCGGGCCAGATGCGTTCCGCCGAGGGGGAAAACCTTTGTGCGGACTTCCTAAGGCGTCTGGACTTTATGTCGGAGGTTGTCTTGCAAATCGAAGCTCTTGCAAAATCGAATCCGCAAAACTATCGCGACCGCCTGCTCCGCCGCCTGGCGTCCATGGGGTTGCAGTTGGATATTTCGGACGAGCGCGTGCTCAGGGAGGTCTCCATATTCGCCGACAAAGCCGACGTGACGGAGGAGTGCACGCGCTTGAAATCCCACATTTCCCAGTTCGGGCGGGCGGCAAAATCCGGCTTGCCGTGCGGGAGAGAACTGGATTTTGTCTGTCAGGAAATGGCGCGCGAGACGAACACGATAGCTTCCAAAGCCAATTGTCTGGAGATTACAAAACTTGTGGTCGCCCTGAAGAACGAATTGGAGCGCGTGCGCGAGCAAGTGCAGAATGTGGAGTGATTCCGCGCGTTCTGCGGAGTTGGCGGTTGGCCGTTTGCCCGCCGCGTTTTGGGTGAAAAAATGCGCAATGTTTCGAGCGCGGGTTGTCGAATGTCGCGCGCGGTTTCGGCATGCCGCGCAGAATATGAAATTTTGCGGCCGTTGGGAGATTGCCGCCGAACGGTGCGCGGGTATTGATTGAAAATTCGGCGCGCGGAAGAAATGGTTTTGCAGAAGGGGGAAATTTTGCAAGGCTGCGAATTTTCTTAACGCGAATTTTTTAATATTTCCTGTTCGGCATCGTGCGCGAAGGATAAGGCGGTTTTATCCTCGCCGAGTTTTGCGGCGGAATTGCGGGCAGCGGGCCGGAAGGTTTTTTAATTCGACGCGCGTAATTACATATTGCATCTGCGCATCGCGCCGCACGGCGCGCGCGCCTGCGCATTACGCCTGTGTGCCGCGCGTGAAGTTGCGCCTCTTTCATTCGTTGGAAGGCAAGGGCGAAGTCTTCCGCGTATAAGAAAATATTGTGCCTGCGCAAGAAGGGTGTCGGAGCAATATTTACGAGTGTCTTTTTGTCCGCATCTGCGCATCGCGCGCAATTACATATTGCGCTTGTGCGGGATTGAGCAACGCGCTGCGCGGCGCGCGCGAATGCGCATTACGCCTGTGTGCCGCGCGTAAAGTTGTGCCTCTTTCATGCGTTGGAAGGCATGGGCGAAGTATTCCGCGTATAAAAAAATATTGTGCCTGCGCAAGAAGGGTGTCGGAGCAATATTTACGACTGTCTTTTTGTCCGCATCTGCGCATCGCGCCTACATATTGCGCTTGCGCGGGACTGCGTAACGCGCCGCGCGGCGCGCGCGAATGCGCATTACGCCTGTGCGGAGCGCGTGAAATTCCACTGCTTTTTCTCCGGAATCGGAATCGGGCGGGCTCTGACCGTCAGGTTTACGACCGCGGGCTGCGCGCGCAGCTTCTTGAACACCGCCGAATCGAAATCCGTGGTGATTGAAGGGCTTGTCATTTCCACGTAGTCGGTTTCCGATACGCGGATTTTTATCTTGTGGCGTATGTTGTCGCCCTTCAAGTTTTGGTGGACGCAATGGGACAGGTATTTGACGAACGCCTCGGCGTTTTCGCCCGGATCTATGAGCCATTCGGCGTCCTGCGCAAAGCGCGATATTGCCGAGTTCATAGACTCTATGCTCTGTCCGTTGAAGCGCGGCTGCGAGCCGTCCTCGCTCCTGCACTCGCCGATGACGCACATGCACGCGCCCTCCGTTATCAGGCGGGAATATTTTTCATACGCGTCGGGAAAGAAATTTATCTGCCAGTTTTTGTCGCTGTCGCGCCCGGTGAGGGTGAAGTAGGCCCACATTCTCTTGTCCTTTTTCGTAAGGCGCTTTACGACGTTGCTGACGACGCCGCACGCCCTGAACTGGACGCGCCTTATGCGCTGTACGAGCTTTGAATCCGGTATTTCTTCCAGCGCGGTGTCGAAGTCGGCGTACTCGTTCATCGGGTGTCCGGAGACGTAGTAGCGAAGAAGCTCCTTTTCGGCCAGGAGCTTGTCGGCCAGCGGCATGGGAGGCTTTGAGGCGTCTATGATGTCGCGCGAGGAGGAGCCGGAGGAATCGCCGGCCGCGTCGAACAAGTCGAATAGGTTGGTCTGCCCCGACAGCATGTCCTTTTCGAGCTCCTGCGCGTGGTTCATAATCGCGTCTATGCTGGCGTATATGTGCCCGCGGTCGATTCCGAACGAGTCGAATCCTCCGGAGAGGGCGAGGTTTTCCATTACGCGCCTGTTGAGGTTCTTTGTGCCTACGCGCTTTATGAAGTCGAAGATGTCCTTGAAGGCTCCGTTCTTGTCGCGCTCGCTCACGATCGCGCTCGCGGCCGCGTCGCCGATTCCCTTGATTGCGGCCAGCCCGAAGCGTATGGAGCCGGGGCTGTCTTCAAACATGTTACCGTGCTGTCCGGGCTTCCATTCGGGATTTATAATCGGCGTGAACATCTGGCGCGACACGTTCACGTCGGGGCCGAGCACCGTTATGTTGATAGCCTCGCATGCCTCGATGAACTTTGCAACCTTGTCCATGTTTCCGAGCTCGCTCGAAAGCACGGCCGCCATAAATTCGACAGGATAGTTCGCCTTCAGGTACGCCGTGCGGTAGCTGAGCATGGCGTATGCGGCCGAGTGGGACTTGTTGAATCCGTATGCGGCGAACTTTTCCAGCACTGCGAAAATTCTTTCGGCCTCCGCCGCGTCGATATTGCTGTGCTCCTTGGCCTTTCTGACGAACACCGCCCTTTGCTTGGCCATTACTTCCGGCTTCTTTTTGCCCATGGCGCGGCGCAGTATGTCCGCCTCTCCCAGCGTGTAGCCGGAGATTATCTGCGCGGCCATCATTACCTGCTCCTGATACACCAGAACGCCGTAGGTCTCCGTGACGAGCTCGCGCAGCAGAGGGTGCGGAACGTGCATCTTCGACGGGTCTTTTTTTGCCTCTATAAATTGGTCGATAAACTGCATGGGGCCGGGGCGGTAGAGGGCGATGAGCGCGATAATCTCCTCGAAAGAGCTCAGGCTTATGCGGCGGCACAGGTTTTGCATTCCCTCGCTTTCGAGCTGGAATACGCCGACGGTGATTCCCATGTTGAGAAGCCTGTATGTGGCGGGGTCGTCGATGGAGACCTCCTCGATGTCGAATTCCGGCGCGTTGCGGGTGCGGCGCACGTTGTCCTGCGCGTCCGATATGACGGTGAGGGTCTTGAGGCCGAGAAAGTCGGCCTTCAGCAGTCCGAGCTCTTCGTCGGGCGTCTTTGAATACTGCGTTGTCAGCGTTCCCTCCTGAATCATCATCGGCACGATGTTCGACAGCCTCTGGTCGCCGATTATTATGCCGCAGGCGTGTTTCCCGGTCTGGCGAATCATGCCTTCGATGACGAATCCCTCCTTGAAAATTTCGCGCACTTCCGGCTTTGTGTCGTGCTCGCGCCTCAATTCGGGAGATATTTTCAAGGCTTCGTCGAGGGTCATCTTCAGCGAGTCCGGCACCATTTTGGCTATCGCGTCGGCGCGGTCGAAAGGCATTTCCATCACGCGCGCCAAGTCGCGGACGACCTGCTTTGCGCCGAGCTTGTTGAAGGTTATTATGTTTGCGACCCTGTCCGTGCCGTATTTGCCGCGCACGTAGTCTATGACCTCGTCGCGCCGCCTCTGGCAGAAGTCCACGTCGAAGTCCGGCGGAGAGACGCGTTCGAGCGAAAGCATGCGCTCGAAGAGCAGGCCGAACCTTATCGGCTCGATGTCGGTTATCTTGATTAGATACGCTATCATGCAGCCGGCTCCGCTTCCCCTTCCGGGGCCGACCGGAATGCCGTTGCTGCGCGCCCAGTTGATGAAGTCGTAAACTATCAAAAAGTAGTCCACAAAGCCCGCGCCTATGATTATGGAAAGCTCGTAGTCGAGCTTGTCGCAGAGAAATTTCGCGCGGTCCGGCGGCTCGCCCGGCTTCGGAACGTAGGCGGAGGGATTGTCGTAATCCACGCCGTACCGCTTTGCGAGCCCCTTCTTGGCCAGATCGAAAAGCAGGAGTCCGTTTTCCATGAATTTGCGCCTGTCTTCCGGCTTGAGCTTGAAGTCGGGATTTTGGCCGTTCTGCTTGAGGACCTCGTTCTTCTTGGATTCGTATATGTCGAGAATCCTGTTGAAATTCGCCTCGTCCGCGCCGAAGGAAAGCTCCGCGGGCTTGACGTACTTGGGATAGTGGTTTTCCCCGAATTTGATGTCCAGATCGACCATGTCGGCGACGATCTGCGTGTTGTCCAGCGCTTCGGGGAGGTCGGGGAAGGCCAGCTCCATCTCTTCGCGGGTCTTGATGTAAAATTCGTTGTTGGGATAGCGCAGGCGCCTCTCGGCGGAAAGCACGGAGCCGGTCTGAATGCAGAGCATGGCGTCGTGCGCGGCGGAGTCCTCCTTGCGGACATAGTGGCTGTCGTTCGTGGCGACCAGCCGCAGGCCGAATTCCCTGGCGAGTTTCACAAGGCCGGGGATTATCTTTTTATCCTGCGGCATGAAGTGGTTTTGCACTTCGATAAAATAGTTGTCGCGGCCGAACACGTCGAGGAATTTGGCCACGGTTTTGCGCGCGTTTTCGTAGTCGGAGTAGAGCAGGTACTGCGAGGCTACGCCGTTCATGCAGCCGCTTAGGGCGATGATTCCCTCGGAGTATTTCGCCAGCGTATCGAAATCGATGCGCGGCCTGCGGAAGAATCCGCGCTCGTAAGACTCGCTCGAAAGCTTGGCGAGGTTGAGGTAGCCCGTGAAGTTTTTGGCCAGAAGCGTCTGGTGGTGTATCTGGTACTTCGGGAAGTTTTCGGGCTTGAGAAGCGACGGGTCGGCCTCGACTCCGTCGATGTCGTCGCTTCTTATTCTGTCCTGCTTCGGGCGGTCGCCCATGGAGTGGTCGTTTACGAAGTACGCCTCCATTCCGATGATGGGCTTGACGCCGAATTTTTTTGCGGCGTTGTAAAAGTCTATCGCCCCGCACATGTTTCCGTGGTCGGTCATGGCCACGGCTCCCATTTCGAGTTCGGCGACGCGCTTCATGAGGGTATCCACCCGGCTGCAGCCGTCGAGGAAACTGTAATCGGTATGGACGTGCAGGTGTACGAAATTGGACATGCCGAATATATGAGTTGCGCGCGGGCGGCGCGTCAAATCTTTTTGCCCCGTTTTTCCCGAACGGGCCTATTTTGCGGGGGGGGTTTCTTTTGCGCGCGGTATTCGCTGCTTTATTTTTCAATCGCGGCTCCTCTGGAAACGGCTTTCTTTTTGCTCGCGGCTTATGGGTTTTTTGCGGCGCGCCCGTTTTTGAACGCCGGACGCCGAACGCGTCCGGGGGCCGAAAGGCGATTTGGCGGAGGGCGCATTCAAACCCTTGACAGGCGCGGCGCGCCCGGATAAGATTCGATTATGAAACGGATTTTGTATTTTGTGTGGGGCGCGTTTGTTGCGTGCGCGGCCAATGCGGCGTTTGCGGACGCGAAAATATGCGTGTCGCCAAAGGGGAACGATTCGGGCGACGGCTCGGCCGGCGCGCCGTACGCGACTCTTGCGGCCGCAAAAAAGAGGGCGGTAGAGCTGTTTTCTTCGGGCGAAAGGAAGGTTTGCATAGTCCTCGGCGGCGGAACGTATTTTTTCCGCGATTCGGTCTGGCTGAAAAAGGGCGACATACCCGCAGGCGCCAGCTTGTCGATTTCGGCCGAAAGCGGCGCGGACGTCCTCTTTCACGGGGGAGTAAAACTGCCGGTGTCCAAATTCAAGAAGGTGTCGGACAAGTCCGTCTTGGCCAAACTTCCGCCCGAAAAACCCGACGGCGCGCTCTATTTTTTGGATTTGAAGGAACACGGGCTTGAAAATTGCGGAGAGGTCGTCCCGCGGGCGTTCTGCAAAAACGGGGTGTCGCAGATGGAGGCGTTTCTCGACTCCGTTCCAATGCGCCTTGCGCGCTTCCCGAACAGCGAATTTGAATTTAAGGAGTTCGGGGAGGTCGTAAAAAATACGAAGAAAAGCGCGTTTTTTAAGTACGACTACGACCGTCCCGCGCGCTGGACGAACGCCAAAAAGGCCTTCCTTCACGGCAGAATAAGGCGCGGATACTGCGACAGCTGCATTCCCCTCAAGAGCGTGGACACGGCAAATAGGCTCATCGAGACGGAAAACACCGTGATTCTTCCGGGAAAATCTTACTATCTGAAGAATCCGGAAAAGAACGTCGGCTACAATCCCGCTCTGGATATCAGGGGGTATAGCGCGATAAACCTCATTGAGGAGGCCGATCGCCACGGCGAATACTATGTCGATACCGAGGCCGGAAAGTTTTACGCCGTCATAGACGATCCGTCCAAGTATTCCTCCGCCGACTTTTCCCTGTTGGAAACCCCGTTTGTGGTGCTCGACGGCGTGGACAACGTTTCGTTTTCGGGCATAAAATTTGCGTACGCGCGCGGCAATGCGGCGGTGATGTCGCGGGTCAACAATGTCAAGTTTGAGGATTGCGAATTTTTTAATCTCGGACTGGCGGGAATTTCCATGGAGGAATCCCTCGAAAAGGACGCCGAAAAGCTGCTGCGCCGCTGCCCGCACGATCAGATAAGGCCGCAGTCTACCGGAAGCTCGCGAATATCCGTGTTGAGATGCTCGTTCCGCGACCTCGGCGACGGGGGCATTCTGATGATGGGCGGCGACATTCCCAAAATCCGCCGCGCCGACAACCTCGTGGCCGACTGCACCTTCGAGCGCGTCAGCCGCCTCAACAAGTCCTATTCGCCCGCCGTGCGCGTGTACGGCTGCGGAAACACTGTCGAGCACTGTCTCATTCGCGATTTGCCGCACGAAGCCATAGCCCACAACGGCATAGAGTGCACCATCAGGCGCAACCGCATAGAGAACGTCTGCAATTTTACCGACGACATGGGCGCAATCTACGGCGGCGCGAATCCCTACGAAAGGGGTGTCAGGATTGTCGAAAACTACTTCAACAACATTCGCCCCAAGGTTGGCCAGCCGGAGATATCCGCCGTGTTTATCGACGACGGCAACGGCGGGGTGGAGATCGGCAGCAATCTAATCTGCCGCACCGGCACGCGCACGCGCCCCGCGCTGTTTATCCACGGCGGACGCGGAAACCGCATGGAGCTCAACGTGTTTTTGGACTGTCCGACGATTGCCCGCTGCGATTTTTGGAAGGACTCGGTCTTCGTTGAAAAAGTGGGCAAATACCGCGAACGCTATCTCAAGCGCATGGGCTCGGACGATTCCGCGCTGCTGAAAAAGTATCCCGACTTAAACAGGGTTTTCTCCGACGGAAACCTCATGAATTATCTTTGCAACAATCGCGTATTTCGCACGGGAGGCGTATTTAAGGGGATATTTTACATGATCGGCAATCGGGAGCTTTCGCCGGCGGAACCCGTGCCTGCCGATGTGGAATGGACGTTGGAAAATATCAAAAAATATTTTTCGGCCGATCCCCACGTTGCGCGTCTTGCGGGCCTTCATTACGGGCCGAGGCCTAAGAAGTAAAGCGGGGGCGGGAGGTGTTGAGTTCGTTTGCGCGCGGACATATTCGGTTGTCTTAAAGCCCTGCACAATCGCGCGGCGACTGCGCGCAAATGTGTTCGACGCGTTCGCTTGTGTGCTTGTCCGTTTGCCTGTCTCGCGCGTGAACGGTTATTTCTTTAGCGCTTGCGGGCCTACATTACGGTCCGAGGCCTAAAAAGTAAAGCGGGGGCGGGGAGGCGGTTGCGTTCGTTTGCGCGCGGACATTTTTCTTATCTTAAAGTCCTGCGCAATCGCGCGGCGACTGCGCGTAAATATGTTCGACGCGTTCGCTTGCGCGCTTGTCCGTTTGCTTGTCCGTTTTCCTTTCGCGCGCGTGAACGTTATTTCTTTAGCGCGCCTTTTAAGGAGGGTTTTTGGGACTTTTTTCGGGAGCTTTTCAGGAGTTTTTCTTCGGGAGAAAACCTTTTTGGGAAAATTTTTTCGGCATTTTTTGTTCGCCGACAAGTAAAAACATTGCCAAACCGCCTCGCGTGTTGCAATAATTGCGACAATAAGGATAGGTGGGGCGCACCATGAAATGTTTTAACATATGAAACACACGGAGGACATAATATTGAGGCTTCTTAGAATTCGTCGGGCGCGCGCCCTTTCGGAGCGCCACGATATGTCGGCCGAAAACGTCCAAATCCTGCGCGATTTCATATTGGAAAACAGGCGGCAGGTGCCGTCTTTTGCGCTGTTGCATTTCGACAGGTTGGAGGCGTCGGGAAAGCGCGGCGTCGCGGTTGTGGAGGACGGCAGATGTTCGTTCTGCTCGACGCCGCTGCCGCCGGACGAGTTGGATTATCTTGAAAAGAATCGCAATATAGGCGTCTGCGACAAGTGCTACGCCTTCCTCTATATGCCGGACGCGAGATTTGAGCCGGACGACTTCTTTGAAAAACTCCTGCGTCCTTGAGGTTTTTGCCTGCGAAACTTGGAGTTTTGGCAGGGGGATTGCGGCAGACTTTCCGATAATTCGTTTTTTTGCGGCGCGGAAATTTCAATGCGCAAAAAGAAATTGTTGCGGAGAAACCGCGGGGTATTGCGTTTTTTTGCGCGCTTATTTGCGGGACAACTTTTGTCAAACCGTCCGTCGATTGGAGTGTGGGATTTTTTGGTTTCGGCGCGGCGCGATTTTTGCCGCCATTTATGCGAATTTTTCGCGCAGATTTTTTGATGGGCCGGATTAAGTTTGGAGGAAAGTTTTGCAAACTAACGGCGGAAGTTGCGCAAAATTGAAGCGCGTTTGGAACGCGCTTTGAATAATTGAGCGTGATAGGCGACATTCCGACGTTCCGCTCCCGCAGGCGCGGAATGGACATTGCGGCGGTGCTTGAGGAGGCCGCGCGCTCAAACGCAGGGCGGTAGTCGTGCCGATAAGCGGATTTTTCCAGGGGCCGAACAACCTGTTTCCCAATTCGGAAGACAAAACCTCCGACGGCGCAATAATGGCAAAGTGCGTCCGGCATAGCGGCAAAAGTGAGCGCGGTTTTTTTGGGGGGGTGCGCGCATCGCATTCGGAGTTTTTCGCATTCGGAATTTTCGGCGCGCTTTTTTTGCGGGTAATTTTCGATGCGGGCAATTTCTTTGAAAAATTTTTGTTCCGTTTCAAAGGTGCGTTTTAATACAAAAAGGCGCGCGGCTATATATGCATATAAAGATACAAAAAATGCGCCGCAATGTATCGCGGCGCATTTTATAATTTCTTAATTGACGTCGGATTTTAGTTCCGATTCCTTCTGCGCAACGCAACAGCCGCCAGCGCGAGCGCGCCGAGAATTGCCGCGACCTCCGCCGGTTCGGGAACG
>QALA01000057.1 GCA_003343565.1 Verrucomicrobiota bacterium | reverse complement strand
GAGTCGGCGTTGAGAAATCCGACCCGCGCAAAGAACATGTTGCGCTGTGCGGTTTGGTAGACGCGGTCTATTTCGCGTATCTCGTCGGCGCGCGGATTTTCTGCGCCGATTTTATCGATTGTGATGTACCCCATCTTCACGGGATTTTTCTTGTCGAACACGCCGCCGCCGGTGAGCGCCCACACCGATTCAATCGGGCAGAATATGAGCGTGGAGGCGTCCGGCCTGCCGAGCCTTCCGACGTGGACGGCGCGCCGGATAAAGTCGCACCATAGGTGGAAGGTTCGCCATGACGGGTTGTACAGGTAAAAATCGGGGGGATAGGATACGTGTTCGAGCGTTCTGTCCGTATTTATGCCGTGGATTACGTGTTGTGTGACTCCGAGGGCAATGGCGGAATTCCCCATATTTTTCAGCGTGGCCGGTGTGAGGTTCCAGCCTGCGACGCCCGGATATTCGCACATGTTTTCGCGCCCCTCAAAGGCCGCGACCGACGCCGTTTCCGTCAGGAGTTCCGGACGGTCGAGCACGGTGTAGAAGAGCGCGTCCGTTCCCGGTATCTGGCTTGCGCGCTGCATTCTCAAAAAGTCGCCAACCATCATGGTTTGCTGGTACAGGTCTCCTTCCCAATAGTGGCACGTCATTTTCATTCCGCGTTCGGCACACCACTTTGCCATGGGTTCGGCGAAGCATTCGGCGTAGCATTGCGACACGGCGTCGAACCAGTCGCAGCGGGCCTTCATGAATTTTCCGTCTGCGTCCTCTTCTATCAATAGCGGCAGGGCGAGGGCGATGTCGTAGCCGGCGCGCTTCCTGAAGGTTTCGGCGAGATCCTCCGACCATGCGATTTTGTATCCCCAGTCTCCCTCCTGATCGACGAACACCGAGCGCATTGTCTTGCCGAAATATTTACGGAAGCGCTTTTCGTATTTGTCGTGCTCAAATTCTTTCCATGCCTCGAAGAGCCTTTTGTCCAGATAGGTATTTTTGTATTGGCTCGATACGTCCTTGTATATGTCGAATAGAAACGCGCTTTCGCCCGCGCGTATTTTTGCGTCGTCGATTTTTCTCAAAGAGCAGATTTTTCCGTCTGCGTTGCGCGTCGCGGCGACGGCGAAAAAGCATTCGGGCAGGGGGGTGTCCTCCTTCGCGTCTATTATTCGCCAGTCCAGCGAGCGCGCATGAAGGGGGGAGTCCTTGTCGAACTTTCCTATCGAAAAGCATGGGTCGCCTATCGTGTAGGTCATGTGCATTCCGTTTTTTTGCGTTTCCTCAAGAGCCGCGCCGAATAGTTCAAACCATTTGTCCGACAGCCAAACCCCGTTGTAAATCGGCCACGCGCGGACATGGACATATCCGGGATTGAGCCTTTCCTTGCAGAAGTCGGAGGCCTCGGAGCGGATATTGTCGCGCGCGAATCCGCCGTTCCAGAACCAGAATGTATGCGGGGCCCAATACATGTCGGGAGAGGCGAAGTTGTCCTTTGCCTCGGCAAATTCGCGCGCAGCGGCTTCAGAGGGAGGATTGTCTGTCTGTGCGGCTGAAATTTGCGGCATCATTTGAAGTATCGCGCACAAGAGCGCGCATGGGAGAGCGCGCGCAGATAGGCGCAAGAACGCGCGCAGAGGCGTGCGCGCGGCAGTTTTTAAATTTCGATTTTCGATAATTTCTGCGTTCATATCGGATCTGCTTTATGCGTTTTTTTTCGCGGCTTTTGCGCGGAATGAAAGAAAAGATTTTCCGGGCACGGCTTTCCCGCGCGCGAATTGTTTTTTTTGCGCCGCGGGAAAGGGGAGAAGTTTATTCGACGGCTATTGCGTTTTTGCCGGGTTTGAGCGGCAGCTGTTTGCCGTTCCATTTGAATGTTCCGGGAACATCGTCGGGGAGTACTACTTCGCCTTTGATTGCGTTTTTGTCGCGCTTGAGATTGAGGCGGATTTCGCCCTTCGGGTGCATGATGCGCGCCTGCAAGGCGTTCAAATTCCCAAGATACGGCTCAATGTTCGCGCTTTTGAATCCGAATTCTGCGGGCGTCACGCCGGCCGCCAGCGACAGGAAGTGGTAGTTGGGGCTGGAGCTCCATGCGTGGCAGTCCGAGCGCGCGGGTTCGGGAGTTTCAGCGAATGTGGTAAGCCCCCGGTCGATCATGTCGCGCCACGGCTTCAGATTTTCGCCGGTCATGTAGAGGTCGCCCATTCCGGTTTTGCGCATGGCTTCTGCGAGGTAGAACCTGTAATAGAAGGTGCATTGCGCAAGCGACTTGTCGGACAGAATTTTTTTCATCAGCTCCCGCTGCCGTTTGGGCGCAATCGCGTCGGTGAGGATTGCCATTATGTTGACGTGCTGGCTGGAGCCGTTGCTTCCTTCGTAATTGACGAATATCTCCCGTTCGGCGTCAAAGCATCTGTCCGCGACCGACTTCAATATTTGCGCCCTGCGCGCGTCGTATTTTTTCGCCGCATTCTCGTCGCCGAAACGCCGCATCAGTTCGGAGGCGTGGCCGAGCGCATACGCCAGATGCAGGGTGTTTATCGCGGAGCCCGCGTTTTTTCCCTCCGGGGGCGTTCCGCGAAACCAGCCTCCGGAAATTCCCTTGCCGTTCGTCCAGTCCGCAAAATTCCAATGGGGGACTTTGGGCGTCAGCATTCCCGTGTCGGGATCGATTTTGTCGAAGTACCATTCCAGAACCGTCCTTACGCCGCCCAGCATTGGGCGCACGAAGGCGTCGTCGTCGCGGTGCATTGCGTAGTCGTGCAGCATGCTTATCCAGTAGAGGGAGAATGGCGGAATAAACTGCGTCCGGCGCGACGGATAGCGCGATTGCGTTATGCCCTCGAAGCTGCGGGATATGTCGAACAGCGTCAGGGCGTTTCTCATCAGGCGGTCGTCACCGGAGACGTAGAGGGATATCAGCGCCTGAATGCGGGTGTCGCCGATGTACTGGAGCTGCTCGTAATACGGGCAGTCGAAATAGGTTTCGTGGGCGCACAGGCGCGCCGTCCGCCAGCCGACCTTCCATATGTCCGCAACGCTTGCGTCGTCGCATTTGAAGTAGGCGTTTTCGACAAACGGGTATCCGGTGAAAATACCGCTGAAATCCTCTATGATTAGCGGTTCGTCGGCGGTCTGTATTTCCATGCCGGCATATCGGTATGTCCTGAACCAGCGCGTCGAGAAAACCGCCGGTTTGGAGGCCGGGCGGAATATGTCGCAGTGGGCGTTGGATTCAAAGTCGCGGCCTTCGATGTCGTTTCGGTTGGCCTTGCGTTTGTTTTTGTCGAACAGGGCTTCGGCGTATCTGATTTTTATTGTGCTTCCCGCCCCGGAGCGCGTGCGCAAAACCGGATACGCGTTTGTGAGTTCGCCGTTGTCGAAGAGTATCCGGCAGGCGGTGTTCGGCGGGATTTTAAGCGCAGCCTCGCCCGACAAAAATTCGCCGGGAACCTCTATTCCGGAGCTCCTTCTGACGCTCTTGAAGCGCACCGGCGTCTCCTCCATCTGCGGAATGGGCGATGGGCGGAGCATGTGGACGAACTCTCCGTACGGCGAGCTTGACGTCATTCCCGCCTCCACGCCGACGGCGTTTTTCCAATCGGAATCGTCGAATTGCGGGAGCGTCCAGCCGTCGTCGATTTTTGCGGCGTCTATGTCGTCTCCGCAGCCGACGTATCCGAACACTCCCAGGGGACCGGGATTTATGGCCGTATTTTTTTTAACCTTCCAGCCTTTCGGCGTGGCTAAGAAGTCCTCGTTCTTCGTAGCTCCGTCGAGTATGAACGACAATTTTTTTCCGATTTGCGCCATCGGAGCCAATTCTCCCAAATCCCATACTAACGCGCTCAAAACATTTTTTCCGGGTTTGAGGTGTCGGGCTATGTCTATGGTGTGGTAGCACCAATTTTGGAGGTCTCCGCGCGCGGGGCCCCTGCCGGCGAGTTCTCCGTTTACGTAGAGTATGAATCTGTTGTCCGCGCTTACGTTTACCTTGAAACTTTCGGGAACTTGCTTTAGCTCAAAGCTCCTTCTGAATTGGAGCGTGCAATTCTTTTTTGCGTCCGCTTCGGGCGAACCCGCCCACGAGGCGTTCCATTTCTTTGAAAAAATGGGCGGCGAAAATTCCGCCTGCGTTGCGATTGAAATCTGCGCCGCAAACATTGCGTAAAATGCCGCGGCAACATTAAACACAAATTTTGTATATTTCATTCATGTCCTCCCTGTTTCCTAAATCCAACTAAATCCAAAATAAAACCAAATAAATCGTCAATATAAAAGTGAGTTCATATTTGCGGGAAAATTAAATGGATATTTCGCGGGCGGACAATTTTTTTTACGGCGAAACTGCAAGAGTTTGAAGCGAATTTGGAGTGTTTTTCCAACTGCGCGGCTGACCCCTTTTTGGGAAAACTTCCCATTGCAACCGGCGACTGCGGCAGCTGGACGTTTACAATCTCTTTTGGAAACGGCGGAACTTTCATATGCGCATAAATGAAGCGAAATTTCGGAGCGCCTTTTCGGCAGGCGAAGAATCTTCAATATTCCGGCCGTCGGGCGAACGTCGCGGATTGGAGTTGACGCGCCTTGCCTCAGGAGGCGCGAAGCGGCGGATAGCTTTGCGTTCCGCGCAAAAGCGCAGTGCGGGAACGCGCGCCTTGCCGACGATTTTGGTAGCCATACCGTAAATGCTCGCATTTTGAAGAAAAAATGCGTTGACAAATCCGGCTCCGGCGCAAAAATCCGACACTTTATAAAAATTTCATAAGGGCTTTTTCATATGGCAAACATAAAATCATCAAAGAAAGACATTCGCAGGACGGCCGCGCGCACCGAGAGAAACCGCGCTGCCCGCAGCCGCATCAAGACGCTCGCGAAAGCCGCGAATGCGGCCAAGGACGCCGAGTCCGTCAAGACCGCCTCCGCGAGGCTGTTCTCGGCTCTCGACAAGGGCGTAAAGAGCGGCATAGTCCACAAGAACAAAGTTGCGCGGATAAAGAGCAGAATGGCCAATGCCGCCAAAAAGCTTTCCGCACAGGCGTAGTTGCCGGGCAAATTTTGCGTTTCGATTCATCTGCCGGGGGGGCAGATGAATTTTTTTGTCCTTCGGCTTCCGGCGCGCGGAATATGCCCGCTCGCGCCGGGAGACGCGCCGCCGAAACTTGGAGAATTGTCAAGGGCTTTGAAAGATTCGCGCGAGGCTTGTAAGAATAAATTTCTGCCGCTTCACATTCTGTTCGAGGTTCGAAAAATGGCGCGGAAAATTTTGCGGGGCGCGGGCGGATTGCGGGATTCCGCAAGCGGCGCAATCTTCTTTTGCGCCGCCGATTGTGCGGGCGAAAGCGGCGTAGGAGAATTTCTTGCGCTCCTCGTCCTCCCGCTTTGTTGGCGTAAGAAGGGAGATAGACGGGCGTTTGCAAAAAATTTGTCCGTCCCGCGCACAGCCGGCTGGAAGCGCAATATTGCGCGCTTTGCGCGAAGGGGCGGAGAAACGCCGGCCGTTGCGCGTTGAAATGTGTTGAAATGCGGCGGGAATGCCGCCGGTTTGACGCTTCGCTTTGAGATTGGCGGAGGGAGGAATGCGCCCCGCGCTAATTGTCGGGATTTGCGATTAAGGATTGGGCTTTTGCGAAACGTTTTTTGTTGACCGCCGCATCTTGCGGCGAATATTTTTTCCGGACGATGACGGAACGCGCCAAAATAGCGGAAATATGCGCCACCCCATATGGGTATGGCGTCTTTGTTCAGGCGGTTTCAAAGACGTTCATGTTCTACGTGGACAGGGACAGGGGAATTGCCCTTCAAAACGCGATGGCGGGCTTCAGGAGCGTCAGGCCTCTTTCGCACGAGTTCATGGTGCAGGTACTGGACGGTTTCGACTGCAAAATAAGAAACGCGGTTTTTTACCATGTCGAAAACGGCACTTTTTTCACGCGCATAACCATCGACATGAAAAACGAACTTGGCGTTAAAATCGCCGAGATAGACGGCCGGCCGAGCGACACTCTCGCGCTTGCCCTTCGCGTGGGGGCGCCGATTTTCGTGGAGCAAAAAGTTCTCGACGCCGTGGACGACGTTTCCGAGACGCTTCGCAAATTCAGGGAAAAGTAGGAGAATGCCGTTTCCCTTTTCCAGATTGGCGCCCACGCTTATGCTGGCGCCCATGCAGGACATTACCGACGCCGGCTTTATGCGGATAGTCTCCGAGCGCGGCGCCCCCGACGCCTGCATATCGGAGTACTTCAGGATACACGAATCCTACGAGCTCGATTCCAAAATTTTGGACGGAATGCTCAATCCTCCCGACGGCGTGCGGGTGGGGGCGCAGTTTATCGGAGAGGACGAGCCTCTCATCGGGCGCGCCGCCGCCGAAATTGCGCGCCGCTGGCCTCAAATCGACATGTTGGATTTGAATTTGGGGTGTCCGGCTCCCAAGATATACAGGAAGAACGTCGGCGGCGGGCTGCTTAGGGACGCGGAGAAAATGGAGTCGGTTGTGGCGGCCGCCCGCGGGGCTTGGAAGGGCTGTTTCAGCGTTAAGATGCGCGTCGGCTTTTCGGATTTCTCCGAATTTGAGCCGCTGTTTGAGCGCGTGCTTCGGCATTCGCCGGACTTTGTGACGATACATGCGCGCACCGTCAGGCAGCTCTATCGCGGCGAGGCCGACTACCGCGCGATTTCGCTGGCCGTGCGCATGGCCGGAGACGTTCCCGTCATTGCCAACGGCGACATATTCAGCGCGCGGCGCGCGAAGGAGGTTCTGGATTCCACCGGTTGCGCGGGGGTGATGATAGGCAGGCACGCCGTGCGCAATCCGTGGATCTTCCGCCAGACGAGGGAGGTCTTGGCGGGGTTTGAGCCGTTCAGGCCGAAGCTTTCCGATGTTCGGGAGTACGTCGATGCGCTATGCGAAAATGTGCGCTCCGAGGGCGGGCGGCTGAAACATTTGGATTCGCGCCTGAAGAAGTTTCTGAATTTTGTGGCCGTGGGTGTGGACCGCGAGGGAAAGTTTCTTTTCCGAATACGGCGCGCCCGCGGGATAGACGAACTTCTGAAGGTCTGCGACGAGTTTCTTTTGGACGGCGGCAACGGCGATAAACTCTTTGCGCTCGCCCCGCACGAAAACCTCTGTTCGCGGCCGAATCACGAGGCCGATACGGTATCATGAGCGGAAATTGCGGCATGGATACGCGCGAAAAAATCGAAATTTTGTCCGCCCGAATCACTCCGGAGCGCTATGCAAAAATGTTGCGCGCTCTCGAATTTCGGACGCGCAGGCTGACCGTCGTTTTGGAGGACGTTTTCCAATCGCACAACGCCGCCGCCGTCCTGCGCAGCTGCGACGCCTTCGGGCTTCAGGACGCGCATATAATAGAGAATCTCTACAAGTTAAAAATCAGCGACAATGTGGACATGGGCGTCTCAAAGTGGCAGACGCTGCATTTCTATTCGCTTTCGACGGCCACGTACCAGCGTTCCGGAATGCCGAAGCCGAAGTGCGCGGGGGAGGCCGAATTAGAAAATTCGCGCAGGGCGTTTGCCGAATTGAAGTCGCGCGGGTATTTTCTTGCGGCTTCCTCTCCCCGCGCTGGGACGGCGTCCCTTTGCGACATTCCCGCCGACAGACCGCTTGCTCTCCTGATCGGAACCGAGCTTACCGGACTTACGCAGGCAGCGTGCGATGCCGCCGATTTCGTCTTTTCACTGCCGATGCTTGGTTTTGCGCAGAGTTTCAATCTTTCGGTTTTTGCCGCGATTTGCCTGTCGGAGCTTTCCTCCAGAATGAGGGCGGCGGGCGACGAGTGGAAAATGTCCGCCGAAGAGAAGGACAGCCTGCTTTTGGAATGGCTGCGAAAGAGCGTGTCTAACGCCGATTCGCTGATAGGCGGCGCAGAGTGATTTTTCAATTAACGCCGAAATTGCGCGCGGGACGGGGAAGGGACGCCGTTTCTAATGCGCGCGCCGCGGGCAAATAGGTCTGTTGCGTTCCTTGTCAAGCGGGGAAATTTTTTTGCCGGCCTTTCGCGCTCTTGGCGGAATAACGCGCGCGCAATTCGATTTTGCGCCAAATATGCTTGAGGCGCAAAGCGGATAAAAAGAAGGGAAGGGCCGCGCCGATTTTGGAAACGGAATCTGCGGTGCGGCAAATTTTTTATTCGCAACGCGTTTAGGCAAACGGGAACAAATGCGTTTTAGCGAAACGTTTTTTTGCGTTATTGAAATGACGGAGAAGTAATGGCGGCGAAATGCGCGCATATTTGCGGCCGCGACCGCTTCCAAGTTTAACATAGGTTGTTACAACCCCTTCATGCGACCTTCCCGAATGTCCATTGCAACTCCCATTTTTTTGAAAACCTATCTGAAAATAGGAGTTTTCCTCAAATGTTCGATTTTATCTTTCAAACCTTGCGATGCGATGCAGCAAATGAAATCAAATGCGTTTGCTAAAAAAATGTGCCCGACAAACCTACCCGACAAACGCGCCCTACAAATGAGTTCGACAAATGCGCTTGTCAAAAAGTGGGGAACGCATAGATTTCGCATTCCCTTTTTGCGCATTCCGACATGGGTTTTAGCTTGGCGGCCGCGTGCGGCGGCGGACTTTATTGTGTTCCCCTTTGCCGCCGCCGCGCCGCAGCCGTTAAAATCGCTTTTCCCAGCCGCCTGACGGCGTTTTTCGCACGGCTTTCTTTATTTCCAGCATGGTCAGAATTGAAATGCATTTTACGGGCGTAAATCCCGATTTGCGCGATATGGATTCAAGGCCGTTTTCTTCGCCGTCGTCCAGCGCGTCAAAGACTTTCGATTCGTCTTCGCGGAGACTTATTTTTGCCGGATCCGATTTGCCGCCGTCCTTTGTCGGAGCGTTTGCCGCTATTGAAAGCTGGCCGGAGAACGCGAGTTCCTCCAAAACGTCCTCGGCGCACGAGGCCAGCCTGACGCCGTCGCGTATCAGGGCGTGGCAACCCCTGCTTGAGGGACTGTCTATGCGGCCGGGAACCGCGAATACGTCGCGCCCCTGTTCGCCGGCGACGCGCGCGGTAATCATGCTGCCTCCGCGCAGGTCGGACTCCACCACAATCGTGGCAATCGACAACCCCGATATTATCCGGTTTCTTATTGGAAAGTTCTGCCTGTCCGCGCGCGACGACATCGGAAATTCCGAAATTACCGCCCCGCCGCTTTCGATTATTCTCTCGTACAGCCCCGCGTTTTCCGGAGGATACACCACGTCGACTCCGCAACCCAGTACCGCAACGGTTTTTCCGCCGGCGTCAATCGCTCCCGTGTGCGCGGCGGTGTCTATTCCGCGCGCCATGCCGCTGACGACAGTTATGCCCGCGCGGGCGAGAGTCATCGCGAATTTTCTCGCCGCCGAAAGCCCGTAAACGCTGCACTTGCGCGAGCCGACTATGGCGACGCACGGGGCGTCGAGATCGGCGTCGCCTATTTTGTACAGGCCGATCGGCTTGTCGTCCAAGCCCTTGAGCATCTTCGGATATTTGTCGCTCTCGATATGCAGATAGGCCGCTTTGGAGCGCCCCATTTTTTCGAGAACTTGCGCCGCGTCGACTTCCTCGCGCGATTTTATTATATTGTCGGCAATCTTTTCCCCGATTTTTTCCACCTGCATCAGTTCGGATTTTGTGGCGGTAAAAATTCTTTCCGGCGCGCCAAATCTGTTCAGCAGGCGGCGCGCGGTGACGGCTCCCACGTCGCGGAGCATTGAAAGCCTTATGTATTCAACGGTCTTTTTCACTCGGATAAAATATATTTGTTGGAACAGCGGATAGGACAAATTAATTTTAAGGGTGTTCTATGTAGAATCAAATCAATTTCAGCGCCCCTCCCAATCTGTCCGCCACCTCTTTGCCCGTCGCCACATTTTCCCCGAACTCTGCGAACGCGCATTCCGCCGCAAGCCCCAGCCACGTCGACGCGCAGCATAAAATCTCCTCCCCGTCCCCCATTTTCAGGTCCGTTCGTCCCGCCAGCGCACCGCATATTCCCGCCAGAACGTCTCCGCTTCCCCCGCGCGAAAGTATCGGTCCGCCCTCCGTGCAGCGCGTGATTGCGCCTCCGCCGCACACGCGCGTGACGTGCCCTTTGAGCGCTATGTGCGCGCCGTATTCTTTACAGGCAATCCGCAGGCATTCGTCGTCCGCCTTCGGGGCGAGTCTCAAAAATTCCCCCGCATGGGGCGTCATCAAAAGGGGCGCGCTGCGCTCCAATTTTGCAAGTTGCGGCGTTATTGCGTCGGCGTCCAGGACTCTCGGAACTTCCGGGAATTTCGCCAGCGCCCCCGCGACAAATTCGCGCGCGTCTTTCGCCGAAGTCAGCCCCGAACCTGCCAGAATCGCCGTGGGCGTCTTCATGCCGTCGAGCAGCTTCAGGTTTTCCGGCAGCATCTGTCCCGATTCGCCGACTTCGCAGCCCGCCCAAATCGCAGACGGCAACGCCGCCGCAAATCCCGGAACGAGGCTCTTGGGAACGAACGCCGTCACCAGCCCGACTCCTGCGCGCAACGCCGCCGTCACATTGAGCATTGCGGCTCCCGGAAATCTCTCGGATCCGGCGAATATCCAGAGGTGCCCGTATGTGCGCTTGTCGGATTGCGCGTTTCTTAACGCGTTCAGTTTGGACAGCATTTTCGGCCGGGCGACAAATTCGTCGGCCTCCGCCTCAAAGCGACGCGCGGCCGGGGAGTTGCCATCGAAAAATCCCGTGTCCACGTATCTTATCCGGCCCGCGAACTCCAAGTTGCGCTCCTCAAAGAGCGGCTTTTTCGCTATGCCGTTTGCGTATGTGACGTCGGCGCGAAACGCCGGGGAGTCGCCCGTTTCCTCGGAGACGCCCGCCGGAATGTCCATGCTGATTTTTACGGACGCGCCAATTTCGTTTGCCGCGCGAATGGCGTCTTGTATGTGCGGCTTGGCCGGCGGCCTGAAATTCATTCCGACAAGCCCTTCGATCATTGCGTCGAAATGCGGCCGCCTTGAGGCCAGGGCGGGAAGGGCGGACAGGCTCATTTTTTCCATGCCGGGCGCGGAGGATTCCAGCTGGCGGAACGCGCGCAGCGCAAGCTTTCTCATTTCATTCTCGTCCGCGTGCGCCGCGGCGATTTTTGCGCCGGGAAACCTCGCCAGAATTTCGCGCGCGGCCACCGACGCGTCCGCGCCGTTGTGTCCCTTGCCGATCAGCGCAAGAATGCGCGGACGCTCAGGAAGCCTCGCGCCGAATTCGTCGAGAAAGCGCGCCGCGCAGCCGCTTCCGGCCCGCACTATGGCCGACCAGTTTTCGGATTCGTCCTTCAGCAGTTCGGATTCTACGGTCTCGGCCTGTCGGCACGACAGTATCGGTACGGGGCGCGCGTTTTTCATATGATGGGCATTTTATCTGGAAAGTATTGCGATTGCCTGCGCGTATTCCTTCAGGTGCGTGAGGCTGACGAGCATTTTTTTCGCCCCAAGCGCGCGCATTGCCTCGGTTGCGGCCGCGTCCAAAACGGCATGCGGCGCGCCGCCGGCGTCGTTTTCCACAGAGAGCCCCCTGGGGGTTATCCCGCCGGAAAATCCCGTTCCGATGGCCTTTGCCATCGCTTCTTTTGCGGCGTATCTGGCGGCGTAGTGTTGGGCGGAATCGGCCCGTCCGCGGCAATAGGAGATTTCCGCGTCGGTAAAGATTTTTTTTAGAAATGCGTCGCCATGCCGCTTTATCAGGCTCTCAATACGCGCGACGTCGCATATGTCGATTCCCGCTCCCGCTATCTGCGCTTCGCCGTCCATGTCGTCATTGAGCGATTAGTTCCTTCATCTCCCGCACAGCCTCTCGAACGCCAACAGTCAATGCGCGGGAGAGTATGCTGTGGCCTATGTTCAGCTCGTCGAAGGCGAACGCGCGCACGAGCGGGCGCACGTTGAGATAGTTTATTCCGTGCCCGGAGTTTACCGTCAGGCCGAGTTCCGCGGCGGCCTCCGCCGCGCGCCTGATTCTTTCGAGCTGTTCCCTGCGCTCGGCGTCCTTTAGCCATGAGTTAGCATACGCCCCCGTGTGGAGCTCGACGGCCGGCGCGCCGATTTTTGCGGCGAGCCTTATTTGTTCGGGATCGGGGTCGACGAATATCGAGCAACGCGCCCCGGCCTCCGAGAGTCTCTCCACCGCCGACGCCGCCTTGTCGGCGTTGGAGCGCAAATCCAGCCCACCCTCGGTGGTTATTTCCATTCGGTTTTCGGGCACGAGGCACACGTAGTCCGGACAGACCCGGAGGGCGACCGATATCACGTCCTCATTGCAGGCCATCTCCATGTTCAGCTTTGTGTTTATGGCCCCGCGGAGGGCGAACATGTCGGCGTCCTGAATGTGCCTTCTGTCCTCGCGCAGATGCGCGGTTATGGAGTCCGCCCCGCCGAGTTCGGCTTCCAGCGCAATTTGCGCCACGTCGGGCTCTACAATCGCGCTTTCCGCGTCGGACAATTTGTAGCGCGCCTGCCGGAGCGTGGCGCTGTGGTCTATATTTACGCCTAATTTTGTCATGGTCATTGAAATCTTTTCCAGAGCGACGGCATGAATAGAATGAGTATGGAGTAGAACTCCACGCGCCCCATTAGCATGAGTATGCACAGAACCGTCTTGGACGCGTCAGTCATAAAGCCGTAGTTTTCCATCGGGCCGACCTCGTTTAGGCCGGGGCCGACGTTGCTTACCGCGCTCACAGCCGAGCTCAGCGCGCCCGTAAAACTCATGTCCGGCTCCGCCGCCGCCACTGCCAGCGCGCCGAAGAGCGCCGTCGCGGCGTACAGGCTGACGAACGCGAAGAGGGAGGTCGTGTCGGAGGGGTCGAAAATCTTTTTGTCTATGCGCACAGCCCTGACTATCCGCGGGCGCAAAACCTTTTCCGTCTCCCTCGAAAGCAGCTTTAGCGCGGCCAGCGCGCGCGACACTTTCAGCCCGCCCGACGTCGAGCACGCGCACCCTCCGACTATCATGAGAACAAAAAGTATCATGTGCGTTCCCGGCGTCCACTTCTGATAGTCCGCCGTGCTGAATCCGGTGGTCGTCATTATCGAGACGCATTGAAAGGCCGCCTCCGTCAGGCAATTCCACCACTTTTCCGGTTCCGCGCAGCCTTCGGCGCCCATTCCGATTGCCGCCACCGCAAGGGTTGCCGCCGCCAGAATCGCGGCGTAGGCGAGCGTCTCCAAATTGGAGGCGAATTTTGCAACGCTCCCGCGCGCCAACGCCAGCAGCGCAAAAAAGCTTATTCCTCCCGCAAACATGAAGAATGTCACCGCCCACGAAATCAGCGCGCTGGAGTAGTGGGCGATGCTGTCGTTGTACACGCTGAAGCCGCCCGTCGAAACCGTCGCCAACATGTGGCACGTCCCGTCGAACCAGCCCATTCCGCAGACTCTGAACACCGTCAGGCACGCCGCCGATATGCCCGCATACAGCAGAAATATTTTCAGTATCGCGCTCTTTATGCGCTCGGCCTCAATCGCCCCGTTCGCGCTCACGCTGGCTTCGTGGGAGTACATCAGCTTCGCTCCGGATCCCATGAACGAGAATACGGCCACAAAAAACACCACTACTCCCAATCCTCCTATCCATTGCGAAAGCGCCCTCCAAAAAAGCAGGCTCTTCGGCATGGACTCCACGTCGCCGAACACCGAGGCGCCGGTTGTGGTTATGCCGCTGGCGGACTCGAACAGGGCGTCGGCCAATCCGCACTGACGTATGAATATGTAAGGAAGCGCGCCGACGAATGCTGCGAGTATCCAGCCGACTCCCACCACGCACAGCGCCTCTTTGCGAAATATTCTTCTTGGGGCGTTTTTTGTCGGCAGGTACAGCGAAAGAGCAATCATGAAGGTCAGCGAGAGTATGCATATCCACGACGGCAGGGACTCCGCATCGGCGGCGTTGTCGGAGTGCGCCGCCGCCACAATCGCGCACAGCGAAAACGCCGTCCCAAGCACCGCCATGAGCAGCGAGACCATCTTGAATATTATGGAATAGTTCATCTGTGCGGAAATTCCGGCGTCGCGGGCTCTACATGAAAATGTCGGCCGCCTGCCTTGCTATGTCTCGATTCAGTATCATTATGAGCCTGTCGCCGGCGTTTACTATGTCCTGCGCGCCCGGAACGCGCGCGGAGCCGTCGTCCTTCATCAGCGCGGCTATCATGCAGGCGGGCGGCAGGCGCAGGTCGCATACCCTCTTTCCCGCGCCGGAACTGCCGTCGGCGACCTTCAGCTCTATGAACACTATGCCGCCGTCCCGAAGCTTCCCGATGACCATAAAATTTTTGTCCGTCAGGTATTTTTTTATTTCCACCACCGTCACCTTGCGCGGGGAGGCTATCGCCTCGATGTCCAAAAATCCGCTTATGTTTTGAAGCACCTGCTCGTAGTCCGGCTTGTTTATGACAAGCTCGACATGCTTTACGCCGAGCTTCTTCGTCTGAAGGCAGGTCATGACGTTTTCCTCGTCGTCCTTCGTGCACGCTATGAAGTAGTCCGCCCCGCCGATTTGCTCTTCCTCCAGCAGCCTCAGCGACGTCGCGCTGCCGTTTATCACCGTGACGTCCGGAAATATCTCCGCAAGCGCGCGGCACTTCTCCAAGTCCGGCTCTATCACCCTTATCTTGAATCTCCTGTTAGACAGCCGCCTTATTATGGCCGAACTCGTTTCCGTCGCCCCGTAGAGCACGACCCTTATCGGCGTGACGTCCTCGTTTGAAAACAGCCTCCTTGCCGGAAGTATGGATTCCGGCGTGCCTATTATCGTGATGTTGTCGCCCGCCTCAAGCTGCGTGTTCGCCGTAGGAACCACCGGCTGGGCCCCGCGTTCGAGATAGGCGATTTTTATTCCAGCCGGAAGCTTCAAATCCTTGAGCGGCTTGGCAATCACCTTTGAGTCCGGCGCTATCTTGAGCTCCTGAAGCTCTATCTGCCCCCTTGCGAAATCCTCTATCGCCATGCGCTCCGGATTGCGCACGTGTTTTGCCAGCTCTATCGCCGTCAGAGCCTCCGGATTTATCAGCACGTCTATGCCGAAGTGTTTTTTGTAGTTTATCACGGAGTTGTCGGCGTAAACTTCGTCGTGCACGCGGGCGATTGAAGTTTTTGTTCCGAGTCTTGCGGCGAGCGAACAGGCCACTATGTTGAGCTGGTCGTGCGCGGTCATTGCGAGCAGAAAATCCGCGCTTTGCGCCCCCGCCTTTTGCAGGCATTTGGCGGAGGCTCCGTTGCCGCGTATGACAACGACGTCCATGTTGTCGTCAATTTCGTCCGCGATGTCTTCGTTCTGCTCTATGAGCGTGACGCCGTGCCCCTCCTCGCTGAGCACTTGGCACAAATAGTGTCCGACGTCTCCGGCCCCTACTATTATTATTTTCATCTTCCCACAATTTAAAGCTTATCCGCAAAAAGCAAAGACATTTTTTACACGCCCCGATGCGCGGCGAAGTTTTGCTTTTACGGGGCGTATTGCGCCTGCTGCGGTTTCGCGCTCCCGCCGTTGCGGATTTTGATTTTACGGGATTTCAAATATCGGACGCTTTCCCCGTATATTGGGCGTTTCTTTGGAATATCCCGCGCGCCGGTCGGGGGTGCGGGCGTAGGGCATTTTTTATTTTCCCTTCCGGTGCGGCGTTTCGTTTCCCGATTTCATCGGAGGCGCGCGTCGCTTTTTTATTTATGCGCGTCCGTGCGGGCGCGCCGGTTTACGGTTTACCTTGCGAAATGCGGCGCGCATTGCAAAAAAATAGCGTCGATTTTTCATTGCGCAGCAAACGAATTTTCCTTCCGCATTTGGCATTTCGCATTGCGCATATTGTATTGCTCTCTTTGCCGCACGAGCGAGGCCGGAATAGACGCTTCGGCGTTTTTTTGCCGCAATTTGCGCCGCCCGCGTTCGCTCCGTTTTTTTTGCGTGCATGTCCGCATACGGGAAGCGCGCGCCTTAAAAAAACGGCGCGCGCTTCGTCGAAAAAAACCTGTGCTGCGGCTTTAGGGCTACAACATTTTGAAGAAGTCGTTGCCCTTGTCGTCCACAAGTATGAATGCCGGGAAGTTTTCGACCTCGATCTTCCAAACGGCCTCCATTCCCAATTCCGGAAATTCGACGAGCTCGACCTTCTTTATGTTGTCCTGCGCCAGCAGCGCGGCGGGTCCGCCTATCGAGCCGAGGTAGAAGCCCCCGTGCTTTTTGCACGCGTCGGTGACGGCCTGCGAGCGGTTTCCTTTGGCTATCATCACCATGCTCGCCCCGTGTTCCTGAAAGAGGTCTACATACGGGTCCATGCGGCCGGCGGTCGTCGGCCCGAAAGAGCCCGACGGCATTCCCGCGGGAGTTTTCGCGGGGCCGGCGTAATAGACCGGGTGTTTCTTCAAGTAGTCGGGAAGTCCCTCCCCGCGGTCGAGGCGCTCCTTGAGCTTTGCGTGCGCGATGTCGCGGGCGACGATTATTGTCCCGTTGAGCGAGAGGCGCGTCTTGACAGGATATTTTGAAAGCTCCGCCAGAATTTCCGGCATGGGCCTGTTCAAGTTTATCGCGACCGCCCCGTCCGCGCAGTTCACCGTGCGGTAGTTTTCGGGTATGTATTTGGACGGCTCAAGCTCAAGCTCTTCAATCCATATTCCGTCCGCGTTGATTTTTGCCTTCATGTTGCGATCCGCCGAACAGGAGACGCCGAGCCCCACCGGGCAGCTCGCCCCGTGGCGCGGGCAGCGTATTATCCGCACGTCGAGCGCGAAATTCGCCCCGCCGAACTGCGCGCCTATGCCGAGCTTGCGGGTCTGCGCCAGAAGCTCTTTCTCAAGCTCTACGTCGCGGAAGGCATGGCCGAGCTCGTTGCCGGAAGTCGGAAGCGCGTCGAGGTATTTTGTCGAGGCCATCTTGACCGTTTTGAGATTCATCTCCGCGCTGGTTCCGCCTATCACCCACGCGATGTGGTAGGGCGGGCACGCCGCCGTTCCCAGACCCTTCATCTTTTCCACCATGAACGGAATCAGGCGCTCCGGAGTAAGGAGCGCTTTCGTCTCCTGATATAGATAGGTCTTGTTGGCCGAGCCTCCGCCCTTAGCCACAAACAGAAATTCGTATTCGGACGAATTGGTCGCAAGTATGTCTATTTGCGCCGGCAGGTTGCATCGGGTGTTGACCTCGTTCCACATGTCGAGCGGCGCGTTCTGCGAGTAGCGCAGGTTCTCCTGCGTGTAGCACTCGTAGACGCCTTTGGACAGGTACTCCTCGTCGCACGAGCCGGTCCAGACGCGCTGCCCCTTCTTTGCGAGTATCGTGGCGGTTCCCGTGTCCTGGCAGAACGGAAGCTTTCCGAGCGCGGCGACCTCCGCATTGCGCAGCATTGTGAGGGCTACCGACTTGTCGTTGTCCGACGCCTCCGGGTCGTCCAATATCGCCGCCACGAGCTTCAGGTGCGCGGGGCGCAGGTAGAACGAGACGTTTCTCATCGCCTCGCGCGCCAGAAACGCCAGAGCTTCCGGATTTATCTTCAGGATTTTTTCGCCCATGAATTCGGCGGTTTCGACGCCCTCCTTTGTCAGGAGCTTGTATTTTGTGTCGTCCTCGCCGAGCGGGAACATCTTTTGGTATTTGAATGGGGGAGTCGCCATAATATTTACTGTTTTGTTTTTTCGCCGGCGCGCAAAGCGTCCGTTAAGAGTCGGCGCAACATTATCGGCGGGCGGATTTTTTTCACAAGTTTTATTTTCGCCGCGCGAATTTTTTAAAAATGCGCCGGCACAGCCGCAATAGCTTCTTGACCTTTGCGAAAAAATCGCAAAACTTGACGGAGAATGCGGCAGGGGTTTTGCCGCGGCCACTACGCACTTCCCGTCAGATGAAGATTATTGACAATAGCATTTTAGACAGCGGATACGACAAATTTAACAGCCTGGAGATTCTGAATCGCAACCTCGCCGAGGCCAGCGTCGAAAGCCTGGCCAAAGACACGTACAAAGAGCACGTTTTCGACTTCTCGCTCGGAAGGCGCATGGACAGGGGAACCTTCCTTGCCGCAAGCCTCGCGATTCGGGACGTCGTGGCCAAGATTCCGGAGGATAGAATCGGGATAGCGCTTCCGGCGGGCATTCCAGGATTTCTGGTCAATCTGGCCGTGCAGATGGCCGGCAAGGTGTCCGTAAATCTGAATTTCACGATGGGGTCCGACGCCGCGCGCGCGTGCCTGCGCCGCGCAAAGATAAAGACGATTATAGGGTCGGACAAAATCCGCCAGCGGGTCAATTCGCATTTTCCGGACTATCCGTGGTCGGATAATTTCATAGATGTCGGGGGGCTTCTCAAGAGTCTTGGGAAGGCGAAAATCGCCCGGAATCTCCTTTTGGTGCGCGCGCTTCCTGGCCGCGTTCTTTGCAGGATTTTCGGGATTCCGTCGGAGGGCGGAAACAGGGAGGCTTCAATCATATTCACGAGCGGCTCGGAGGGCGAGCCCAAGGCGGCGGTTCTCACGCACCGCAACCTGATGGCGAATTCGTTTCAGATGAGCCAGCTTGGAATAATAACTTCGGATACCGTCATACACGCAAACCTCCCGCTCTTCCACAGCTTCGGCCAGACCATTCAGCTCTGGCTGGCGACGATTTTCGGCGTGCGTTCCGTGGCGGTTCAAAGCCCTCTTGAAATCCAGGCGAACATTGAGGCGGCGCGCGCGGGCGGCTCCACGCTGATGATCAGCACGCCGACTTTCCTTCGCTCGTACTACAAAAAGGCGAAATCCTCCGACTTCCCGAAGATGCGCCTCGTCATAGGCGGCGCGGAAAAGACGCCCGACGGATTCATAGACCAGTGGGAGGGAAAGTTTAAACATATCCGCTACTTTGAGGGGTACGGACTGACCGAGGCTTCCCCCGTGGTCGGGGTCAATCTCTTTGAAAACATGCCGCGGCCGCCGCGCGGGGATTTCTGTCCGCAGCCGAGCGGCTGCAAGCACGGCTCGATAGGGGAGATGTTCTGCGGAATGCAGGCGAAGGTCGTCGATCCCGACACGGGCGAGACTTTGAAAATCGGCGAGCGCGGCATACTGTGTTTGCGTTCGGCCACGGTTTTCGGCGGATACCTCGACATGCCGGAGGCCAACAGGGAGCGCGTCTCGCCGGACGGCTGGCTGAATACCGGCGACATCGCCGTTCTCGACTCTCAGGGGTATATATTTATAAAGGGAAGGCTGTCGAGATTCTCGAAGATCGGCGGGGAGATGGTTCCGCACATGGGCGTGGAGGAGGCCGTGGTTCAGGCCATGGGCTTGCAGGAGTCCGAACAGCCGTTGGTGGCGGTGGGCTCCAGAATAGACGGAGCAAAGGGCGAGGCTTTGGTGCTTCTGTCGACCATAGACATAGACATGCCCCAGTTGCGCCGCCTTCTCACGGAGGCCGGCCTTCCGAATCTCTGGATTCCGAAACATGTTCTGCGCGTCGAGAGCATTCCAATTTTGGGTTCAGGAAAGCTCGATCTGGGAAAAATTCGGAAACTGTGCGCGGATTTTTCGGAGTGACTGTTGCCGCGCGCGCATTGTCCGCATGCGTGCCCGCGCCTATGCATGCGCGCCCAAACGGCGTTTTTTGGCGCAAAAAAAGTTGACTTTTTCGGATTTTTGGGGATTATTTTTTGCGTTGTACGGGGGTTTTGCGGCAGCATTGGCCGCAGCCGTCGCGCTTGGTGCGGGCCGGCCGTCCGATTGCGGGCGCGCGGGCGGATTGCGGGACTCCTCCGGAACGGGAATCTTGAAATTGGAATTTAATAAATAAAAAGAAGGGTTAGAAAAATGAAGATGAAAAAATTTATAAACAATCCCGAAAACCTCACACAGGAACTGCTGGAGGGCATGGCGCTGGCGTATGCCGACAAAATCAAGCTCGCGGAGGGCAAGGTTGTCGAGAGGGCCGTTCCCAAGAGCCAGGACAAGGTTGCCGTTATTACGCTCGGCGGGGCGGGGCACGAGCCCGCGCTCAGCGGATTTGTGGGCGAGGGCATGCTCGACGCGAGTGTCGTGGGCGACATCTTTGCCGCGCCCAACGCCATATCGCTTTTCAACGCTCTCAAAAAATTCAAGCGCGACGCCGGCATACTGCTGGTTGTCCTCAACCACGCCGGCGACGTGATGAGCAGCAATATGGCGCTCAAAATGGCCGAGCGCGAGGGGATAAAAGTCAAGAGCATTTTGGTTTCCGACGACATCAGCGCGGGGCTTGACGCTCCGGCGAAGGACCGCCGCGGACTGGCGGGGTGCATACCCCTGATAAAGGTCGCGGGGGCGGCGGCCGAAGAGGGCAAGAGTCTCGACGAAGTTTATGCGGTCGCCGAGAAGTTCGGCTCCAGAATTGCGACTCTGGCGGTTGCCATGACCGGTTGCACCCACCCGCAGAACGCCACCCCGATTTCGGAGCTTGCCGACGACGAGATGGAAATCGGAATGGGCCAGCACGGCGAGGGCGGCGGCGGACGCTCGAAAATTTTGACTGCGGACGAGACGGCGAAGATCATGTTCTCCAACCTGTCGAAGGCGGTTGACTTGAAGGCCGGCGAGGAGATTTTCGTCATTGTCAACGGCACGGGCGCGACCACGCCGATGGAATTGGCGATAGTATTCAGGGCGGTTGCGGCTCTCGCGGGGGAGGCGGGCGCCAAGGTTGCCGGCGGGATAATCGACGAAATACTTACCGTTCAGGAAATGGCGGGCTTCCAGCTGATCGTATGCGTCGTGGACGGGGAGTCCAAGAGGTATCTGAAGGCCAGGTCCAACGCGCCGTATTGGACGAGCCTCGGCGAATGAGCCGGGCGCGAAACTGCGGGTTGCGCGCGCCGTTTTAAAATTCTTTGACTTGCTTTCGGACAGTGTGGTAATATGCGCGCCGGTTTCGATAGGATTTAAATAATTATGCAAAAGCTAAATCTTGCAAAACTTCAAAAGATGTTTGCGGCGGCGGCCGCCGATATAACTGCGGCCGAAAAGGACTTGTCGGCCCTCGACGCCGTGTGCGGAGACGGAGACCACGGCACCGCCATAAAGGGCGCAATAAACGCCGCCAATGACGCAATCGCGGCTGCGGGCGACATCAAGGGCGCTTTTTTCGACGCTGGCTTCGCTTCGATGTCGCATTCGAACGGCTCGACGAGCACGCTGTTCGGTTCCCTATTGATGGGAATTTCGGACGGCATAGACGCGGGCGCGGAGGAGTTGGGGGCCGAGGAGGTCGCCAAGGCGTTCAAGAGCGGTTTGGATTCGGTCATGTCCAATACCGGCGCGAAAGTCGGGGACAAGACCCTGATGGACGCGCTGATTCCGGCGGTCGAATCCATGCAGGGCAAGACCGACTTGGAGGAGCTTTTCAATTCCGCCGCCGCCGCCGCTGCCGCGGGGGCGGAAAGCACGGTAAAGCTTCAGGCCAAATTTGGACGGGCGCGCAATCTCGGCGAGAAGTCCGTCGGTTCAAAAGACGCGGGAGCCGTCAGCGACGCGATGATTTTTGCGGCGTTTGCGCGCGAATTTTCAAAGCGGTAAGGCGGGGGAGCGTTTGATATATAATAGTATATAAATAGGACGCGAAACGGCGGAACGCTTAGACACTTAAAAACATTTTTTAAAAAAAGGAAAAATATTATGCCAGATATGGAAGGTTTCAGGGAGGCTTCGAACTACGGTATCGGAGAAAATGCCAAGAGCGACTCTTTCTTTTTGAAGGGGCTTGAAAACGCGGATTGGGGCGTCAAGTACAGAATGTCGCGCATCTTTAATCAAAAGAGCGGCAACACGGTCATGCTTGCGTTCGACCACGGGTACATCATGGGTCCCACGAGCGGCCTTGAGCGCATAGACTTGACCATCGCTCCGCTGGTGAAGTATTCCGACTGCATCATGTGCACGCGCGGAATCCTGAAGAGCTGCATTCCGGCTACCGAGGGCAAGGCTTTGGCTCTGCGCTTCAGCGCGGGTTCGACAATATTGACTTCCCTCAACGACGAAGTTTTGTGCGGGATAGACGAGGCCATAAAGCTGGACGCCTGCGCATTGGCGCCCATGGTGGCAATCGGGGATCCGGACCACGAGGCAAAGACCGTCGCAAATTTGGCCAAGTGCGTCGATTACACCGCGCGCTACTCAATACCGACTCTCGGCGTGACGGCTGTCGGCAAGAATCTCGTCCGCGACGCCCGCTATCTCGGCTTGGCTACGCGCGTGTGCGCCGAAAACGGCGCGACGTTCGTCAAGACTTACTACTGCGACGAGGGGTTTGAGAAGGTAGTTGCCGGCTGCCCCGTTCCGATTGTGATCGCCGGCGGAAAGAAGCTTCCCGAAAACGAGGCTCTCGAATTGGCGTACAAGGCCATTTCCAGCGGAGCGCGCGGCGTCGATATGGGCAGAAACATATTCCAGTCCGAGTGTCCGGAGGCGATGATTCAGGCCGTTCGCGGCGTCGTGCATGACTTCATGAAGCCGGCGGAAGCCTTTGAAATGTATCGGGATTTGAGCGCAAAAAAATAGTTGCGCCTTTATGGTGGGGAGATATTTTCGATAAGTAAACAGGGGATAACGTTATGAAAAAGTTGACAATGCTACTGGCGCTGGCGGCGTTTGCGATTGGGCAAATCGCGTGGGCGGATACCGCCGCAGCGGTTGCGCAGGCAAAGAAAACCGCCGATGAAATGTTCGCCGCCAACAGCGGCGCTACAATATCGGAAAGCTTTGGAAAAGTTTCCAAGGCTTACTCGCAGTGGAAGGCCGACCAGTTGGCCGAGGTCGGCAAAACCTTGAAATTCGGTCCGTGGTGGGTCAGCCACGCAATCGACAAGAGGCGCTTCAAGGACGTAGTCAACGGCATTGACCCGACGGTTCACCCCCTCGACAAGGAGGCGGCTTTCGACAACCTCAAGCTCTGGCGCAATTACGACATTCCAGACGGGGTCATGACGAATCTGCGCATAAACGATTGGATATACCGCAATATCGTCAGCTTTATCTATCGCGAGATAGAGTCGTCGAAGGATCAGACTGTGTATTTTACCATTCTTCCGAAGAATAATCCGGTCTACCTCAACGGCGAGCTCGTCTGCAAGGCGGACAACAAGCGTCCCGATTATGTCGAGCTCAAGCTCAAGAAGGGCGTCAACAGGCTTGTCGTGAGAATGGAATCCCCCGGCGGCAAGCGTCCCAACAATTTCCAGTTTGCGCCCTACGCCGATATCGCGCTTCCGTTGGCGAACAATTTTCACGCCAAGCACGCGATATACGGCCACGAGAACAGGCCGATCTCGAACCAGATTCCGTCCATGCTCAATTCCTCCTCCAACGAGGCCCAGATGGACGAGGTTATGGAGAGCTATATTCCCCGCCGCGGCATGTATTCGGCCGGCGAGATTGAAAAGAAGTACAACGCGCTCAAAGGCGTCAAGGGTCAGAAGGCAAATGTCGAAAGGATAGCCCTCGCCCAGAAGCTCATGGAGGACTCTGTCATCGACCGCGTTCTCTGGTACAATCCCAAGAACGTTCGCGCGGCTTTGGAGGACATGTCCAAGAACAATCCCAAATTCGACAAGAACGTGATGAAAGAGCTTGCCGATTGGGAGAAGAAAATGGCGAATCTGCGCGCCGAACTTGAGAAGGACAGGCACATCAGGAACCGCGATTTGCTCAAGCAGGGCGAAGACTTGCAAAACTGGGCTACCGAGGCTCTCCTAAAGAACAATCCGCTCATAAAGGACAACGAGTGGGTGTTTATCAAGCGTTCGCTCTCAACCCGCGCAAAGGGGCTTCCGGCGAACTGGCAGGGCAACACTTCCATAACCAGGCACAAGTCCTCGCACAAGGACGAGATGCTGACGATGAAAATTGGCGACGCCTCCTCGGTAAAGCCCCTGATTGCCGATAAGGAGCACAATGTCATTGCCGATCTCGACGTCGACTACGACGGAAAGCGCGTGATGTTCTCCACGATAGACGAGAAAAACCGCTGGCAGCTTTGCGAAGTCAATGTCGACGACAAGAAGATTTCCAACGTTTCTCCCCGCATACACGACAATATAGACGTCTATGACGGAATCTATCTGCCCGACGGCAAGGTAATGTTCCTGTCCACGGCGTGCCATGTCGGCGTTCCGTGCGTCGGAGGCTCGGACTACGTGGCGAACATCTACACCATGGATCCCAAAGCCGGCGACGAAAAGGAGGTTGACAAGACCATACGCCAGCTGACGTACGAGCAGGACGCCGACTGGATGCCGGTAGTCATGGAGAACGGACGCATTCTCTACACCCGTTGGGAATACGTTGACAACTCCCACTATTTCTCGCGCATAGTCATGCATATGAATCCGGACGGAACGGCGCAGTCGGCCTTTTACGGTTCGACGAGCTACTGGCCCAATTCGCTGTTCTACTGCCGTCCGATACCGGGGGATCCCAACAAGTTTGTCGGGATAGTTTCCGGGCACCACGGCATAGCGCGCGCGGGCGAGCTGCATTTGTTCGACGTTTCAAAGGGCACTAAAGAGGAGCAGGGACGCGTCCACCGCTTCCCGAATTTTGGCCGAGAATATGTGGCGCGCACGCTCGACGAGCTTGTCTTCGACGCGCAACCGTTGCTTTTGCACCCTTATCCGCTGTCGGAAAAATACATAATGACCAGCATGCGCCCCAGCGGAAAAAATTACGGCATATATCTGGTCGACGCCTTTGACAACATGGTGCCCGTATATACGGACAAGGACGCGGATCTGTTTGAGCCGATGCCCTTGGCGGCCCGCAAAAAGCCCAACGCGATCATGGATAAGACGGATCCGGATCTGGATTACGGGTACGTGTTCCTCAACGACATCTACAAGGGCGAAGGTCTCAAGGACGTTCCGCGCGGCACGGTCAAGGCGCTTCGCGTGCTGGAGTATTTTTACGCGTACCGCAATATGGGCAGCCACGACGTGGTCAGCAACGAAGGGTCGTGGGACATCAAGCGCATACACGGCACTGTTCCGGTCGAGCCGGACGGTTCGGCGCTCTTCAAGATGCCGGCCAACCGCCCGATGGCTATTCAGCCTCTCGACAAGGACGGAAAGGCTCTCGCGCTGATGCGCACATGGTTTACGGTAATGCCCGGCGAAACGCAGAGTTGCGTAGGTTGCCACGAGGGGCAGGGCATGACGCCTTCGACGGCTCCGGCTATGGCCTCGCGCAAGCCGCCGAGCCAGATCAAGGAATTTGTCGGACCGGTTCGCGGCTATTCGTTTATCCGCGACGTCCAGCCCGTGCTTGACAAATATTGCGTGGGTTGCCATGACGGATCGACTCCGGGGCGTCCGGTGTTGTCGCGCGACGCGCAGCCGACATGGCACAATTTCCCCCGCGCATATCTCGATCTCAACAAGTACTGCCGCCGTTCCGGGCCGGAGTGCAATCAGAATATGTTGGTCCCGATGGAATTCAACGCGGATACCAGCGAGCTGATGCAGCTGCTTAAGAAGGGGCATCACGGCGTGAAGCTCGATAAGCAGTCGATGGATATTCTCATAACGTGGATGGATTTGAACGTTCCCTGTATCGGCACCTGGCAGGAAGTTGCCGACGTGAGAAACAAGGATAAGAAAATCCCCAATTCCGGCGACACGGAGCGCATGAAGTTCCTCTCCATGTACGCAAACCGCCACGACGACCCGAACAAGATTGTCTATGACGGCGGTGTTCAGAAGTTCCAGAAGCCCGGCAAGGCCAAGGTTCACGAGGGAAGGGTTCCCACGGCTAAAGGATTCCCGATGAGCGCCGAAGACGCGGCCAAGAAACGGGCTGCCTCCGGTTTGCCGAAAGAGATAATTGTGGATATGGGCAACGACATCTCGATGAGATTGACGCTCATACCCGCAGGCGAGTATGTCCAGGGCTCCAACAAGGGCTTCTACGACGAAGGTCCGGCCAAGCTTACGAAGGTGAAAAAGCCCTTCTACATGGGGCAGTTTGAGGTCACCAACAAGCAGTACAGCCTGTTTGATCCGAAGCACGATTCCGGTTATCAGGACAGATTGTGGAAAGACCACGTAAACCGCGGTTATCCTTCGAATTTGCCCAATCAGCCGGTAATCCGCATTACATGGAACGAGGCCAACGAATTCTGCGACTGGCTCAGCAAGAAGGCGGGCGTAAAGATTTCGCTGCCGACTGAAGCCCAATGGGAATGGGCTGCGCGCGCGGGTTCCGACAAGGCCTTCTGGTTCGGGGATGTCGCCAGCAACTACTCGCCTTTCGAGAATTTGTGCGACTTCTCCACGCGCCAGTTCGTGGTTAACGGCATAGATCCCCAGCCGGTCATGCGCCCGAATCACGAGATGGCGTTCCTGCCGTGCGACAAGGAGGTTGACGACGGAAATCTCCTGGCGACGGACGTCGGCCAGTATGCGCCCAATCCCTTCGGATTGTACGACATAAACGGCAATGTTTCCGAATGGACTTCCAGCGACTATACTGATTCTATCGACGGCAAGAAGGTCGAGGACAAGAAAGTTGCAAGGGGCGGTTCCTGGCGCGACCGCGCGAATTGGTCC
>QALA01000085.1 GCA_003343565.1 Verrucomicrobiota bacterium | reverse complement strand
CTACGGCGACGGCAACCTCATGAAGAGCCAGCAGATATTCAACGCCATAGCGAAGAACCTGCGCGCGTACAATCGGCGCTGACGCGGGGGGCGTTGACATTGGCAGGGGGCGGCGCCGAAACGATTTGGGCTCCGCCTTTTTTGTCCCGCGGGCGCGTTCGCGTTCGGGGGGGCCGAGTAAAAAAACGGGGCGCATGCGCTCGAATACGGCGGTAGCATGAAATTCGACTATGTAGATTTTGTATCGGAATTGGTGTCCTTTCAGAGCGTGTCGGCGGACAGCTCGCGCGCGGGGCAGACTGCGGCGTGCGCCCGGTTTTTGGACGCGTCGTTCAAATCGTGGGGATTCGAGTCGGAGATTTTCCCGACGCGTCTGCACCCGATAGTTTTCGCCGCGCGCAGGCGCTCCGGCGGTTCGCCGAAGGCGCGCGTGCTGTTTTACGGCCATTACGACGTTCAGCCTGAGGACCCCGCGCAAAAGTGGAACACGCCCGCGTTCGAGTGCGTCGCCAAAGGCGGCAGAATATTCGGGCGCGGAACGGCCGACAACAAGGGGCCGTTCTCGTGCATAATAGCCGGAATGCTCGCCTTCCTTGAGAAAAATCCCGATGCGCCGATAGACATCGGATTCGTATTGGAGGGCGAGGAGGAAATAGGCAGCCCCAGTATGGCGGATTTCATGGCTCGGCGGCGCGGGGAACTTTCGTCGTACGACTTCATGGCGCTTAGCGACACGTCGAGCGCGGCGCCGGACAAAATCGTCGCAACCGTCGGGCTTCGCGGCACGGCTTCGTTTGAGGTCAAGTTTGCCGGCGCGAATGTCGATGTCCATTCGGGCATGTACGGGGGAGTGGTTTACAATCCGCTTCAGGCCATGTTTGAGACGTGCGCGTCGCTCCACGGGTCGGACGGGCTTGTCAATATACCGCATTTTTACGACGGGATAGTCGGCCTTTGCGATTGGGAGCGCGCGGAAATGAAAAAGTCGCCGGTTGCGACCGAGGCCGCGAAAAAGCTTCTCGGCATAAGAGAGTTCTACGTCCAAAACGGATTTGAGCCCGACGAGGCGCTGCGCGCGCTGCCGACGCTTGAATTTACCGGGGCCGGGGGCGGATACCAGGGCGAGGGTTCCAAATCCGTCATACCTTCGGAGTGCTTTTGCAAAATATCGTGCCGCGCGGCGGCGGGGCAGGATATAAGGAGGCTTCTGGAACTTGCCAAAGAGGCGATTTTAGAGCGCGCGCCGTCTGCGGTGTCGGTCGAATTTTCCGACTGCGAATCGTACGGGGAGCCCTATTTTGTCGATCCGAAAAATCCGTCTTCGCCGAAGTTGGCCGGGGCGTTTTGCGCGATGGAAAAATGCGTTCGCGAGGTGTTCGGTTGCAGTCCCATATTTTTGCGGGAGGGCGCAAGCATTCCCCTGATTTCGGACCTGAAGCGCGAGACGGGCTTGGACTGCCTCATGCTCGGTCTGTTTCTTCCGGGCGACAACCTCCACGCGCCGAACGAGAGCTTTTCGCTTGATATGGCGCGCCGCGGCGCGCTGTACTACGAACGTTTTTTGGAGGAAATATCATGCTGACGTGCTCCAAAACCTACTTCGACATTCCCTTTGCCCACCGCCAGCACTTGCACGACGGCCGGTGCTTTTTTCTGCACGGACACAACTGGGACATAACGCTGACTTTCGCCTGCGACGCGCCCGACGAAAACGGATTCGTGGTGGACTTTGGGAAATTGAAATTCATAGGCGGGTGGATTGACGAGCATTTGGACCACGCGTGCGTGCTGTCCAAAGACGATCCGCTCCGCGAGGCTCTTGTGGCCGCCGCTCCGCAGGCGTGGAGGATCTATCTCGTGGAGCAGTGCTCCTGCGAGGGATTGGCGCGCCACCTCTACGGCGTGTTCGACGCTCTCGTGCGCGAGTGCACCTCCAACCGTGTCCGCGTGCTCTCCGTGAGAGTGAGCGAGGACAAGAAAAACTCCGCGGAGTACTCCGCCGACGCATAGCGCCGCATGCAATTCTATCCGCTGAGCGAGCGATTTTTTTCCATACAGGGCGAGGGCCTGCATTGCGGGCGCGCGGCCTATTTCATACGCCTGTTTGGCTGCAATGTGCGCTGCCCGTGGTGCGATTCAAAGTACGCTTGGAGTGGGGAGCCCTCCGAAACTTTGCCGGTTTCGGAGCTGGTCGCCTCCGCCGCGCAGTCCGGCGCGAAAATGGCGGTGATTACCGGAGGGGAGCCGTGCATGTTCGACCTTGCGCCGCTGGCGGAGGGATTGAAATCGGCCAATATTGCGGCGCATTTGGAGACTTCCGCAACTCTGCCGCTCGACGAGTCGGAGGCGGCGTTCGATTGGGTCGCGGCAAGCCCGAAACTTTTTGCGCGCACGGAGCCTTCGGCGGCGGCCCGCGCGGACGAAATCAAGCTGATTATTTCGGAGCCGTCCGATATGGCGCGATACGATGAGATACTGGCCCTTGCGAAGAACGCGAAAGCCGTTTGGCTGCACCCGGAATGGTCGCGCGCCGGCGATAGGGAGCTGTTGGACTTCATTTGCCGGACGGTAAAATCCCGCGGGGGTATTTTTCGCGCGGGCTGGCAAATGCACAAAAATTATTTTGCGCGTTGAAGCTTTGCTCTTCGCCGCACTTTGCGTACGGGAATTTCTTTTTGCGCGAAATATTCGGATAGCGTCGCTATGCGTTGCAATTCGCATATTGAGCATTTTTTTGTTCGGGAAAATTTTTTTATTGCGCCGTAATTTTATTGCGTGGTTGTTTTTTGCGAGATTCCGCCTTCCATTTTGCGAAATGGCAAATCGGGATATGGAGAGAGCGCAAGTCGCGCATGCGCGAAAAGGGCGCGCGCATTTTGCAGGGGAAAATAAACGATGAAAATGCGGAAGGAAAGGCGCGCGTCGGGCAAAATTGCGATGAAATTTTTGTGGCAAATTTGCAAGCGGTTCATTGCGCAGAACAATAAAAAATTTTGGGATATTTAAACGGAATTGCCGCGGACTATTGCGGCGGGCACATTTTCCAACCGCCCTTTCATGTTTGCAAAGGCAAACCTGTCCATACGGCTTGGAAATCGGCGTCGGGAAATCCCTTTGGCATGCGGAATTTTCGGCTTTGCAAATCGCCTCCGCCCGGAATTTTTTTCAAGCGCGCGTCTGCGCGTCGGTGTGCCTACAATGCGCGCGCGGAAATTTGCGCCGCGTCGCGCGTCATATGAATACGGCGCGCAGAAACTCCTTAAACGCCTCGTTTGGCTTGTATTCGCCCTTGCGATTTTTGATTAGCATCTTGCGGCATTTCCTGTTCAGCTCCGCGGGATTGACCTTTATTATTTCAACGTCGCCCTCTCTCCAGCTTTTCGAAATTTCCTTCGGCCGCTCCATTTTTTTTATCAGCCCAAACCATGTCATGTGTATGTCCCAAGCTCCGGAGTGGCCGGACATGTCGCACAGGGCGGGGTACATCTTTGCAAAGTCTGGCGTCTTTTTGGTGTAGACGCGCGCCACGAATGCGGTAGGCATGTCGGAAATGTGCTTTGCAATTCCGTTGGAAATCTTCCCCGCCGCGGCCTTTTGGAAAAATTCCAGCGGATCGAAGCCCGTAAGGTTCATTCCGTTGTAGTTGCCGAAGAAATTGCGCTCCTTGTAGCGTTTCGACCTGTACCACGTTTCGAACGAATCGGAAATTCTAAGCCCTATTTCAAAGTGCAGGTGCGCCTGCTGCTTGCCTATTCCGTAGTTTGCGCTTCTGCCCATCTTTCCCAGCCGCTGGCCGGATTTGACTGCGGCGCCAGGAACGGCCGCGGCGTCTATTTCGGCAAGATGCGCGTACAGCGTGTAAACCTCCACGTCAAGCTGCGGGTGCGAGACGACTATGTAGCGCCCGTATCCGCTGTTTCCGCCTATGCGGTTGACGCATTTGACCACGCCGTCCATCGCGCAGAGAATGTCGTCCAACGGTTCGCCCTTCCTGTCGCGGCGCACGGACTTGATGTCGATTCCCTCGTGAAATTTGTATCCGCCGTTGCGAACGTCTCCAAAGAGCCCGCTTTCGGGCGCCCCCGACGCGGTAGGCTGGATAAATTCGGCATACGGGGCGCCGTTGGCAAACTCCTTCGATTCGGTCGGCCAGGAAAGCCTTTCTTGCGCCGCCGCCGTCGCCGCGAGCCACAGGAGGATTGCGATTAGTGGGCGCATCTTATTTCAAGGTCATCTTGAACTCGTTTACGCTCCTTATGTCGTTGTTCATCTCTTCGACCTTCTTGTGCAAATCGGTGTCCGGCGGACATTCGCTCACCGCGAACAGTATCCCGTCCGATATCGCCATGTCTATCTGGCGCAATCCTATTGTTTCGCCGTTGTATTTGACGACTATGAAGGCGCCCATGTTTGCCGCCGTGGCCTGGAATAGGCGCGTCGTTCCGCGGTTGTCGCACTGGAATATGAAGCCTATCTCGCGCGAGTTGTCGGGCAGGCGGACCTGTCCGAGCTGCACGCCGACCAAATCTCCACTGTACATGAAGTGCTCGTTTTTCGACACGACGGAAAAGCCGCTTGTCGGCATGGTCTCGCTCGTTCTCGAAACTCCCGCCAGCACGCCGCGCGCGTTTGCTATGTGGAAGGTTATAAGTTTCATGTCGTCGTCTTCACAGCCCGATAGGCCGAGGAGCGCGAGCGCGCAGAGTGCGGTTTGTATAAGCCTTTTCATGTCGGTATTGGAATTGTTGCGTTAAATTATTATGCTGGCAAGCTGGGTGCGTATTTTGAGTATGAGCTCTTCGTCGATGTTTTTTTGCGGGACGTCGAATTCCCGCTTTGTCGCCGCGTGGACGTATTTTTGAAATCCGCGCGACGGCCTTCCGAGAGGGCGGATAATTCTCTTGCGCTCAAGAAGCAGCGCGAATATCTGCTTGATTGCGTCGGTCTGCTCGACTTCCACGGCGTTGTCGAAGAGCGATATGAAAAAGTCCTCGGAGCTTGCGAGGGCGATTTTCTTTGCGGCGCGCTCGTCGGCGTCCGGGTCGTCGCTGACGATTCTCTCCCATTTGCCGATCGGCTTGCCGGGTATTTTGGAGGCGTCGAATTCGTCTTTGAGAAAGTCGAGCCTGTCGAGGTTTCCGAGCTCGTCCGCGAATACCGCGCACACGACGCGGTCGCCGGTTCTGATTTCTCGCTCAGAACCCGCCGATTTTTTCGCAAGCGGTTTTATCTGCCATTCAAACATTTTTTTGCACTATTTGCGCATTATTGGCGTTTGGCAAAATCTTGGCAAATTCTTTTTTTAGAATTGTGCGGCGGGCGCAAAATGAAATGTGCGCAAGGAATTGGCATATGCGTATCGCGCGCGCGGGCGCGTCGGAAATGCGGAAAGTTGCGCGCGGGGTTGGGCGCGGTGTGCGGAAGTTTTTACACAGAACGCAAAATGCGGCCGATGCGGTTTTGATGCGCGCTTGCGGCGATTGCGCTCAAGGCGAATGGAGCGCGCGTATCGGTCCGACGTTTTGCGCGCGGGGAAAGGGGAAATGGCATATGTATATTACAATAACATATCGCGTGCGCGAGGGGGGACATTGGAAATGTATAGAAATACGCGCGGGGTTGGGTGCGCTCTGCGGAAGTTTTCACGCGAAACGCAAAATGCGGCCGATGCGATTTTGATGCGCGCTTGTGGCGATTGCGCTCAAGGCGAAGGAAGCGCGCGTATCGGCCCGGCGTTTTGGTGCGGGGAAGGAGGGAATTACATATGCATATTACACGCTATTACACGCGCGAGGATTCGCGGCGAAATGTGCGCGCGTTGCGGTAAGGTGCGAGGAGTTTTCACGCGGAATTGCGATACGCACGCAAGCGTTGTCCCGCGCGGACTATTCCTCTTCTTCTGCGAAGTTCTTATTGCGCGCGGTCGGGCAGCCGGCGCGCAGCCATGCGTTTATGAACATGTCGATGTCGCCGTCCATAACGGACTGCACGTCTCCGGTTTGCGCGCCGGTGCGCAGATCCTTTACCATTTGGTAGGGCTGAAACACGTAGCTACGTATTTGATTACCCCAGGAAATTTCCCCCTTTTGGCCGTAAAACCTGTCCATTTCGGCGCGCTTTTGGTCGAGCCGCTTTTCGTACAGGCGGCTCTTGAGTATTTTCATCGCGCTCTGCTTGTTCTTCAGTTGCGAACGCTCGTTTTGGCAGGAGACGACTATTCCCGTTTCGAGATGCGTTATCCTAACTGCGCTGTCTGTCTTGTTGACGTGCTGGCCGCCCTTGCCGCTGGAGCGGTACGTGTCTATTCTAATGTCTTCGTCTTTGATTTCTATGTCGATATCGTCCTCTATTTCCGCTATTACGTCGACCGAGGCGAACGACGTGTGGCGGCGTCTGTTAGAGTCGAACGGGCTGATTCGCACGAGCCTGTGCACCCCGCGTTCGGCCTTTGCGTAGCCGTATGCGTTTGCGCCGATTATCCGGAACGTCACGCGGGATATTCCAGCCTCTTCGCCCTCCTGAATGTCCTCTATCTCGGTCTTGTAGTCGTTTCTTTCGCACCAGCGCATGTACATGCGCAAGAGCATGTCGGCCCAGTCGCAACTTTCCGTGCCGCCCGCGCCGGCGTGTATGGTGACGATGGCTCCGTTGGAATCCAGCGGGCCGCTCAAGAACGACTCTATTTCCGCCCTGTCGAAGGCTTCGGAGAGTTTGGCCGCCTCCTGCGAAAGCTCTTCCGAGAGCGACGGGTCGTCCTCCGAATCCTCCGCAAGCTCGATGAGCGCGTTGAAGTCGTCCAGCGAGGCCTTCAGCGTCCGCGGCGATTCGACGACCCTCTTTAAGCGCGCAAGTTCGGCTACCGTCTTTTGCGCCTGCGCCTGGCTGTCCCAAAATGAGGGCGCGGACATCTCGCGCTCCAGCTTCTCTATTTCCGACAACTTTGCCGGCAGGTCAAAGAAACCTCCATAACTGCGACATTCTCCTGTTCAGGCTTTCCGCCGCCGACTTTATTTCCGAATCTACAATCATGCCGCCCATACTATTTTTTTCGCTGGGGAAATATCAACACAAAAAAGCTTGATATGGGATTTTGATTGTGAATAATGGTTATAACATTTCAGATTGAAACAACGGGCGGGGGACGCGCTTGAATTTGGGCCGCCTCCCGCGGCGCTTGGCAATAACGACTATGGAAGACAGCAACGAAAACAAAACTCCCGCTTCCGATGCGGGAACCACGCAAAATTTGGACGCCATCAAGCCGGATTTCTCCGTCAAGGAGGCCTCCGCGGAGCCCCAGGCTCCCGCGCTTCCGAAGGCGCCGCTTCCCTCCGCGCCGGAATCCGTCGTGCCGGGCGTATCCGCTCCGTCGATTTCCCTTCCGAAGGCGGATACCTCAAAAGCGTTTGCCGCCTCGTCCCCCGTTCCCCGTGCGCGGCCGAGTTCGGCTCCGCATGTTGTTTCCGCGCCTCGCGTCGAACATAATTCGGGTCCGTCGGCCGGTGCGGTTTTGGTGGACGCGCTGTCGGCGGTCGTGGCGATAGCGTTTGCGGTTCTTATAATTCTCGACGTTTAATTCCCGGCGCCGGCGGAGCTTTGCCGCATATCTACGCGCCTTGCATTCCCCGTCGGATCGGAGCGCGCGGACGGCGGAACTTTTGCCGCGCTTGGACTGTCACAATCAAGAAAAGTTAAAAATTATGTCAGACAAAGTTCAAAATCTCAATTCGTCTAATTTTGACGCTGTTATATCGCTCGACAAACCCGTTTTGGTCGATTTCTGGGCGCCGTGGTGCGGCCCGTGCAAGATGCTCGCGCCGACAATCGACGCGCTTGCGGACGAAATGGGCGACTCGGCCGCGGTTTGCAAAGTTAATGTGGACGAGTCTCCCGAATTGGCGCAGCGCTACGGCGTGCACTCCATTCCCACCATAATATTCTTCCGCAAGGGGGAGCGCGTCGGCGCGGCGGGAATGACGACGAAGGACGCTTTGAAGGCAAAGCTTGCAGAGCTTGCATAGCCTTCGCGTTTGCTCCGGTTCGGATTTTTTTTCGTGCGGCTTCCGGTTTGTGCGGAGGCCGTTTTTTTTTTGCGCTTTGCCCGCGCGCGGCCGGCGCCGCGCCGAGACATGCCGACAGCGCGCCGGCGGCTCCCGTGGCGCCGCGCCAAGCGCAGCGCGCGGATAGAGCGCGAAGAGGGGCCGATTTTTTTAGCAAGGCATTTTTGAGTGGGGCGTCGGCCCCGGAAAAGTTTTTTCGGCAAAAAGGCCGTCAAAAATTAAAAAACTTCTTGACAATATTTGCGCACTGTTGTGTTATTCGCGGCTTATCGCCCGTTTCACAAGGCGTCCCCGATCATTCGCTTGGGCGGTCGAAATAACCACACAGTCTAAAACAGTCCGGCCAACCCCGCGGATTTGCGCGGCAGGGGCGGTCGGCTCTCTACTATAAACATCGTTTAAATGAAGACAACTATTGCAAAGAAAAACGAGCAGAGGCAGTGGTACGTGGTCGATGCTTCCGATAAGGTGCTTGGGCGTCTTGCCGTCAAGATCGCCAACGTATTGCGCGGACGCCATAAGCCCTGCTATACGCCCAATGTCGATTGCGGCGACCACGTCATAGTCGTCAATGCGGAGAAGATTCGCGTGACGGGCAAGAAGGAGGAGCAGAAGGAGTACATGTTCTACACCGGCTATGTCGGCAACGAGAAGCATATAAAGCTTTCCGAATTTCGCGCCCGCCGTCCCGAATTTATAATCCGGAACGCCGTTCGCGGAATGCTTCCGAAGAACAGGCTCGCGCGCGACATGCTGCTCAAGCTCCACGTCTACGCCGGTCCGGAGCACAAGCACGAGGCCCAGCAGCCCCAACCCTTCAACTTTTAGTCAATTATTATGAGCGATACACAGATATTTGTTTCCGTCGGACGCCGCAAGACTTCCGTGGCGCGCGCGCGCCTCTCGCAGGGCAGCGGCAACATTCTGGTCAACGACAAGCCCGTGAGGGAATATTGCTACACCGACCAGCTGGCGATGATTGCAATGCGTCCGCTCGAAGTCGCCGGCGCGCTTTCGTCGGTTGACGCGGACATAAACGTCAAGGGCGGCGGTCCCGTCGGCCAGGCGGGCGCCATCAGCCATGCGTTGGCAAGGGCTCTTGAGAAGTACGACGCCTCTTTGAGGGCGGCCCTCAAGAAGGAGGGGCTGTTGACGCGCGACTCTAGGGCGAAGGAGCGCAAGAAGTCCGGTCAGCCCGGCGCGCGCAAGAGGTTCCAATTCTCGAAGCGTTAAGCCTGCGGGATTTGGCGGATTTTCCGAAAGCCCTTCCGTTCCGAATGCGGTCGGGCTTTTGTGTTTTTTCGGCGGAAGCGCTGCCTGCGCGCGGCGCGTTTGGAAGGTCGCGGCGCATTTGCCGTATCCGGCGCGTTTCGCAGTCGCGGAAAGGGGGACGACTGAAAAGTTCACTTGGGCTAAAACCGTTTTAATCGCGCGATTCAAGCGTTTGAAGAAAACGGCGAAGCAGTTTGGGGCCGCCTTTTGAATGCGGGATTTTTTGCGGGAAAATTTTTCGCGGGCGCGGCGTTTTTACGTTGGACTTTTCTCTCAAAAGGAATAGAACGCAAATTTTTCTCAAGGGGGCGTTGCGAACGAAATGTCCGCGCGCTCCGAAATGCTTTTGGAAATTGAAAGAGATGTCTAAGAAATTGAGAGTCGGCATAACCGGGGCGTCCGGCTATGCGGGAGTGGAGTTGGTCAGGCTGCTTGCGCGCCATTCGGGAGTGGAGCTGGCGATGGTGACTTCCCGCAGTCTGGCGGGGACGGCGGTCGCGGACAGCATGCCCGCGCTGCGGCATCTGCTTGCGGCGGATTTTAAGTTTGCCGGTTCTTCTCCGGAGGAGCAGGCGGCTTCCGACGTCGACGTGTGGTTTTTGGCGCTTCCCCACGGGGCGAGCGCGGAATATGCCGACGCATTGCTTTCGGCCGGAAAGACCGTCATAGACTTGTCGGCGGATTTTCGCCTGAACAGCCTTGAAATTTACAGGGAGTACTACGGCGTCGAGCACCCGGCGGCGCATTTGCTCAAGCGCGGCAAATACGTCATACCCGAGCTTGTCGGCGTCTCCGAAGAGGACAAGTTGATTGCGTGCGCGGGCTGCTATCCGACGAGCATTCAAATTCCGCTCACGCCGCTTTTGCGCGCGGGCGTTGTCGGTTCCGAGCGCATTGTCATAGACAGTTATAGCGGAGTTTCCGGCGCCGGGAGGAAATCTTCGGTCGACTACTCTTTTTGCGAGCGCAACGAGAGCGCGAAGGCCTACGGCCTGCCGAAGCACAGGCACCTTTCCGAGATAGAGGAGCAGCTTTCCATTGCCGCCGGGCGCGGGGTCGTGGTGCAGTTCAATCCGCATCTTGCCCCTATGACGCGCGGCATTTCCACGACAATCACCGTTCCCGCCGCGCGCGCGGGAACGCAGGCCGTTTACGACGTCTGGAGGGATTTTTATTCGGCGAGTCCGTTTGTGAAGGTGCTCGATAGCGGAACGTATCCGGACACGCTCTCCGTCTGCGGAACCAACCGGTGCGACATATCCGCAGTGTACGATTCGCGCACGTCGAACTTCGTGCTTTGCAGCGCGATAGACAACCTCGTCAAAGGCGCCAGCGGTCAGGCGGTGCAGATTATGAATAAGATTTTCGGATTCGCCGAGACGGAGGGGCTTCTCTGATTTCGGCCGCGTCTGCGAGGCGGAGGCCGGCGGATATTGGGGTATATATTGGCATTGTGCAAAAAAAAGGCGTCCCGAATATGAAAATGAAAAAGTCATACAGTTGCAAAATCGATTGCGGAGTCTGCGGATTGACTCTGGCGAAGGGCTTTAGGGTTGCGGCCGCCGGCTGCGACATACGCGGAAAGAACGACTTTTCCCGCCTGGATTTGGCGATGGTCGTCTCCGACATTCCCGCGGACGCCGCCGGAGTGTTTACCACGAACGACGTCAAAGCCGCGCCAGTGCTTGTGGACATCGGGCATTTGAAGTCGGCGCGCAAAATCGCGGCGGTGGTCGCGCACAGCGGAATAGCGAACGCGTGCACCGGAGAGCGCGGCCTGGCCGACGCGCGCAAGACGTGCGCGATGGCGGCCGAAAAATTGGGAGTTCCCGAAGACGGCGTTCTCGTGTGCTCGACGGGCCGCATAGGGGATTTTCTTCCGATGAAAAAAATCGGGCGCGGAATCGGGATTGCGCACGCCGGGCTTTCGCGTTCGGCGCGCGCGGCCAGGGAGGCGGCGCGCGCGATAATGACTACGGACACGCGCCCCAAGACCGTCGCCGCCCGCGTGCGCGGAGGTTTCGGGGAATTTACGATTGCGGCAATGGCGAAGGGCGCGGGAATGATCGAGCCTAACATGGCGACAATGCTCGCATTTATCGCATGCGACGCGAAAGTGTCGAAGCCGCTTCTGAGAAGGTGCCTGAAGGGCGCGGTGCAAAAGAGCTTCAACCGCATAAGCGTCGACGGCGACATGAGCACGAACGACACCGTGCTGTGCCTTTGCAACGGCGCGGGCGGCGCCCAAGTGCGCGCTTCGGATCCGGATTCGGTTGAGGCGTTTTCGGAGGCCCTGTCCGGGGTGTGTCTGGCGCTTGCCCGCATGATAGTATCCGACGGCGAAAAAATTTCGCGCGTTATAGAGGTCAACGTCCGCGGGGCGAGGAACGGCGCGCAGGCGGAGAAAATCTGCCGCAGCATAGCCAATTCGATGCTCGTCAAATGCGCGTGGTTCGGCGGCGATCCGAATTGGGGCAGGATAACCGACGCCGCCGGATACGCGCGCACGGGGATAGATTTCGGGAAAATCGACTTAAGCTACGACGGCGTTGCCGTGGTGAAGGGCGGGGTCGTCAAGTCGGAAAACGAGAGGCGCTGGAAGGCGGTTGTCGGGCGGAAATCTTTTTCGGTGAACCTCGATTTGCACATGGGAAGCGCATCGGACTTCATCCTGACGACGGATCTGACCGACGGCTACGTAATTTTCAACAAGGGCGAGTAGCGGCTTTCGTTTCGCAATTTTTCATGGAGTGAGAGAATGAACGACTTTTTCAGCGAAGTGACAAAGAAGGCGGGAATCCTGATAGAGGCTCTGTCTTACATACAGCGTTTCCGCGGCTCCACGTTCGTGGTCAAATACGGCGGCGCGTTCATGGACGATCCGGACCCGAAGGTGCGCGCGACGGTCGCGCAGGACATCGCGTTTTTTGCGGCGGTCGGAATAAACGTGGTGGTTGTTCACGGCGGCGGAAAGGCAATCAGCAGGGCCATGGCCAAATCGGGGCTGTCCGCGGAATTTAAGGGCGGAATGCGCGTCACCGACGCCCGCACGGTAAAGATTGTCGAGGACGTCTTGAACAACAGCGTAAACCGCGAGATATGCGAGCTTCTCCAGTCGTGCGGGTGCGCGCCGAAATCCCTTCCGGGCAACGACGTTCTCTGTTGCAGCAAGCTTTATGCCGAGTCCGCCGACGGGGAAAAAATCGACATCGGATTCGTCGGCAAGATTGACGGGGTGAAGGTCAAGCTGATCAAGAAGGCCATTTCCGAGGGGCTTACGCCCGTCGTGTCGCCGATTGCCCTGGACGAAAACCAGCGCCCGTACAATACCAATGCGGACGTCGCCGCCGCCGCGGTAGCCACCGCGCTCAAGGCGCGCCGCCTCGTATTTCTCTGCGACGTTCCCGGACTGATGCGCGATCCCAAAGATCCTGATTCGCTCATATCGCACCTGAAGCTGGACGAGGTTGACCGCCTCAAAGATGAGGGCGTAATCGGCGGCGGCATGCTGCCGAAGGTGGACAGCGGCGTGAAGGCGTTGAGGGGCGGCGTCCGCCGCGTGCACTTTGTCGACGGGTACATGCCGCACAGCATGCTGTTGGAAATATTCACCGACAAAGGCGTGGGCACCGAGATTGTCCGCGTCGGAAACTGACGACGCCTTGAAAAATCGAAAAAATTCTTTTTTTGGAAAATGACGACTCTTGAAAAAATAAAAAAATATGCGACCCCGAATTTCGGGGCGCGGGACTTTGTCGTGGAATCCGGCCGCGGCTGCGCGCTGTTTGACGAAAAGGGGAAAAAATATCTCGATTTTGGCGCGGGCATAGCGGTGGCGAGTATAGGGCATTCCAATCCGCGCTGGGTGAGGGCGGTTGCAAGGCAGGCCGCAAAGCTGGCGCATTGCAGCAATCTGTACGTCACAAAGCCGAATGCGGATTTGTGCGAGGCGCTCGTCAAACGCATAGGCGCGGGGAAGGCGTTTTTGTGCAACAGCGGCACGGAGGCCAACGAGGCCCTCATAAAGGCCGCCCGCCTGTACGGGGCAAAGGTCGCCGGCGAGGGAAAGAAGTACAGGATTGTGACGGCGCGCGGCGGCTTCCACGGCCGCACGCTGGGCGCGGTGGCGGCGACCGCGCAGAAGAAGATTCAGCACGGGTTTGAACCTCTGTTGAGCGGATTTTCGTACGCGGATTTCAACGACCTCGAAAGCTTTGAAAGCGTAATGGGCGACGACGTTGCCGCGATTTTGGTCGAGCCCGTCCAGGGAGAGAGCGGCGTGCTTCCGGCGACGCAAAAGTTTTTGAAGGGGTTGAGAGCTCTTGCAAAGAAGCACAATTCGCTCCTGCTTTTCGACGAAGTCCAGTGCGGGTTCGGCAGGTGCGGAAAATTTCTCGCATGCCAGCGGTACGGCGTCAAGCCCGACGGGGTTTCCATGGCCAAGGGGTTGGGAGGCTCGTTTCCGATAGGCGCGGTATGGCTTTCCAAGCCCGTTCAGGACATATTTTCGCCCGGCACGCACGGGACCACATTCGGCGGAAATCCGCTCGCGTGCGCGGCGGCTCTGGCGACGATTGCCGAGCTTGACTCCCGCGGGCTGTGCGAAAACGCCTTCAAAATGGGCGAGTATTTGGGAGGCCGCTTGGAGGAGATCGCGGGGCTTTTCCCCGAAAAAATCAAACTGGCCCGCGGACTTGGCCTAATGCGCTCGGTCCTTTTTGCCGAAGGTATTTCAAATGTTGAGGCATGTTCGAGGCTGCGGGCCAACGGGCTCATTCTCATTCCGGCGGGAGCAAACGCGCTGCGCTTCCTTCCGCCGCTCAATGTGAAAAAGTCGGAAGTAGACGCGGCGTTGCGCATTTTCAAAAAGACGCTCTCCGAACTGTAATCCGCAGGCGCGGAATGCCGCGGAGCGCGCTTAACAATAATAAGTGGAGCATATTTATCATGGTACGTTCATTTTTAAGGGATACGGATTTTTCTCGCGACGAGGCCTGCGAAGTCTTCGAGCTTGCCGCCCGCTATAAGCGGCTGCGCGCAGCCGGCGTGCTCGACGTCTTGAAGGGCCAGAGCTGGGGGCTGATTTTCTTCAAAAAAAGCACCCGCACGCGGCTCTCGTTCGAGGCCGGAATCTACGAGCTTGGCGGCCACCCGATGGTGATGAATGCGGGCGATTTGCAATTGTCGCGCGGCGAGACCGTCGCGGATACGGCCAAGATTATGGGCCGCTATTTGCACGGGCTCGTAATCCGCGCGTTCGAGCAGGGGGTCGTGGACGATTTCGCGAAACATTCCGGACTGCCCGTCGTCAACGCCCTTACGGACTTGCTGCACCCCTGCCAAAGCTATGCGGACATGTTTACGATGATGGAATACTTCGGCGGAGAAAAGGCCAATCCGGATTCCATTAAGGGCAGAAAGTTTGCATTTTTCGGGGATACCGCGTGCAATATGGCGTATTCGCTGGCTCTTGCGGGAAGCATGTTCGGAGTGGAGGTCGTGCTTTGCGGGCCGGAGGAATTTCGTCCGGGGCCGGAGCTTGACGAGCTGTTTGCGGACGCCTCGCTCAAGCCGTCGTACTCCTTCACTTCCGATCCGGCAACCGCCGCAAAGGGGGCGGACATTCTTTACACCGACGTCTGGGTGAGCATGGGCAAGGAGGAGGAGAAGGCCGACAGAATTGCCAAGATGGCCCCTTATCAGGTCAACGAAAAGCTCTTTAAACTCGCCGACAAAAACGCCGCGTTCATGCACTGTCTGCCCGCCCATTCCGGCGAGGAGGTCAGCGAAGGCGTTTTGCGCGGCGGAAGGAGCATAATTTTCGACGAGGCCGAAAACCGGCTCCATGTGCAAAAGGCAATTATAAGCATGCTGGTAAAAAAGAACGCGGGTTAACCGCGGGCTTCTTGCTATTTTCGCGCAGGCAGTTTGCGCATTGACAGCTTGCGCGCGGTTGCGGTTTTGCGCGCATCGTGTGCGTTCAAAATTTGCGCAGCCGTAGTATTGCGCGTTTGAATCGCGGGGCGTTTGCGGCATTTTTGAGCGCGTTTGGTCTGCGCAATTTTGCGTGCGCGCGGAACGTGTTGTTTGCGGCTTTTGCGCATTAATGCCGCGCATTTTGCGCGCGTTTGTACGGCTGTCGGCGTCCGTGTGTGCCGATGGGGGAGTGTTTATCGAAGCGCATGCGGAGAGCGTTCGTCCGCCGGCGCGGCTGACTTTGCCGGAGAAATTGCGTATAGGAGGTTTTAGTTTTTGCGCGCGGCGAAGCGAATTGAACGCATAGTTTTTTAACCTGAATTTTTGCGTCGGAAGTTATTTTTCGATTTGCCGATTTGCGGGACGCCGCTTTTGAGGCGCGAAGAAAGAGTCGGAGAAACGAATGGGGGCGCAAGAGCGAAATTGAATGGGCATACCCTGCGCTTTCGTTTCCGCATTCGGCAACGGGATTCGCTTTAAGGCGCATGCAAATTTTGCGAAAGCGCAGTTCGCTTTTTACAAAACTTGCGTCCGCTTTGTCCGCGGGCGGGTTCGCTGCGAAAATTCCGGCGGCGGGGTAAAAAAAGCTTTCAATGCGGCGGAAATGGATTAATTTCGATACAACGTTTTTTTATCATGAAAGTAGTATTAGCATATTCCGGCGGATTGGACACGTCCGTCATCGTAAAATGGATAAAGGAGCGCTTCAATGCGGAAGTGGTCACCTTTGCCGCTAACGTTGGGCAGGGCGAGGAGCTTTCGGGGCTTGCCGAGAAGGCCAAGGCCACGGGAGCTTCCGCGCACTACACTGTGGATTTGCAGGACGAGTTCGTCTCCGATTTCATCTACCCCATGATTCGCGCGAATGCGGTTTACGAGGGGCAGTATTACTTGGGAACGTCTATTGCGCGCCCGCTCATAGCGAAGGCCCAAATCGAGATAGCCAAGGCCGAGGGCGCCACGCATGTGGCCCACGGAGCCACCGGAAAAGGCAACGACCAGTGCAGGTTTGAAATAACCTATGCGGCTTTGGCTCCCGATTTGGAGGTGATTTCCCCGTGGAGAATGGAGGAGTTCCGCACGAAGTTTCCCGGCCGCACGGAGATGATAAACTATTGCCGCGAGCACGGAATCAATGTCGAGGCGTCCGCCAAGAAGCCGTATTCGATGGACAGGAACATGCTCCACATATCATACGAGGCCGGCATACTTGAGGATCCGTGGTTTGACCCGACCACTCCGGAAAACAAGTCGATGTTCAAGACGACGGCCGCTCCGGAGGACGCTCCCGACGCGCCGCAATACATAGAGCTTGAATTTGAAAATGGGAATTGCGTGGCGGTTGACGGCAAGAGAATGAAGCCCTCGGACGTGCTCCGCACGCTCAATGAGATAGGCGGAAGGCACGGAATAGGACGCGTGGATTTGGTCGAGAACCGCTTTGTCGGAATGAAGAGCCGCGGGGTGTACGAGACTCCGGGCGGCACGATTCTCGAAAACGCCCACCGCCAGATGGAGTCCCTCACTATGGACAGGGATTTGATGCATTTGCGCGACTCCCTGATTCCCAAGTACGCCGAGCTCGTTTACAACGGCTTTTGGTACGCCCCTGAGCGCGAGGCTCTCCAGGCGTTTGTGGACAACAGCCAGCGCAAGGTCTGCGGAACCGTCCGCCTCAAGCTTTACAAGGGCAACATAATTTGCGCGGGCAGAAAGAGCCCGTACAGCCTCTATGACGAAAAGATTGCGAGCATGGAGGGCGTAAAGAGCGAATACAACCAGGACGACGCCACCGGCTTTATAAAGCTGCAAAGCCTGCGCCTGCGCCAGCGCGCAAAGAAGCAGGGCGTGCCCGAAGGCGCGTTCGACACAAAGACAAAACTGGTCAGGGAGTAGGGCTGCCGGCATGAGAATTTGCTGCATAGGCGCCGGATACGTCGGCGGGCCGACGATGGCGATGATAGCGCTCAAGTGCGCTGACGCGCGCGTCGATGTCGTCGACATCAATGCGGACAGAATCGCGGCGTGGAACAGCGATTCTCTGCCCGTGTTTGAGCCCGGTCTCGCGGAGGCAGTCTCGCGCGTGCGCGGCAAAAATCTCTTTTTCTCCACCGATATCGACGGCTCGATAAAGGCCGCCGACATGGTGTTCATATCGGTCAACACCCCGACCAAGACTTACGGGTACGGCGCGGGAAGCGCGTCGGACATAAGTCTGGTCGAAAACTGCGCCCGCAAGATAGCGGAGGTTTCGGAATGCGGGAAGGTGGTTGTGGAAAAATCCACGCTGCCGGTTCGCACGGCCGAGGTGATAAAGTCGATATTGGCCGGATCCGGAATGAACTTTCAGGTGCTGTCGAATCCCGAATTTCTGGCGGAGGGCACGGCCATGCGCGACCTGGAGAATCCGGACCGCGTCTTGATTGGCGGGGACGAGGATTCCGAGGAGGGTAGGGCGGCGATGGAAATGCTGTCGTCGCTCTACGCGCGCTGGGTCGAGCCTTCCAAGATAATAAAGACAAACCTGTGGTCGAGCGAGTTGAGCAAGCTTACGGCCAACGCGTTTCTGGCCCAGCGCATAAGTTCGATAAACGCGATAAGCGCGCTTTGCGAGAGAACCGGGGCGGACATAGACGAAGTCGCAAGGGCCGTCGGCAGCGACACCCGCATAGGGTCGAAGTTTTTGAAGAGTTCGATCGGTTTCGGGGGGTCGTGTTTCAAGAAGGATTTGCTGAGCCTGGTGTATTTGTGCGAGCACTTTCATTTGGGGGAGGCCGCCTCATACTGGCGTTCCGTGTTGGATATGAACGCCTACCAGAAATCGAGATTTTCGCGCAAGGTGATAGATTCGCTCTTTCGCAACATTCGCGGGAAGCGCCTGGCGATTTTCGGATTCGCGTTCAAGGAGAATACGAACGACACTCGCGAGTCTCCGGCGATAGACATATGCAGGGACTTTTTGGACGAGCGCGCGCATTTGGCATTCTACGATCCGAAAGTTTCTCCGCAGCAAATCTGCGCCGATCTCGGCACGGAGCCCGACGACCCGTGCGTGGAGTTTTGCCGAAGCGCCGAGGAGGCCGCCGACGGGGCGTACGCGATTGTTTTGTTGACACATTGGCGCGAATTTGCTTTGCTCGACTACGAAAAAATTTACAAGACTATGAAAAAACCGGCATGGATTTTTGACGGGAGAAACTGCCTCGATCACCGACTTCTTATCGAAATCGGGTACAGCGTTTGCGGCATAGGGAAGGGGAATCTCTCTTAGCGGCGGTTTTTTAAGATGTATGAAGGCGCGATTCCCCGGCGGATTCGCGCTTAATTTTTTTCAGGAATTGAATTTTTGGAGTACAAAATATGAATATGGACGGCAAAAAGAAATACGGGAGCAGGGTTGAAATATCCCTGCCGGACAGACAATGGCCAAACAGGAAAATCGGGCGCGCGCCGATATGGTGCAGCGTGGATTTGCGCGACGGAAACCAGGCGCTCGCAATTCCCATGAATGTCGAGGAAAAGCTCAAGCTTTTCGACGTCCTTGTGAAAATCGGATTCAAGCAGATAGAGGTCGGCTTTCCAGCGGCGAGCCAGACGGAATTCGACTTCATACGCCGCCTGATAGACGGGGGGCTGATTCCGGACGACGTCGCCATACAGGTTCTGACCCAGAGCCGCGCGCCGCTCATAGAAAAGACTTTCGAGGCGTTGCGCGGCTGCCGCAATGCGATAGTGCATCTGTACAACAGCACCTCCGCATTGCAGCGCAGGGTGACGTTCGCAATGGAGCGTCCGGAAATTGTTGAGATAGCGCGCCGCGGGGCGCGGCTGGTCAAGGAGAAGGCCGAGGAGTTCGCCGCCGCCGGGACGAAAATCAGCATGGAGTACTCGCCCGAAAGCTTCAGCGACACGGAATTGGACTTCGCGCTGGAGATATGCGAGGCCGTAAAACAGATATGGCGCCCCACTCCGGACAACAAGCTGATTGTGAATCTGCCTGAAACCGTGCAGTACAATACGCCGAACGTCTATGCCGACCAAATTGAATGGATATGCAGAAACATATCCGACCGCGACTGCGTGGAGATAAGCCTGCACACCCACAACGACCGCGGCACCGGCGTCGCTGCGACCGAGCTCGGTCTGATGGCCGGCGCGGACAGGGTTGAGGGCACTCTGTTCGGAAACGGCGAGCGCACCGGCAATCTCGACATAGTGACGGTCGCTCTGAATATGTACGCCGAGGGCGTGGAGCCGAATCTGGATTTTTCCGACCTCCCGTCGATTCGCAGGATTTACGAGCAGTGCACGCGAATGGAAGTTCCTCCGCGCCACCCGTACGCCGGTAACTTGGTGTTTACGGCCTTCAGCGGCTCCCATCAGGACGCGATAAAAAAGGGAATGGATTTGATGCGCAAGAACGGCGTCGAGCATTGGGAGGTCCCGTATCTGCTAATAGATCCGAGGGACATAGGCTGCAATTACGAGGCAATAATCAGGATAAATTCCCAGAGCGGAAAGGGCGGAGTGGCATATGTCCTGGCTTCGGAATTCGGGTTCGACCTGCCGAAGGCAATGCACCAGCAGGTTGGAGACCTCGTAAACGCGCGCGCCGACGAGTTGGGCAGGGAACTGTCTTCGTCCGAAATTTACAAGATATTTTCCGGCGAATTTGTGGGGCGCGAATCTCCCGTCAAGCTGGTTTCGTACCGGACGGAGCATCTTGAAAATTCCGAAAACGGAGAGCTGAAGTTTTTTGCCGCGCTGATGGTCAACGGGGAGGAACAGGACGTCTCGTCCGTCGGAAACGGGCCGATAAACGCGCTCGTGGGTGTTTTGAAGGCGCGCTTCGGCGACACTTTCAGGCTGACGGATTATCGCTCGCACGCAATCGGAAGCGGCTCGGCTACAAACTCGGCGGCCTATGTCTGCCTTGAAGGCAAGGATTCCGCGTCGTGCGCGTGGGGCGTTGGCGTGGATTCAAACATAGAATCCGCGGGGTTGAAGGCGCTTGTCGGGGCGTTCAACCGCCTGCGGGGAGACTCGATAAAGTAGCGCGGCGCGCGCTTGCAAGCGCGGTTTCTTGCGCGTTTGGCCGCCGCAAACGGAGCGCGCGCTTGCAAGCGCTGAGCGCGGATACTCGGCGGGAAAGCTCGGCATGGGAAGGCCGCGCGCGCCCCGCATTCGGCGCGCCCGATCTTGTTCAAAAATAGCTTGACAACGCCGCCGCATGAAATAACGTTCCAACTTTTAAATTTAGAGAGGTGTAATATGGGCCAACCAAAACGCAAACAATCCAAACAACGCACGCGCCTGCGCAGGGCAGCCAACCACTTTGAGCTTCCGCAGGTGGCCAAGGATCCGACGGACGGCACTTTCCATCTTCCGCACAGGGTAAATCCTTCAAACGGCACCTATCGCGGCCGCCAGGTAAAGACCGTCAAAGTTTAGCGCTCGCTTTGGCGCGACGGTTTTTTATGTTGTAATGCGGGATTATTTTTGGGATAACTCCCGCGTTTTGTTTTGATGCGCAGAAGGGATTGCGGAATCTCTCCCTTTATATTGGTGTAACTTGCCTGAAATGAGTACTTCAGTTCCTAGCATAGCGGTTGACGTGATGGGTTCCGATTTGGGGCCCGCGGAGATAATCGCGGGCATAAAGCTGGCTCTCAGGGAGGATAAGTCGGCGTATGAGATTATAGTTGTGGGCAAGGAATCGCTGATTACCCCGATGATGGTTCGCGCAAATATAATCGGGGACAGCCGCGTGAAGGTATATAACGCCTCGGAAGTAATCGGCATGGAGGAAAAGCCCATTCAGGCGATTAAGTCCAAGCGCGACTCCTCCATGATGCGCGCGATAGAAACCGTCAAATTCGGCTCGGCGAACGCCGTGTTAAGCTGCGGAAATACGGGCGCGCTGATGGCGGGCGGCACGATAAAGTTGCGGACAATCGACGGAATAGAAAGGCCGGCGCTGGCCTCCGTAATTCCGGGCAAAATCAAAAATTTTGTGATGATAGACGTGGGCGCGTCGCCCGATCCCAAGCCGGAGAGTCTGGTGGACAACGCCATATTGGGCGCCAACTATGCGCGCGCGGTATTGGGGGTGAAATCTCCGAGGGTCGGGCTGCTGAGCAACGGAACGGAGGACGGCAAGGGTAACATGCTCGTCCAGACCGCCCACAGGCTGTTTAAGGCGCAAAACGGCGTGATAAATTACGGGGGGCTTCTGGAGGGCTTCTCTCTCTTTGACGGGGAATTTGACGTGGTGGTTTGCGACGGCTTTACCGGAAATGTGGTGCTTAAATCTCTGGAGAGTTCGGTGAGAATGCTCAAGGACATTCTGAAGGAGGAGATCTACAAGACGCTGCTCAGAAAAATAGGCATTTATTTGGCCAAGGGCGCGTTTATGGACATAAAAAAGCGCATACCGGTCGACAAATTTTCAGGCGCGCCGCTCTTGGGATTGAACGGCTTGGTGGTAAAGGCGCACGGTTCGAGCGGCCAGAAACAGATTGCCGGCGCGATACACATAACGCTCAGATGCCTTAGGCAGCGCATTAACGACAGGATAAAGGCCGACGTGGAGTCCCTCAAGGACGCCATTGAGGAGGCAAAAAACCGCCAGATAGAGCTTCGGGGGTAGAGGCTATTGCGGGCGCCGTTTTTTTTAAGCTTGCTGTTTGCGCGTAGAAATTTTGGCGCAAAAGAAGCGTTCTCGGAATAAATGTTTTATCGGAGATAGTTGAATGAAGAGACCCAATTCCATCGTGATATCCGGCACGGGCAGTTATGTGCCTGAGCGCGTAGTTTCCAATGCCGATCTTGAAAAGATCGTCGACACTTCGGACGAATGGATATTCGAGCGTTCCGGAATCCGCCGCCGCCATCTGGCCGCGGACGGCGAACACACTTCGGACATGGCTTTGCAGGCGTCGCTGCGCGCGCTTGAAAACGCGGGGCTGAAGGCGCAGGATATAGACTTGGTGGTTCTGACAACGGTCAATCCCGACATGCCGTTCCCTTCCACCGCGTGCATATTGCAGGGAAAGCTCGGCATAAGAAACAACATTCCGTGTTTCGATTTGGAGGCTGCGTGTTCTGGCTTTGTGTACGGGGTTGAGGTCGCCTCCCGCATGATGCAGTCGGGCATGTACAAACATGCGCTGGTCGTCAGTTCGGAAAAGATGAGCTGCATGGTCGACTGGAAGGACAGGGCGACTTGCGTGCTGTTTGGCGACGGAGCGGGCGCGGTTGTTCTCAGTGCGAGCGACGAGCCCGATACGGGAATTCTCGGCTCCGTTCTCGGCGCAGACGGCAGCGATACGGAGATTTTGCATATGCCCGCCGGCGGCTCCGCCATGCCCGCCTCGTTTGAAACGGTGAAAAACGGACTTCACACTGTGAAGATGAACGGGAAGGAACTTTTTAAAAAGGCGGTTCACATAATGCAGGAGAAGGCGCTTGAGGTTCTGGATTTGTGCGGCGTCGGGGTGGAGGAGATTTCGCTGTTGATACCGCACCAGGCCAATGCGCGCATCATAGAAAGCGTGGCCAAGCGCATAAAGATACCGTCCGATAAAGTCTATGTAAACATAGCCGACTATGCGAACACTTCCTCGGCGTCCATTCCGATCGCCCTTGACGAGGTTATGCGCAGCGGGAGGCTTCGCAAGGGCGAGAAAATTCTTCTTGTCGCATTCGGAGCCGGCCTCACATGGGGCGCCACGCTGATTCGCGTATAGCGCGCTTTCTGTCGTTTCTTTCGGCGGCTTTTGCGCAGGTAAAAGATTATCCTGCGCACCTTGCGAAAAGCCGTATTTATTCTGCGCGGCTAATTTGCCTGTCCGCGCAAGTTCGGGGGGAGTTGTTTTTTTATGTCTATGCGCGAAGCGGCGCGCAATTTCGCGACGGCATGTTTAACGCCTTTTTTTGCGCGAAAAATGCCTGCGTGCCGGAAGATTCTATAAGCTGTTTGTTAGTCGTATCGTATTGCAAGGTTTGCGCAGGTAAAAAATAAACCTGCGCACCTTGCGAAAAAGCCGTATTTATTCGCGCGGCTAATTTGCCTCTCCCCGCAAGTCCGGGGAGAGTAGTTGTTTTTTTAATGTCTGTGCGCGGAGCGGCGGCATAATTTCGCGGCGTCATGTTTAACGCCTTTTTTTGCGCGAAAGATAAGTCCTATTTTTTTTAAACTAATCCCGAATACCTTTATCGCCCGCAAGCTCCCTGCTTTGGCGGCTTTCGACGGATTTTGCAAGTTTCGGAGATTCACCAAATCTTTTGGGTAAAATCGTTGCGGTACGTAGATTTTGTGCGGTAGCGCAAATTACTTTGCGTGCGCCGTTGGCGTTGCGCTGCCGTGCCTAAACGCGTCTTTCAGCGCGATTGCATTTATATTGCCGCAAATGTTCTATTCCTATTCGCATTTGTTCCAAAAAAATCTCACAAAAACAAAAGGAGCGAAGCATCAGGAAAATATGAAAAAATTGCTTGATTTTTTGAATAATATGTAATAATTTTTTTGTGTATTGGTTCCCATTTTTTACTCAACTATCCGTTCCATGAAATATTTTTTGAGATTTATCATCGTTTTTGCGCTGGCGGATTTTTTGTATTTTTCTTCTGTATTTGCGCAAGTTTCGTCCGGCGCGGCAGGTTGCGGCAAGAATATACTTGTGATGTCGTCTTACAGCCTTTTTCACCCGTATTCCAAGAGGATAATAAACGCGCTGGAGACGGAAACGGCGCGTTTGCCGTTCGATTGCAGTTTTGAAATCTTCGGTTTAGGCGTTCCGAAAGTCTGCGACAAGTCCGTCTGGCGGAAATGTCTGGCTTTTAGATTGGGCAAAATACGCGGGGGCTTTTACGACGCAATAGTCGTTATCGGAGATGAAGCGGCAGACTTTCTTGCGGAGAACTTTTCCAGCGTGCCGGACGATACTCCGGTTATTTTTTCCGGATACTCCGCGGACGCTCGCAAGCTGCGCGCGCTTCATCGCAAGACGGCCGTAGTCACTCTAAAGCGCGATATAGATGCGTCCATATCTTTGGGGTTGTCGCTTTATCCGCGCAGCGAAGTTGTCGCAATACTTTGCGATTCGTCCGAGCGCGGCAAAAATTTCGCCAAGCGCGCGCGGGAGGAAATTACGGCCTACAAGAATGTGGAAGTCCTGTTCTTGGACGATTGCGGCGGAGACTACGCCAAAGTGTTTGCCAAGATAAGGTCGCTTCCTGAAAATTCCGTTTTGATAATGGCTCCGTGGAGCTGTCTTAAGGCGGACGAATATCAGACGATTGCAGCGTTTGGATCGGATCTTGCGCGCGTGTTGGGGCGTCCCTACATAGCCTGCGAGGAGCCGGCAGTCTCATTCGGCGCGGTCGGCGGATTCGCGGCGCTTGCAGAGGAGCAGGCGGCCGCCGCCGCCGAACTTCTGTCCGGAGTTTTGTCCGGCGAGGACGCGGGCGAAATGCCGATTGTCGAGGGAACATGCAGGCCTCTGGTGGATTATAAAAAAATGCGCAAGTTCGGTTTGGACGAAACGAAACTGCCGTCCGACGTAATTTTCATAAACAAGCCCGACCCGCTTTGGAAGGAGTACAAGGGCGAGATGGTGGCCGGTTTTTCCTGCTTGGCCTTTTTGGGCGCGTTGGCGTTTGTGCCGGGAATTGCGCGCAGGCGGGCCGCCGTTAGGCGCCTGCGATTGCATTCGCAAGTTCCGGCGATGGTAGGCGTGTTGGACATCGACGAAAACACATTGTCTTTATGCCGCCCCGAATGGGATTTCGCAATTCCGGTCGGAGCGCATTCTTTAAGGGAGATTCCGTTTTCCAACTGCGCGGAAGCTTCATTGAAAGTCGCGGAAGCGTTTGAAGCGGGCAACGCCCGTACTTTCGGTTCCCGATTTGGCGATTCGGGACGCTTCATGGCGGTCTCCCCGACAGGCGGCGGGATTTCCGGAATGAACGCCGTAGTGTGGCTTTCGCGCGAGGGCGCCGAACTCTTGGAAGCCCGCTGCGCGGCGCGGGAAAACGCGTCGGAGTTCGTCCTTGCCCTTGCGCCTGTCGGCGAGGCAATAGTGGCGGTGGACGGAGACGGCCGCATAACCGCCCTCAATCCGGCCGCCGAAAACATGACAGGGTTCAAATTCGAGGAAATTTGCGGAATGCCGCACGGCAAGGTTTTGGAATTTGTCGATTGCGACTGCGCAAAACCGCTGCGTTCGTCGCTTTCGATTGCGCTTGAGAGCGGGAAGCCGTACGGATTCGGAAGGCGCGCGGAATTGCTTTGCAAGGACGGAAGCGCAATCCGCATATCTGAAAATTCCACTCCGATACGCGGTTCAAACGGCGCCGTGATAGGAGCCGCATTGATGTTCCGCCGTTCGACATGATTAATCCGCCGCTTTAATGCGCAATCGCCCGCGGGCACATCGGCGTATAAATGTGCCGGAGCGTCGGCATATCGGCGCGGAAGATGGCGCGGAATACGGCGGGCGCGAAATATTTTTCAGGCGTCCATATCGACAAGTTCGTATCGCCTTGAGCCGACCCCCAACTTCTCGGCGGCCTCCACCGTGTGTATTCCGTGCATCTCTTCCATTCTCTTTATCAGCGACGCCTTTCCCTTGTCGGGCGATTTGTAGATTAAATCCACGCAGGCCTGGTCGAGCGCGACGGGGTCGAGGCTGGAGAGTATGCCGATGTCGGCCATTTCGGGCGGGGCGGGGTGGTTGTTGCAGTCGCAGTCTATGGACATGTCCTTCATCACGTTTATGAAGGCCAGTTTTGAATTCATGTAGTCCATCACGGACTTGTCGGCGTCGGCCATGGATTCCAGAAACTTGTCCTGCTCGCAGGTCCACATGTTTTCGGGTATTCCCGCCCCGTGTATGTACGCCTTTCCGCGGGAGGAGGCCACGCCTATCGACAGGTTTTTCAGCGCGCCGCCGAAGCCGCCCATTTGGTGCCCCTTGAAGTGCGAGAGCACTAACATCGAGTCGTAATTTTTCAAATGCGCGCCTACGTAGTTGACCTTGATCTGCATACCTCCACGAACGGGTATGGGCATGTCGGCGTCGGCGTCCATGATGTCGACTTTCGCTATCTTTGTGAAGCCGTGTTCCTCTATCGCCTTCCAGTGCTTTTCGGTGGTGTTTCTTCGCCCTTCATATGCGGTGTTGCACTCGACTATCGTTCCGCCGAGAAGGTCCACGAGCGGCTTCATAAATTCCGGCTTGATGAAGTGGTTTCCGCCGGGTTCGCCCGAATGGACTTTCACGGCCACACGTCCGGGCAGCTTGAATCCGAGAGCGTTGTATGTCTCTACGAGCTTCTGCGGGGTGACGGCTCTTGTGAAGTAAACTTTCGGGAGTTTCCGCCCCTTGTCGGCGTTTTCGCTTCCCGCGGCTTTCGCGGCCGGGCATACGGCGCCGATTACCGCCAGCGCAAGCGCGTCCTTTATGAATTCTTTTCTCTTCATCGGATTTGACCTTTCCATTTGCCGTTAAAACTCCGGGAAACGCGGCGTGCGCGTTTTCGCGCGTTAACATTGCACGCTTGCGCCCCTTTTTGTTTGTAAAAAATTATAACGCGCATCTCGCATTTTTTAAATACATTTTTGCGCCGAAAATTTGCCTATTCCTCCCAAATTGGGGTTTTCGCGCGCGCGGGCGGCCCCAAAGGCGGCCTTAAGATTTTTCTTTGGCAAAGCGGAAAGATTGGCATTTTTCCTTGATGCGCGCGCCGGTTGGATAAATATTTTGTCGAAATAAAAACGGCGGCGGCCGGCAATGACGGCCGCCGCGCAACCGCCAAAAACGCATGGACGCCCATTCCACAGAGCTTCTGATTAAGGATCTTGCCATAATCATCGTCGCATCGACGGCTTCGATGAGAATTTTCTCGATGCTGAAACTCCCGCAGCTGTTGGGATTCATCATCGTCGGGATTTTGCTGTCGCCGGTGACGGGGCTGATAAGCTCTTCGGAAAACATCGCGGCTCTCGGCGAGCTCGGCGTGATGTTCATGATGTTCTTCGTCGGAATGGAGTTCAATCTTGAGCGTCTCAAAAAGGTGTTCGTTCCAAGTTTTCTCGGAATAACGTTCCAGATAGTTTCCATGGGCATTTTGGGAATGGCGGCGGCGGGGCTTATGGGCATGTCGAAAGTTGACGGCATTTTTCTCGGCGGCGTTCTGGCGATGAGTTCGACGATTGTTATTGTGGAAATTTTCGCCCAGCGCAGAGACTTGTCCAAGCTTTACGCGCAAATTGCCATAGGCATATTGATTATCGAGGACATATTTGCGGTCTTTTTGCTGGTCGTGCTTTCCGGGGTGTCGTCCGGCGAGCTTCCGGGGGTGTCGGAGCTGTTCAGCTCGACGCTTGCGATATTGAGTTTCATGATAACGATCTTCGTGGCGGGCAAGCTTCTGATTCCGCGCCTGCTGCGCAGATTCGCTCTGTCGGGGAACAGGCAGGAGCTGATAATGCTCATCTTCTGCCTCATCATGGGGCTTGGCGAGTTGGCGGCCGTGTCGGATTTGTCGCTGTCGCTCGGAGCTTTTATGGCGGGGTCGATAATATCCGGCTCCGACGTTTCGAGAAGGGTCGAGCACATTACCGATCCGTTTAGAAACCTGTTTGTGGCCCTGTTTTTTGTCTCGGTGGGCACGCAGATAAATCCGGCTTTGCTGTGGGAATTGTGGCTGCCGATAGTCTTGATATCGGTGGGGGTGATAGTGTTCCAGTCGCTGGCGTGCTTTGCGGGCGTGGTTCTGGGCGGAATAGGCTGCCGCGACGCGTATCTTGCGGCGATAAACAAGGCGCAAATCGGCGAGTTCAGCTTTGTAATCGCCGGTTTGGGAATATCGAGCGGCGTGATGGATCCTTCCATAATGGCTATCGCCATGGGGGTGTCGTTTTTGACGGTGTTTGTAAATCCGCTCGTTTCGTCGCAGTCCGAGGCGGTAATGAAGTTTGCCCATTATGTCGCTCCGAAGAAGCTTCTCGACGCTTTGGAAATTTACAGGCGCGCCGTGGGATCGGCCTCGCAGGCGGCCGCCGGCAGCGGCAGATTGAAGGATTTTCTGCCCCACATATTGGCCGTATTCATATATACGCTGATGTTCAGCGGGGTTATGTTCGCAGCGGCGAGAGTCGCCAATTACATAAAGAGCGACACGACTCCCTATCCGGATTGGCTGGCGGCCGGAATATGGGTGGCCGCAGCGGCTCTTTCGCTGCCGATGCTCGCCGGCGTCCTGCGCTCGTCGAGCGTGTGCACGCACAAGATGGTTGACGGAATGGAATCGCGCTACGGCCTGACGTCGGGGGCGGGCGGCAAGCTTCACGCGTTTTTGAGAGGAGTATTTTCGGCGGTCATAATGCTAGGTTTTGCGGTGGTGTATTTTGCGTTTGTCTTTAATTTTCTTCCGGTGGACGACGCCGTGATAATATTGGGCGTGAGCTTGGCTTTCATGGCGCTGTTTTTTAGAAAGATTCTCTCCAATTTCAGGCATTCGCTTGAGGGCAGATTTTCCTCCGTCATCAGGCGCCATCTGGAAAACGCCGAGTTCGCCAAGCGCGACGCCCTCATGGATAGCGTGCGCGCGAGCCGCACATGGGCCAAAAACGTTTCGGAAATCGAGATAGGCGAATTTGCCGACGCCGCCGGAAAGACAGTCGGGGAGCTTGCCGTGCGGAAGCGGACCGGAGCCGAGATCGCCGCAATCAGGCGCGGGGCGTTTTCCATATACGACATAGGCCCGGATACGCGTCTCTTTCCTGAGGACGTAGTCATACTTTGCGCCTCCGACAAAGAGATTGCGGCTGCCGAGGAAATTTTGACGCGCGCCTCCTCGACTCCTTCGACGTCGGACATAATCGAAGGGGCCGGAAAAATGCTCCTGAAGGTCTTGGGCGTTCCGTACGGCTCCGCGCTGGTCGGGCAAACTTTGGCCGACTTGCAAATGCCGAAAGAGTACGGGGTAAAGCTCGTCGGAATACTGTTCGACGGGGAGGGCGTTCCGTCGCGTCCCGATCCGTCGAGGCCGTTTTCTGCGGGCGACAAATTTTTGTGCATGGGAAGTTCTGCCGCCATTGAAAAGGTGGCGCGAAAGTTCGGTCTGGTTTCCGAAGGCTGAGCGCGCGCCGTCGCCGTGCGGGATTCGCGCGGAGATATTTGCGGATTCGGGAAATCCGGCGCGGCCGCGGGGGATTCCGGATTTGCGGGCCGCGCATTCGGCGCAGTTGCGGGTCGTCTAACGAAAGGCTCGGCGAATTGACTAACGGATTGCCCGGCGAATCGTTTTGCGACATGCGTTTTTTTTGCGTTTTGCCGAATAGGGCGGCAGTCTGTTTCGCCGGCTGTCACGGGAGCGTTTTGACGACGCATTTTAGTTTTGAAAAATTCTGCTTCAACTTTCCTTCCAATGGGGGCACATATTTTTGTCCGGGTTTTCCGGCGGAAAAATCTTCCGTTTTCGGCGTTTTCATTTTTCGCGTTTTGGAGCCTCGCATTTGAATGCCGTCCGGCTTTTGCAATTGGGAACGGGGAAGGCGAATCGGCGCATTCGGGACGGAGGATACGAAAAAAATTGCGCCTGAAATTCGGAATGCGCGCCTGCGGCCGAACGAACGTTTTTTTACTTTGAAACGCTGCTTTCGAAAATGCGGACGGAGCGCACGAAACGCGTGCGAAAGCGTACGAGAGCGGAAAGCATAGGCGCCGGTTTTTGCGCGGCATGCTTTCGTCCGGAGAAACTCCGGCGGGGCGGGAGGCCAAATAATGCTTGCGCCCGCCGGCCCCCGGAATAACATCAAACGAAATTTTTTGACAATGCGCGGATTGCCGGCCATATCGCTTTTTTTTATGTCGCTCTTCTTGCCGGCAGGCGGCGGCTTGTTCGCGGGCGCGGAGTTTAACGCGGCGCTGTACGGATTGCCCAAAGTTGAAAAGTCCGAGTCCGGCCGGGGCGCGGGCGACGGCAAAAAAGCCAAGCGGCGGACGGAAGCCGGACAGGTAATGCCGGACCGGGCTGCGGATTCCTCCGCCGAAAAGTTGCCGCCCGTTCAGAAAAGGCCGAAGTCGGAATTTGCCGGTTCCACCGGGGAAATGGCGGCCGACGCCTCTCCTATGGACGACTATCCGAATGTGGTTCGAGTCTCGGACTTCGGCGCGGTTCCGGGCGACGGGCTGGACGATTCCGACGCGATACGCAGGGCGATAGCCTCCGCGGAGGGAAAGTCCGGCGTCCGCGTGGTGTTTGAGGTCGGGACGTACGACCTGTTCACTTTTGAGCGCGGCTACGCCGGCGTGTTCGCGGAAAACTTCGACAAAATTATGATAGACGGCTGCGGCGCAACTTTGATTTTGCATTCGGGCGGAAGCCAGCTTGTGTTTGAAAAGTGCTCCGATGTCGTTGTCAGAAACATCGATTTTGAATGCGCCGACTACCCGTTTGTCGGCGGCGTCGTGACCGACGTGGGCGACGAATATTTCGACTGTTCCGTCAGCGACGGGCAAAACATATTGGAGCTTGTTCCAAAGGCCGTGAACCTTTACGACATTCGCAAAAACGAGTTCATTCCAGGATTGGACATCTATCAGAAAGTCGACAGGAGCGTGGAGAACCTGGGCGGCGGCAAGATGCGCGTTCCGCTGGACAAGGGCGGCGCCAAGCCCAAGAAAGGCGACGAAGTCGTGGTGCGCTATCAGGTTTACGGGCTTCCGGCGGTGTCGTTTTCGGAGTGTTCAAGGGTGCGAATGTACAACGTCAACGTTTGGGGGCATTCGGGAACGGGGATTCAGGCGCAGGCCTCAAGCGGAGTGTCGCTCGACAACGTGAACGTGATTCCGAAAAACGACGCCGTTTTGATGACGACCACTGCCGACGCCGTCCAGTTCAGAAATTGCAGGGGGGATCTGCGGGTTTCCAACTGCCGCTTTGAACGCTGCGGGGGCGACGCGCTCAGCGTGCACCAGATGTATTGGGCCGTGTCGGAGCGCGTCGACGCGCATGTGGTGAAGCTCAAGTACGCAAAGGCGCGCGCGGGCTTCGATTTGAAGGCCGCCCCGCGCAAGGGCGACACTCTCGATTTCGGCTCCGACGAAAACGGCCTGCGTTCGGGATTTAGGAGCCAGGTCGTTTCTGTGGAAGTCGACGAGAGGGAAAAATTCCTGCTTGTTGAGCTCTCCCGCGCGCTTCCCGACCGCGTCGACAAGGGGGCGCCGGTTTCGAACGCTTCGGCCCAGCCGAATTTGCGCGTCGAGCGAACGTCGGCGGTCTCCACAAGGGCGAGGGGATTTGCGGTTTTGGCGCGCTCCGTCGAAATAGAGAACTGCGAGTTTATATCCACGCTGTATCCCGCAATAATCATGGAGTGCGACAACAGGCGGTGGTTTGAGGGCGCGGCGATTGAGAGCGCGTCCGTCTCCGGTTGCATGTTCGTCGATTGCAACAGGGTAGGGGTCAAGTCCGGCGCGTCGGTTTGCGACGGCGCGAAGTTTTCGGAGTCCACGCCTTCGGAAGGCTGGGTCCACAATTCGATACGCGTTCAAAATTGCAGGTTCAAGTCTTGCTCGGAATCTCCGGTGCTGTTGAATTTTACCCTCAACCCCGTCACGAAATCGAATATGCTGGCTGATTGACGCGGGGGAGGGAAGGGAGGTTTCCCGGCCGGGATTGCATGCGGTTGCGGGGGAATAGATTTTTAGGCGCAACAAACAGAAAGGTAAAAGTGGTATATGAAAGTTCATGTGAAAAAGATGTCGCTTGCGGCGGCGCTGCTTTCGCTCGCCTCTTGGGGGTTCGCGGCGCAGATATTCGTTTCGGCCTCCGGTTCGGACGAGGCCGGCGACGGCTCTAAACGGGCGCCCTACGCCTCGCTCAAAAGGGCGTTGGCCAAAGCCGCGCAGTTCAAATCCCAAAATGGTCAGGGGTTGCGGGAGCGCGTGGAAATCGTGTTTTCGGGCGGAAACTACTTTTTTAAGAGCGACGCGGACTGCGTGTCGATAGACTCTTCGTTTGCCGGCTCGAAGGGCGCTCCGCTGGTTTTGAAGGGCGACGGCGGAAGCGTGAATTTTATCGGCGGCGTGCGCGTCCCGGCGGACGACTTGAAAGTTGTGCGCGACAAGGCCGTTTTGTCGCGCCTGCCGGGAAAGGTCTCCGGAAAGCTGTTTTATCTGGATTTGAAAAAGTACGGAATAAAGGATTGCGGTAAGCTCGGCACGAGCGGATTCGGAATCGCGCAGCCGTACCCTCCGGTCGAGCCTTTCTATACCGACATGGAGCTTTTCAGCGCGCGCTATCCGAATTCGGGAGCGATGAATTGGAAGCGCACCGTCGATTCGGGCACGAAGGCTTTTCGCCCCGCTGAAAGCAAGGGTCCGCGGCGCGGGGGGACGATCGAATATTCCGATCCGCGCCACGACCGCTGGACCAACGCCGAGGATTTGCGCCTGAGCGGAATATTCAACTACGGCTGGGCGTACAATACGGTGCGCGTCAAAAAGCTGGACGCTGAAAAGAAGCAAATCGAATTGGAGACCGTCCTTCCGTACGGAATAAAAGAGAAGGACTTTCTGGAGCTAAACGCCTATTTCGCGTTCAATCTTCTTGAGGAAATCGACGCCGCCGGAGAGTATTACTTCGACCGCAAAAACTGCATGTTTTACGTCATGCTCGACAAGTGGCCGAAGAAGGGGGCCCACATCGATTTTTCCGTCATATGCTCTCCGTTCGTAAGGGCCGAAAAGGCCGCGCATTTGCAGATAGTCGGCATCGACTTTGAATGCGCAAGGGGCAGCGCGATCATTGCAAAGGACAGTTCGCATTTGCTGATAGATCGGTGCAATTTTAAAAATCTCGGCTCGCGCGCAGTGGAAATAAACCGCTCCGCCACGCCGTTTGTGTCGAATAAAAATCCGCCGGTGCTCTCGCATGACAACTCGATAGTCAACTGCTCCGCGGTCAACACCGGAATGGGCGGCTTCTACATGACCGTGGGCGAGCGCGTCAACCTCGTCGACGGAAACGGGCTTATCGAAAACTGTATGGTGAGCGACAACGCCAGAATCGGCCGCAGCTATTGTCCGGGAATATATATCGACGGCGTCGGGGTGAAGGTGCGCCACTGCCGCATAACGAACCAGACCCACGAGGGCATCGCGCTCTCCGGCAACGACCACGTAATCGAGTGCTGCTATTTCGACAGGTGCAGCACGGAATTCGACGACATGGGCGCAATTTATACGGGTCGCAACCAGAGCCATTGCGGAAACGTGATACGCTACAATTTCTTCTCCCAAATTACGCCCAAGAAGCCGGAGGCCATGATGTGCGGCGTGTATATCGACGACGGTTCCGGACGCTTTCTGATAGAAAAGAACATATTTTGCCGCGTGGGAAATCCGGGCAAGAACAACCTTTTTGCTGCGGTGTTTTTTCACGGCGGAGACGGAAATATGGTCAAGCAGAACATATTTGTGGACTGCCTTGCCGCAGTGGCGTGCACCACGTGGCCGAACAGCGTGTGGGACAAGCGCATAAAGGACAACGAATACAAGCTTTACAAAGAGGTTGACATAAACGGAGAGGCCTATTTAAAAAAATATCCCAAGCTGAAGGGCGTGGTCAGCGCGGAGCGCGACAGGGAAAACTACATAGTGGGCAATCTCTTTTGCGAAACCAATCTCACCCAGCGCGGAAAATTTACCTTAAGAAACAACAACTACATAAGGCCGGACGACGGCGGGCCGCTTCCGAAGGTGGATTATTGGACTCCCGAAGAATTTAAAAAGATATTCGGGAAGAATCCGCTGGCTAAGGAAATTATGGATAAGATGCCGGGTTTGCTTAATCGCCGTTAATCGAAAGGGTCGCATACATGAAAATTATGAAGAGCATAACTGCGTTTGCCGCATGCCTTTTTGCGGCGGTTTCACAACTCGGCGCCGTGCAGCTGCACGTTTCGCCCGCCGGTTCCGACACGGAGGGCGACGGCGGCATTCAAAAGCCTTACGCCACCTTGGCCAAGGCGGTTTCGGAGGCCTCCAAAGATACCGGGCCTTCGGAAATAATCCTGGAGGAGGGCGTGTATTTCATGCCGAAAAAGGGCGTGGATATGAAGGGCTATCCGACGGCGCAGTCGCCCCTGACAATCAGGGGGGTAGGGAAGGTCGTTTTGCACGGGGGCGTGCGGGTTCCGGCCGACGCGTTGGTGGAGGTCAGGCGGGCGGACATGCTTGCCAAACTCCCCGCGAAGCGCGAGGGCCATTTGTATGCGTTCGACTTGAAGAATTTTGGGGTCACCAGGGTCGGCGGAATGCGCGCCTACGGATTCGGCTCGATGGGCGGGCCGTCGCACACGGAGGCCTTTTTTAGCAAGATGCCGCTGACTCTCGCGCAGTATCCCAACGGCTCGGAGAAGATACCGCTGGGAAGAGTCTTGGAAAACGGCTTCAACAAGAGCGACGCCTCCGCATGGGACCCGTCAAAGGAAAAAATCGGCGGCGTATTTGCATATTCCGATCCGCGCCACGAGCGGTGGACGCAGGCCAAAGACATGTGGCTTTCGGGAATATTCCACCACGGCTGGGCGTACAATACGGTGCGGGTGAAAAAAATCGATAAGGACGCAAAATCGGTCACTCTGGATACCCAGTTGCCGTGGGGCGTGCAGAAAAACCACCACAAGCTCGTCGTCAACGCCTACCAGGCCATAAACCTTTTTGAGGAGATGGACGCGATCGGCGAATACTACATAGACAGGGACAATCTCTACTTCTATGTGCTTCTCGACCGCAGGCCGGATTCGTCGGAGTATTTCGACTTTTCGCTACTCGACGCGCCGTTCATAAAGCTTTCCAACGTGGAGGGCTTGACGCTGAAGAATATCAATTTCACCGCTTCCCGCGCGACTGCCATATCCGGAAGCGGCTGCGCCAAAGTCGTGATCGACGGGTGCAACTTCAACAATCTCGGAAGCCTCGCCGTCAACATTTCCTCGGCCGACGTCTCGAAGTATTCCCCGGAGCGTTTGGCGGAGATAAACAACGAATTTAAAAACGGCAAAGTTTACGATACGGGCTCCGGCGGCGTCGCTTTCACCGGAGGCAACGAGGAGCTTTTGCTGCCCTCCCGCAATAAGGTTTACAATTCCGAATTTTGGAACAATGCGCGGCTGCAAAAGTCGTATTCGGCCCAAGTGCTCTTTCGGGGCGTTGGGGGAGTTTTGAGCCACTGCTATTTTCACGACCAATCGCACATGTCGGTCGGATACAGCGGAAGCGAGCACCTGTTTGAGTTCAACTACTTTGAGCGCTGCTGCCGCGACTTCGACGACATGGGAATCATATACACCGGCCGCCTGCCCTACAACAGGGGCAATGTAATTCGCGGAAACTTCTTTGCCGAAACCGTGGCTTCGCACAAGTCCTCCATGATGTGCGGCGTGTACATAGACGACGGCTCCGGCGGGACGCTCATAGAAAAAAACATATTCTGCCGCGTGGGGACTCCGGGCAGGGGCGGCGGCTTTTCCGCCGTGTATTTCCACGCCGGAAAGGACAACATAGTAAAGGACAACGTGTTCATAGACTGCGATGTCGCCGCTTCGCAAGTGCAGTGGAAGGACGAGCGTTGGGAATCTTATTGGAAGAATTATCCCAGCCATTTGAAGTATGTGGATTCCGAGGTGTATTTGAAAAAATATCCCGAAATGAAAAACATTATGGATCCTTCGTTAAAGCGAATGAACGTGCTGCGCGGCGGAAGGCTGTTCCGCACAAAGCCGCCGCTGCGCGGCAAGTGGGATCTCCACCTTCCGATGGAGGAAATGTCGCCCGACATTCCGTGCGGAAAAATCGACTATTGGGACATGGCGCAAGTCAGAAAATATTTCGGCCGCGATCCTCTCGTAAAGGAGATTCTCGGCTGGAGGCCCGGCTTGGTAAAACAGCCCTGACGATTGCGGGAATGCGCGCGCCTTTCAGGCATTTGCGCATTCCCGAGTTTTAAAAATGCGCAATATTCGCGGCGCGGATTTTTTCCGGCCGCGTTTTTTTACGCCGCATTTTTTAGCCGGCGTTTTTTAAGCGGCATTTTTTTGCATGGAGGCAGCGGTTGCGCTTTATCCGAGTTGCGGAAGTTCGATTTTGGAAAACGCAAGGCGAAGATTGAAAAATGTCTTTGTGGTGTTGCGTTGCGGCGTTTCCCGAAAGTTGCGCGGCCGCAATCGCGGCTGTTTGGAATCGCCGATATGTCCGTCGCTTGCGGCATTCCAAAGGCTCTGCAACATAAAGGCGGAAGAGGCGGCGGTTTGGGACGTTTCCCGCGCGAGCGGCAAATGTCGTTTTTAATAAACCGCCGTATTTTCCGCTCCGCCTACATTCCCCTTTCGGCAATGACGTAAGGCGGGCGGCCTTTGGATTCGATGTATATTTTCGAGAGATAGTGGCCGACAATCCCTATGCACAACAGCTGGACGCCGCTGAGGAAAAAGATTATGCAGATCATCGAAGTCCAGCCGAATGCCGAGTTGTGGTAAATCAGCTGCCTCACGCTTAAAAACGCAATGGCGAACGTCGAGAGCGCGCACATCGCAAGCCCCAGAATCGAGACGAGCTCAAGCGGAAAAGTCGAAAACGACGTTATGGCCTCAATGGAGTACTTCACGAGCCCCGCGGACGACCACTTTGTAGTTCCGGCCGCGCGCGGAGCAGGCTCGAATTCCAGCCATCGCGTCTTGAATCCCACCCATTCGAAAAGCCCCTTTGAAAAGCGGTTGGATTCGCGCAGGCGAAGGAGCTCGTCGAGCATTCTGCGCTTCATCAGCCTGAAGTCCCGCGCGCCGTCGCGGAATTTCACGGAGGACAGGGCGTTTATTATTTTGTAGAACGCCGACGCCATGAAGGAGCGCAGCGCGGATTCGTCCTTGCGCGAACTTTTTTTTGCCGCCACGGAGTCGAAATCTTCGCGGCGCAATATTTCGAGCATTTGCGGGAGCAGCTGCGGGGGATCCTGCAAGTCGGCGTCCATGGAGCAAATGAAATTTCCCCTTGAGTTTTCAAATCCCGCCAGCATTGCCGCCTCTTTTCCGAAGTTGCGCGAGAGTGAAAGGTACTTTACGCGCCCGTCCTCGCTCCGCAGCCGGCGCAGTTCGTCGAGGGTGGAGTCCTTCGAACCGTCCTCCACGAAAATTATTTCGACATTTAAATTTTCCACTGGCTCCAGCGCGTCGATCAGCGCGCGGTAGAACAGCCGCACGCTTTCGGCTTCGTCGCGGCAGGGCACAACCACGGACAGCAGATCCGGCTCTCCGTCTTGTCGCCCTTTGGAAATTGAGTCTTTTTGCTCCATGTCGGCAGTTTTTCGTCAAAGTCGAATTTGGACTTTTTGTCCGGCGATGGCAAGTTTTTTAAGGCGCAGGCGCAGTGGCGGAAAGCGCGTATGCCGCCCGCCGAAAAAGTCGCGCGCGCCCGTGGGGCGAAAGCGAATTTCCTTGCTCCGGGGGGAATATTGTCCACTAATACGATGAGGGGAATATTTGCCAAAAAACGGCTTTTTGCATATGTCTTTAGCATTCCGCATCGCGCTGAATTTTTCGCGCTGCGCGCTTATTTGCGCGTCGGCCGCGCTTTTTTGCCGAGCTGCGGACGCGCGGGCGGCGGCGGAATCCACGCTCAAACTCACCACGGGGGAAATCGTCAAGGGCGCGGTGCTGAGCAAAACCGCCTCCGGAATTTTGATTAAGACCGCGTATGCCGAGTTTGTCGTGCCGTACCAGCTCATCGATAGCGAAAGCGTAAAAATCCCCCCCGCGCCGAAGAAAATATCGGACGTCTCCGAGCAGGAGGAAATGTCCATGCCCATGCAGGAGGGCGAGATTATATCGCAGGACGCCAACGTGGACGCCCTCGTCGAGTATCCGCCCCTGTTCGACGACAGCGGCTCGTCGAACCGCGTTCCGGAATTTCTGCGCGTCTTGCGGACTTGGCAGGACGATTATATCGATTTCATCACGCCTTACATTCCCGAAGGCTGGTACATAAAACTCTCCGGCGGATATTTGATAAAGCAGACCTCCACGTCCGAACGGACGCTCGACCTCGCGTTTTCGGCCGAGCGCGTATGGGACGTCCACAGCCTCAACCTCAGCGGATATTACAATTATACGCTCTATACCGACACGGAGGGCGCATCTTCGGCCACTACCGACAAATACGGGCTTGCATACAGTTATAGGTGGAAGTTTTTGGGGGCGCAGTCCGACTGGTATATTAACAGCAACCTCTCCTACAAGGTCGACGCCATAAAGCTGATAAACACCCAGCTGGACCAGGTTATAGGCGTCGGTTATGCGTATTCGATAAAGGATTGGGGAATCAGCACCTCGATAGACACGGGCCCGTCCGTGCGCTATCTGGATTTGGAGAACGAAAAGGACCGCTTTATTCCCTCGTGGTCGCTGAACGAATCCATTTATTGGGACATAACGGATCTGCTGCGCTTTGAGCACACGGCGTCGCTTAGCGCCTCTTTGGGAGGGGAAAACGATGCGTCGGCCTACATTATGGTCGGGCTGGTTTTTGCCCCGAAGTCGGTTGTGTCGATTGCGCTGCGATATACCTACGACTACGACAACCTTACCGACATAAAGTACGAGGAGCGTTTCATAATATCGTTTGAAATTCCGTTCGACGGGCGGAAAAAATAAAAAAGGGAGTTTGCATGTCAGAAAAGAAGGAGACAAAAGTTCCGGAGTGGATTCCGGAGGGCGCGGACAGGCGCTTTTTTACGACTTCCATAATGTCCGGAGTGGACGCGTCGGAGGCGGACGGGACCGTGTCGCGCGCGTCGCGCCCCAAGAGGCGTGAGCTTTCGCTTGAGGACTACAAGCGCGGCGTGCTCGCCGGCGACAGAACCGTGCTTGCGAGGGCCATAACGCTGGTTGAGAGCAACGCGCCCGCGCATTTCGACCTCGCCCAGCGGCTTATCGCCGAGCTGCTTCCGCACACGGGCAGGGCCTTCCGCATAGGAATTACCGGAGTGCCGGGGGCGGGGAAATCGACGTTTATAGAAGCTTTCGGAACGATGCTTTGCGGGGAGTTCGGCAAGCGCGTCGCGGTGCTCGCCGTCGATCCCTCCAGCAGCCTCAGCGGAGGAAGCATATTGGGCGACAAAACCAGAATGGAAAATCTCTCGCGCTGCAAAGACGCGTTTATCCGTCCGTCCCCCTCCGGCGGAATGCTCGGAGGCGTCGCCAGAAAGAGCAGGGAGACGATGCTGCTTTGCGAGGCGGCGGGGTTCGACGTCATTTTGGTCGAGACCGTCGGGGTGGGCCAGAGCGAGGTGACGGTCCGCTCGATGACGGATTTTTTCCTGCTGATTCAGCTCGCCGCACAGGGCGACGACCTTCAGGGAATAAAAAAGGGCGTGATGGAGCTGGCCGACGGGATACTCGTCAACAAGTGCGACGGAAATATGGTGGAAAAATCCAATCTCAAGCGCGCGGAGCTCTTGGGGGTGTTGCATTTTTTGGCGTCGCCGACTCCCGGTTGGACTCCGTTTTGCGAGGTGTGTTCGGCGGTCGAGGGAACGGGCATACGGCATGCGTGGGAGCTGCTGGAAAAATTCAGGCGGACTGTGGAGTCGAGCGGCGTTTTCGGCGAGCGCAGGGCGCGCCAGAAAATCCAGTGGTTTGACACTCTTTTGGAGCAGGAGATTTTGCGCGAGTTCTATTCGCGCAAAAATGTCGAGCGTTCGGTCGGGCATTATCGGAAGCTCATCGCCTCGGACAAGATAAGCGTGGCCGCCGCGGTGAAGGGGCTTTTGGGCGAGGGCGCGGCCCCGGAAAAGTAGAGATGGCCGGCTGCGGTACAGACGCGCAAAAGCGCGGGGCGCATGCCGAGCTTCCGCTGAAGATGCGCGAGCGCATGCTGGAGTTCAAGGCGCATTTGCAGCTGGAGCTGGGCGCGGCGAAAAATACGGTGCTTTCGTACATGTCGGACATCGCGCTGTTCGGGGAGTTTCTCGTGCGCGAAAAGGGGGCGGAGAGCTTCGAGGAGGCCGACGAAGATTGCGCGGTAGTATGGCTGGGCGAACAGTCGAATCTCGGAGCCGCGTCGCAGGCGCGCAGGCTGAGCGCGTTAAAGAGCTTTGCGTCGCACATGTGCGATGCGGGGCTTTGGCCGAAAAATTACGCGTCGGCCGCGGTGCGCCCCAAGTTCAGGCGCGGCGTTCCGCAGACGCTCACGCCGCTGGAAATCGGCGCGCTGATAGAGTCCGCCGAGGGTGATTCGTTCGAGAGGCTGCGCGACGCCGCAATGCTCGAACTGATGTACGGGAGCGGATTGAGGGTTTCGGAAATATGTTCGCTCAAGGCCGCCGACGTCGATTTGAACGAAGGAGTGTTGCGCGTGCGCGGGAAGGGTTCCAAGACGCGCCTCGTCCCCATTGGAAGAATGTCTGCGAAGGCGATCGAGGCGTATTTGAACGAGCTTAAAAAGATGGAGGCAAACAGGGCTCCGGAGCTCTTCATAACGCGCCGGCTGAAGAAGCTTTCGAGAAAGACGTTTTGGTACAATCTCAAAAAGTACGCCGCGCGCGCGGGGATAAAAAAGCCGGTAAAGCCCCACGGACTGCGGCACAGCTTTGCGACGCACCTATTGCAAAACGGGGCGAATCTCATGTCCATAAGCGAAATGCTCGGCCATGCGGACCTCTCCACCACCCAGATTTACACGCAGCTTTTGACGGAAGATTTGACGCGCCAGCATTCCGCCAAGCACCCGCGCTCAAAGATGAATATCGACACCTCCGACGTTTGACGCATTCGGCTTCTTTTAGCTTGCGGGCAAATAAAGGGCATTACTCCGGTTTGTCCGGATCGGTCTGTTCGGGATAAAGATTGTCCTATTTCCGCGCTCTTGCGCGGTTTTAAAGGCCGAAATCGGGCCGGCGCGTTTGCGCGGTTTAAATCCGCCGCGCTCCGTTTCCTTTCTAATGCGCGCAGTTTTCCTTTCCAATTTTTCCAATCGCGCGGCAAAAGAAATTCGGAGTTTGGCAATGCATTGCAAATTTTGCGGCGATTGTTCCGCAGGTTTTTTACGTTGCGCGATGAGCCGGAAAAATTTTGCGGCGGGCTTGTCGGGCGACATCGTCCGATGGGCGCGGGAAAAAGCGCGCCGGGAAATAGGGGCTTGCGCTTTTGCTAAATACTGCCGCCGTTTTTGTCTGACTCTTGCGGCGGAGTTCTCAGCCTGTCGGTAAGCTCAAGCATCGATCTGAGATACGGGGCGCGGTTTTTAAGCTCCTCGAAATTCCGCCGGGTGAGCCTCCACGTCCAATTGTTTGCGGGCTCTCCGGGAGTGTTGAAGCGCGCGCACGAGGGGAGGGAGAGCATGTCTTGGACAGGGAATACGGCGAGGCGCGCGCGGTTTGTCAAAACCGCGCAAATCATGTCCCAGCTTGCGTCGTCGCCGGATACGCGAAAATACCTTCTAAATTCGTCCCTGGCCCTTTCTGGGGCGGATTCGTACCAGCCGCGCGCGGTATCGTTGTCGTGCGTTCCGGTATAGTAAACGCAGTCGGACTTCGTATTGTGGGGCAGGTACGGATTTTTAGGGGAGTCTCCAAAGGCGAATTGCAGGACGGCCATGGCTGGAATTTTTATGCTGTCGCGCAGGTCGAGCGCGCGCTTGGAGAGCAGGCCGAGGTCTTCGGCGACAAATTTTTGTGACGGAAATTCGCGCCTGACAAATTCGAAAAACTTTTTTCCCGGCCCGTTTTTCATCTTTCCTTCGGAGGCGTCTTTCGCATTGGCGGGTATGGCCCAATAGTCGGCGAATCCCCTGAAGTGGTCGAGGCGCACGACGTCGTACATCTCGAATGCGGCAGAGAGCCTGTCTTTCCAGAAGTCGTACACGCGGGGATTTTTCCAGTCGTACAGCGGGTTGCCCCACATTTGCCCCGTGGGGGAAAAGTAGTCCGGCCCGACCCCCGCGGTGTTGTTCGGCACGCCTTCGGGCGAGAGGTCGAAGAGGTCTGGATTCGACCATACGTCGGAGCAGTCCGCGGCGGGAAATATGGGAACATCGCCGAATATCTCTATGCCGCGCCCGTTCGCGCGCGCCTTCAATTTCGAATACTGCTCAAAGAAAATCCACTGCGCGAATTTTACGCGGCCGGCTTCCTCCAAAACGCCGTCCGGCAGTCGGCGTTTCGACGCGCTTTCAAATGATTTTATTTCCTCCGGCCACTCCGTCCACGGGCGCGACGCGTTCTCTTTTTTTAATGCCGAGTACAGGGCGTACCCGTCGAGCCACTTTGCGCTCTTTTGCGAAAATTCTTCAAACGGGGAGTATCCCACGCGCCTTGCGAAGTTTTCAATTCCCCCGCTCTTGGCGGCCGAAAACGCCCTTTCCACAAGCGAGGGAACGGACAGGTAGAGCGCGCCGAAATCGCACCGATCCTCCGGCATGCGGCGCAGGCAGTCGAGATCGGCGTCTTTCAGAAGTCCGAGCCGGCCCAGTTGCGCGAAGTCGATTAAATACGGATTCCCCGCGAATACCGAGAATGCCTGATACGGAGAGTCCCCGTATCCGGTGGGATTTAAGGGGCATATCTGCCAGTGGGAAAATCCGGCCGACGACAGGAAGTCCAAAAACTCCTCCGCGGCCCCGCCAACATTGCCTATGCCGAATTCCGACGGCAGCGCCGTAATGTGCGCAAGCGCTCCGGCCCCGCGTTCGCATTTCCATGAAAAGTCGGCCATCGGCGGTGTCCTCCCCAGTCTCCGCGGGAACGCGTCAGTAGCTGCGCCCCTCGCGGTTTTCGTAGAAGTTTATGTATGCGTTGTTCAGTACTTCGTACCCTCCGGGGGTGGGATAGTTCCCCGTGAAATACCAGTCTCCCGAACAGGTAGGTATGGCCTTGTGGAGGTTTTCTATCGACTGGTAGACAATCTCAACCTCGCCGCTCCAATCCACGTTTTGCGGATAGACCAGCTCCGAAATTTTCTTTGTTATCCGCGCGGTCGGGAAGGCGTCGTATATCATTTTGACATAGTTTTTCATTTCGCGCGCGGGCTTGTCCCTCTGGTCTATGCAGAGCTTGTAAACGTCGCGCAAAAGTTCGCCGTTGCCGGTTTCGCGCAGAAGCTTTATGGCCGCCTGGAACGCGATGAATTTTCCTATTTCGCTCATGTCTATTCCGTAGCAGTCCGGATATCTTATCTGCGGGGCGGTGGAGGCTATCACGATCTTTTTCGGATTGGTGCGGCTGAGAATGCGCAGAATCTGCTGCTTGAGCGTGGTTCCGCGGACGATTGAGTCGTCGAGGCACACGAGCGTGTCCTTGGGCTCGACAACCCCGTAGGAGATGTCGTATACGTGGGAGGCAAGCTGCATTCTGTCCTTCTCCTTGGATATGAACGTGCGCAGCTTTATGTCCTTGTGGGCGACTTTCTCGCCGCGCGGCCAGTTGTCCATGACCAGCGACTGTATCTGTTCGGGCGTTATTATTTTCCCCTCGCGCGAGAGCTTTAGCAGCTCCTCCCGCACGGCGTTGCGGCGTATCACGCGGAGCCCGTGCAGCATTCCGTAGTAGGCTATTTCGGCCGTGTTTGGAATGTAGCTGAATACGGCGTTTTTGAAATCGCGGCCGATGCTGTCGTAGAGCTGCGGGCAAAGCGCCTCGCCGAGAGCCTTGCGCTCCGCGTAGATCTGCGGGTCGTTCCCGCGCGAAAAATATATGCGCTCAAACGTGCAGGCCTTGCTTTCGCCCTCCTCGCGGTACGGCTCCTCGTAGCACGTGCCGTCGCACTTGACGACGTATATGTGGCCGGGGCGGACTTCCTTCACGTCCTCCTCCTTAGCCTCGAATATCGTCATGAGGGCGACTCTCTCGGAGGCGAAGGCGACTATCTCGTCGTTCTTGATGTAGAAGCACGGGCGTATTCCGTGGGCGTCGCGCAGAACGAACGCGTCTCCGTTGCCGATTGCGCCCGCGATGGTGTAGCCGCCGTCCCAGTCCCTGGCGGCGTTGCTTACTATGCGAACGGGGCTCAGGCGCTCGTTCATCATTTTGAGAATGTCCTCGCCGGCGTATCCCTCGTCGCGCAGCTGGCGGTAGATTTCGGCGTGCTCGATGTCCAAGTGGTAGGCTATCGCCTCGAGGACGGCCTGGGTGTCGGTTGTGAACACCGGGTGGATTCCCTTGCTTATCAGGCTCCTGTTTAGCTCCTTGGAATTCGTTATGTTGAAGTTGCCTATGAGCATCAGGTTTCTTGCCGGCCACGTGCTTTTACGGGCGAACGGGTGGCAGGCGTTTTTGTCGTACGAGCCGCTCGTCCCGTACCTCAGATGCCCTATGAGGAGTTCGGCGGCGTAGTTGAAGTTGTCCCTCACGGTGTCGATAAACTCCGGGTGGATTATGCCGCGCTTTACTTTGTCGTTGTAGTCTTCAAGCTGCTCGCGAAATATGGCCGCAAGCCCGTTTTGCTTCGGATTGCGCTCGCGGTATATGTAGCTTTTTCCGGGCGGAACGCCTATCTTGACCGCTCCTATTCCCGCGCCGTCCTGCCCGCGGTTGTGCTGCTTCTCCATCAGGAGGAAGAGCTTGTTGAATCCGTACAGCGGATTGCCGTATTTTTCCTGATAGTACTTCAGGGGTTTGAGGAGCCTTATTAGGGCAATGCCGCATTCGTGTTTTAATGGGTCGCTCATTCTGGGGAAAAAATTTTGCAAATCATTTTGCATGGCGCGCGTTTTGGCAAGTTTTATCGCAGGCGGGGCGTCATTTTTTTGCGCGCCGCCCGCGGAGATTGGATTATCGGCATTTTTTTTGCGCGGCTTCAAATTATGGTTGCCGGACGCAACAATGCGCGTCTAATATTGTACAATAATGGTTGCAATGGCTTACACGGCAAAGGAGGAAGCTTGGAATTCCGGCACGCACGCTGCGGGAATCCTCTTTGCCACGGCCGCATTGGCCGTGTTGGCGACGCTCGCCTCGGTCTATGGAGACGCATGGAGCATTGTGTCGTGCTCGATTTTCGGAGCGTCGATGCTGATGGCTTACAGCGCGTCCTCGGCTTACCATTACGCCAAGGGCGAGAGCGCCAAGCGCATTCTCAAGAAATTCGACCACATCTCGATCTACTATCTAATAGCGGGTTCGTACACGCCGTTTATGCTCGTCTCCATGCGCGGCTCGACCGGCTGGACGGTCTTCGGCATAGTCTGGGCCCTTGCGGTTGTGGGGACTTGCCTTAAGCTTTTTCTGCCGGCGACCGGAACGAAGTTTTGGTCGATAGGGCTGTATTTGGCCATGGGTTGGCTGATTGTCGCGGTTTTGCAGAGGCTCGTATATGTGTTGCCCGTATCGGGATTGGTGTTTCTGGCGCTCGGCGGGGGATTTTACACGTTCGGCGTGTTTTTCTACATGAAAAAAAAGTGGCCGTATTCCCATGCGGTTTGGCACGTGTTTGTCCTGCTTGGGACGATAATGCATTTCTTTTCGGTTCTTTTTTCCTGCGTGTTCGTTTAGGCTATGAAAAAATCGGGCAAAGTCGGAGAGCTGGACGCGCTTGTGGCCTCTTGGGGCGAGCGTCCGAGCTGGGACGAGTACTTTATTTCCGCTGCGGTTCTAATCGCGTCGCGCTCCACGTGCGCGAGGTTGAACGTCGGCTGCGTGATGGTGAGTTCCGGGGAGCACAAGCACAGGATAATTGCGGCAGGATACAACGGGTTTATAGCGGGGGCTCCGCACTCCTCCCATATTCGGGACGGGCACGAGGTGGCGACGGTTCATGCCGAGCAAAATGCGATTTCCGACGCGGCGCGCCGCGGGGTGTCGCTGAACGATTCGGTCGCGTACGTCACGCATTTTCCGTGTTTGAATTGCGCAAAGCTGATGCTTTCGGCGGGCGTCAGGCGCGTAAAATACCTTCACAACTACAACAATGATCCGCTCGTATTGGAGCTCTTCGGGCAGGTCGGGGCGGAGATTGAAAAATTGGAGTTTGGCGATGCGCAAGTCGTATGAGGACATGTCTTGGCGGATACTGCTGGCGTCGCCGTCGCTGTCGGATTCGGTTTTTGAGGAGTCGGTGGTGCTGGTGTTGGAGGACGGCCCGGAGGGCTCGCTCGGACTGATTTTGAACAAGCCCAACCGCTCGACTCTCGGCGAACTTTCGGAGGATTTCGAGAACGGATTTCTGTCGAATATGGAGGTTTATTTCGGGGGGCCCGTGAATCCCGAACGCCTCACTTTGGCGGTCTGGACGGACGATGCGTTCAGCGGGGGCTTTTCCTTCGGTCTGGATCCCGCGCGAATCGAGAAGATCATCAAGCGCAACTCCGCCGCGAAGGCATGCGCGTTTCTGGGGTGCTCCACGTGGGGGGCCGGACAGCTCAAAAACGAAATAGACGAGGGCTCGTGGATAATTTCCAATGCGGATTTTCCCTCCGTCTCCGAGCTTCCGCTCGAAGAGCTTTGGTCCGAGATGCTCATGCGCGAAGTCCCGAAATACAGGAGCCTTCCGCCTCCCTATTCCGATGCCGGTTTGAATTAGACGTTGGGCGGGCGAATTTTTTTCCGTCCGGCTTTTTACGCGATTTGCCGCTGAAGCCTGATTGTGCCTGCCGGATTATAGAGTTATGCGTGCCGGGTTGTAGGCTTATGTGGGCCGGATTCTAACTGCGCGCGTCGGATTATCTGATTGTTCGCTCCAGGTTTTCCGCGGTTTTTTCATTGCGAAAACTCCGGAGTCCGCGAGCGGCTTTCGGCGCTTGAGCGGCTGAAAGTCTGCGGGGGGGTCGTTGTCGTTTCGCTTCCCAAGCCCGCATTTCAAACGCTCATGCCGCGATGGGGGAAATGCCGTTATTTTTCGGCGACGAATACCCCGGCTATCGGGATTTTCCGCTTCAAAATTGGGGGGAGGGAAGCGCGGTTATTTTTCGGTGGTAAAGACCAGGCTTATATTGTGCGGCTCCCCGTCTGGCGGGGGAACGAGGCGCAGACCTTTGAAAAGCCTGACGGCCGATTCGTCGAAGTCGGAATTCCCGCTGCCTTTTATGATGCGCACGGAGCTTATGGTTCCGGCGGCGCTGACGTTGAACATTACGGTGCAGGAAAGCTCCATTCCGATTATGGAGTCCGGCATGACCCAGTTTCGCTTGGCGAGGGCGTTGATGTACTGCGCATATGCGCCGAGGGCGTTTTTCATCGCGCTGCTCGTCCCCCCCTTGACGGAAATGCGGCTCTGGTTTGCGAATTTGTCGAGGTTGCTCGTAGACGGGCTGATTTTGTCGATTTTCACCGGTTTTGAGCGCGCGCGCGGAGGCTGCCTGCGCGGTTTTGCGGGATTTTTTTTGCGGAAGTCGTCTATCGATATTTTCTTTGGCGGGGCGGGTTTTTCGACCTCTTTGGGCTTGGGCGCGGGAGATTTGTCCGGAGTTTTCGCATCAGGCTTGGGATCCGGTTCGGGCTGCGGTTCCGGCTGGGGGGCGGGCAAGTCGATCGGCTTAATGTCTTTGACCTTCGGTTCGTCTATTGTGTCGTATTGCGGCGCATCGTTTTGCTGCGCGGGCTGCATCGGAGCTTCGGGGGTGGGCTCGACCATCTGAAAAATCACCGGTTGCTGTTCGGGCGGCTTTTGAAAAATGCGTCCCGCAAACGCGAACGCAGCCAGCGCCGCCGCAATCCCTATGTGGAGCGCGGCAGAGTAGTAGTAGCCCGCCTTTGTCTCTTCAAGCGCCATATCCCTCCGGAATTTCCGCAAACGCGGCGCATTTTTTTAACGGAAGCGTCATTTTACCGAAGTGTCCAGATGCATCTTTGTGAGGTTGTGCCTCTTTATCGCGTCGATTACGTCGATTATTTTTTGGTACGGCAGGCTCCGGTCTCCGCGAAGGCTTATCGCGGGCGGATCGCCGAGGGCAGCCAAATTGCCCAGCAATCTGTCGAGCTCCGGCAAATCCACCTGCTGCTTGCCCCAAAATATATGCCCGTTCGAGTCTATCGATATTACCTGAAATTCGATTTCCGGACGCCTGCTGGAGGCGCTTTTTTCCTGCTGCGGAAGATCGACGGGTATGGTCTGCTCAAGGAGCGGAGTGCTTATCATGAATATGATGAGCAGCGAGAACGCCAAATCCATCAGCGGGGTGACGTTCAGTTCGGTCATTGCGCCCACCGTCTCTCTTCTTTGGAATCTCATATGTGCCGGAAGATGCGTTGAGGTCTGGCGCGGTTAGTCGAAATTGCGCGACGGGGCGGGCGAGTCGGTATCGTCGTCATCGTCGTCGATTGAGAATTTTATCACGCGTCCGGAAGCTTTCGGCGGCTGCGCGGCGCCCGCGTTTTTCGCGGCGTCTTCTGCCGAGTTCGCGGGAGCGGGGTAGGGCGCCGATTGAGGCCCGAACGAGAGAGCGCGCGCCGAATCTTGCGCGCCGCCTGATTGCACGCCGCCCGCCTGTACAACGCCCGCCTGCGCGCCGAGTGTTCGCGGAATATCGGCCTGCGGAATTTTGGGTTCCGGGCTGCGTTCCGGCGGCAGGGGGGAGTTTGGATATATCGGAGTGGGAATTGCGGCGCCTTGCGCGGGAGCGGTGAAATTCGGCGCGGCGGAATTTTGGGAGAAGGCGGGAGCCGCCTGATTCGGCGGCTGCGCGGCTGAAGGCCCAAACTGCGATTGCGAAAACGGCGTCTGCCCGAACGGAGCTTGGGCATTTTGCGCATGTGCGTTTTGCGCTTGCGCGTATGCGGATTGGGTGTATGCGGATTGCGGCGCGTGCGGATATTGCGGAGGAGTTTGGACTCTTTGCTGCGCCGAGCGCGAGTTTAGCTCCCTCGCGCGCGATTCAAGTTCGAGCCTGTCGGCAAGCAGGCTTGCGAAGTTTTCCATGTCTGTGACGGCCTTGCGCGTCCTTGTTGAGAGATAGTTGTAGCCGAATACGGAGGGAATGGCCACCAACAGCCCCGCGACCGTCGTCAGCAGGGCTCCAGCAACGCCCGGCGCCAAGTCGTTCAGCGTGACCGACGCCTGCGCGCTCATCGAGCCGAAGCAGTCCATCACCCCCCACGCCGTTCCCAGAAGCCCCAGAAACGGCGCGCCGCTTATTATGGTGCCGAGCAGCGTCATCTTGGATTCGCACTTGATGACCTGCCTGGCGAGAGTCCGCTGGAGCGCGTTTTCGACGTGTCCCATTCTTATCGAGCGGCTCTCCACTGAGTCGTCCAGTCCGTATCCCGACCTCTCCCATTCGGCGACGGCGTCCCGCATGAGCGTCGCGTCGGGGCCGGAGATGTTCTTCAAAGCCGCCGCCTCCTTGAGGGAGTTCGACTTGGACAGCCTCAGCTGCGCGTTCTTGTTCGCCGTATCCATCGCGTTCAGGTCGGCGTTTTTGCACAGCATCGCGCCCCATGCGACGACGCTGAAAACCACCAGTATCACCACTATGACCTGTCCGGCGAAATTCGATTGGACAAAGTATGTGGCGACGCTGGAGTCGGCCAGAACGGGCGTTTGAAGGAGTGTCGAGAAGGCTGGAATCATGTGTTGGATATGTAGTCGGGTGGCGGGCGAAAATCGAGATTATTTTTTTGTTTCGCCTTTTTTTGCGCGCGCCGGTCAGCGCGGCGCGTCCTTGAGCAGGGCGGTAAGGTAGGGAACGAGCTGTTTCTTGCGCGAGACGATTTTCGGAAGCTCGAAGAAGTTGCGCTCGGCGTCCCTCGAATAGGATATGCGCGAGGCGAAACCATCGTCGCCGGCAACGAGCAGCAGGGAGTCCTGCGTCATGACGTTCGTGACAAACAGCGCGGAGAAGAACAGATTGTTTTTCGCCCTGCAAGCCTCAAGCGCGCCGCGGAGCGGCTCGAGGTTGGAGAGGAACGCCGCGAAGTCGAGCTCCTCTATTTGCGATACCGAAAACTTCACTCCGCCCTCCTCGTAGAACTTGCAGTCCGCGCCGATTGCGCCGTCGGGGGAGGAGGTCGCCACGATTGAGTCGGAGCTGAATACGTATTCGGCAAGCTCGTCCGGGTCGATTCCCGCGATTGGCGAGAGGCGTTTGATTTCGGCGGAGTCGTCCGCCGTGGCGGTCGGGCTCTTGAGATTCAGGGTGTCGCAGATGATTCCGCTCAAAAGCAGGCCCGCGATTTTTTTGTCGGGACGCTTGCCGGCGGCGGCGAACATCTGGCTGACGATTGTGCAGGTCGAGCCCACGGGCTTGTTTATGAAAAGTATTGGGTTCGAGGTCCGCGCGTCGCCGATTCTGTGGTGGTCCACTATTTCGACGATTTCGGCCTCGTCCGCGCCCGCGACGGCCTGCGAAAGTTCGTTGTGGTCCACCAGCGCGAGTTTGGGGCGGCGTATGTCCAGCAGATCCGCATTGGTGAAGAGCCCCTCTATTTTGCCGCGGGAGTCGCAGACGAAAATAGTTTTTCCGTAGTAGTCGCGCGAGCGTTCGCGGATTTTCGACAGCAGCATATCGCGCGGGACTACCGCCGGATTCGGGCGCGCCAGAGGCTGGGCCCGCGTCGCCATTCTTACGAGCAGCGCGGTAGTGGCGGAGTCGTGCCGGCAGGATATCACGCTTACGCCGCGCTGGGCGGCCATTTCGAGCACGTACGGATCCACGGCGTAGTTGCCGGTTATTATTATTCCGCGCACGCCCATTTGGACGGCCTTTATCTGAATGTCAAACCTGTCGCCGACCACTATTAGGTTTTGCTCCGGCCGCAGGCCCTCCCTCTCTATGAAAGAGCCGAAGGTGGCCACTTCCATCGCGCCGATTCTTACGAACATGTCCTCCGTCTCCTCCGCGCGGAAAAGGCAGTGCGCGTGCGCGCCGAGCGTTTTGACGACGTCCGACAGCGTTGCGCGCACTCTTCTTGTCTGCCGCGCGTCTTTGGGGCGCGGTATGAAAAATTCGCCGAGGTCGAAGACGGTGACCTCGCCGATCAGCTTTTGCGACCCGTCGACCAGCGGTATGGAGCGCAGGTCATGGCGGTCGATGGCGTCCATGACTGCGAAGCACGAGGCGTCTGCGGGCATGGATATGAAGTTTCGCCTCATGGCGTGCTTGGCTCTGAGGCGGACGTCGCCGACCATCTGCGGAAGGCGGGCGCCGAACTTTTCGAGCACCCTGTCTATGCGCGCGTTGCTGTTGCCGCAGCGCGCGGCGACAAAGTTTTTCAGCCCCGTTTCCCGCTTGAGCGCGGCGTACCCTATCGCCGAGCATATGGAGTCGACGTCGGGATTTTTGTGGCCTATTACGAATGTCTGGTTCATTTGCGTTTAATTAAAATGCGGGGAAGCTTTTTCGTTTTCGTCCGGGATTCTTTTGCCGCGCATGCCGCGCGTTCGCCGCGGAAAACGGGGCGCGAAATATGAAATTTCTCTCTCTTGCGCCGGCTCCCGAAGCCTTAACGTTCGCGCGCATTTTTGCGCGCGCAAAATTCTGGGCGGACTCTCCCGATTTTTGTCCGTTCCGGAGTTTAGCCGGACGGCCCCAAGGGTAAAGCCAAAAGAGTCCGACTTGGAAAAAATATGCCCGACGGGACTGTTTAAAATGCTTGAAATGAAGCCGCGCGACGTGCACACTTGCCAACCCGTTATGATAGACGTAAAGATTCTGCGTGAAAATCCGGAGCTTTTGAAGTCGAAAATCGCGTTGAAGAAATTCGATTGCGACATCGACGCGATAATAGCCTTTGACGAAGTACGCCGCCGCGCCGTGGCCGCATTCGAGGGGGCGCGCGCCGCCCAAAACGCCGCGAGCAAGGCGATGGCTTCGCTTCCGAAAAACTCTCCCGACTTTGCCGCCAAAGCCGCCGAAATGAAGGCGGTTTCCGCCGAGGTAAAGCGTTTGCAGGCCGCCTCCGACGAGGCGGAGGCGCGCTGGAGGCAAATGCTGATGAGCGTTCCGAACATTCCGGACGACAGCGTTCCGGTCGGGCGTTCCGACAAGGACAACGTGACGGTGTCTACGTGGGGCGACATCTCTGCCGTCAAGAACGCGGTCGCGCACTGGGACCTTCCGTTTTTCGACAGGCTTTTGGATTTCAAACGCGGCGTGAAGGTGTCGGGCGCGGGCTTTCCGTTCTATGTGGGCGACATGGCGAGGCTGGTGCGCGCGCTGCTGTCGTTTTTTCTGGAGGAGGCGCGCGCCAACGGGTACGGAGAGCTCATGTGCCCGATTATGGTAAACGCCGCCAGCGCAACCGCCACCGGACAGCTTCCCGACAAGGAGGGCCTCATGTACTGCGACGAGCAGGACGGCTATTACATGATTCCGACCGCGGAGGTTCCAATCACCAATTTTTACAGGGACGAAGTTTTTGACGAGTCCCAGCTTCCCGTCTACGGGTGCGGCTACACGCCGTGCTTTCGCCGCGAGGCCGGCAGTTGGGGAAAGGACGTGCGCGGCCTGAACCGCCTGCACCAGTTCGACAAGGTCGAGCTTGTCAAGTGGGTGCGCCCGGACACGAGCATGGACGAGCTTGAATCCCTGCGCCGCGACGCCGAGGGGCTGCTGCGCAAACTGAATCTTCCGTACCGCGTCTTGGCCATATGCACCGGCGACATCGGATTTCCGCATGCCAAACAGTACGACCTCGAAGTGTGGGCGGCCGGCCAGCAGAAGTGGCTGGAGGTTTCCAGTTGCTCGTGCTTCACGGACTTTCAGGCGCGCCGCGCCAATATCCGCTACCGCCCGGCAGACGGCGGCAAGCCGCGCAACGTGCACACGCTCAACGGATCCGCGCTGGCCGTCCCGCGCGTGCTTGCGGCGATTCTCGAAAACAATGTCCGCGACGACGGCAAAGTCGAAGTTCCGGAGGTTCTCCGCCGCTGGTACGGAGGCGAGACGATAGGATAGCAGTTGCGATGTTTGAGGGATTGACTGAAAGCCTGTCGAAAGCGCTCAGGAATCTGCGCGGCATGGGCAGGCTGTCGGAGGAGAACATGGCGGGCGCGCTGGAGGAGGTCCGCCGCGCCCTGCTTTCGGCGGACGTCCACTTTAAGGTCGCGCGCGAGTTTGTCGAGCGCGTGAAGGCTGAGTGCGTGGGCAGGGAGGTTGTGAAGTCGGTCACTCCCGGCCAGCAGCTTGTAAAGATAATAAGCGACGAGCTTGAAAAGTTTCTCGGCGCGGGCGACAGCGGGCTTTCCGCGCTCCGCCCGCTAAAGATTATGATGGTCGGCCTGCACGGTTCGGGCAAGACAACCAGCAGCGCGAAACTCGCGCGCCTCCTGGCAAAGCGCGGGCTCAAGCCCGCCCTGATTGCGTGCGACATTTACAGGCCGGCGGCAATCGACCAGCTCGAAACGCTCGCGGCGCAGGCGGGCGTGGCGGTCTATTCGGACCGCGCCCAGAAAGACGTCCCGAAGCTCGCCGCAGAGCTTGAGGCGCGCGCGCTGGCCGACGGGGCTGACGCGGTGATTTTCGACACCGCCGGACGCCTGCAAATCGACGAAGTTCTCATCGAAGAGATAAAGAGGCTCCGCGGGCTTTGCAATCCGTCGGAGGTGCTGCTTGTAGCGGACGCCGCGCTTGGGCAGGAGGCCGTGAATGTGGCAAAGTCGTTCAACGACGCCGTCGGCCTTACCGGCGTGATTCTCACAAAGCTTGACGGCGACGCCCGCGGCGGGGCCGCGCTGTCGATAAAGACCGTTTCGAACGTCGCCATAAAGTTCGCGGGCATTGGCGAAAAGCTCGACGAGTTCGATATTTTCTATCCGGATAGAATGGCGC
>QALA01000063.1 GCA_003343565.1 Verrucomicrobiota bacterium | reverse complement strand
TGTGACAGGGGTTTACAATCCGAAGACCTTCGTCCCCCACGCGGCGTTGCACCATCAGGGTTGCCCCCATTGTGAATGATTCGAAACTGCTGCCACCCGTAGGTGTCTGGACCGTGTCTCAGTTCCAGTGTGGCGGATCGTCCTCTCAGACCCGCTACCCGTCTTTGCCTTGGTAGGCCGTTACCCCACCAACTAACTGATAGGCCGCAAGCCCCTCCTATAACGCCTTCTCAAGCTTTAGATTCACTACCATGCAGTAGCGCTCCTCATCCGGTATTAATTCGAGTTTCCCCGAGCTATCCCAGTATATAGGGCAGGTTGCTTACGTGTTACTCACCCGTTCGCCGCTCTCACATTCACGTATTGCTACGCTCCTGTTCCCGCTCGACTTGCATGTCTTAACCACGCCGCCAGCGTTCACTCTGAGCCAGAATCAAACTCTCCGTATTATCTTTTTTTTCAATCCTTTATACGAAGAGCCAACTGCCTCTCATTCGCTCCTATTTATAAAAGCTCATTCGATCCGTTGGACTTCTCTCTCGTCTATTAACCCCCAATGGCTCTCAAATTGTCAAACGCAATCATCAACCTCTTCAGGCCATCTCATGCACTCCAACAACCACCTCGCCATCAGGGCGGTTCGCACAATCGTACTTAGTAAATTTCAAAGAACTGGGTTTTGTCAGTCCCGAACGGACCCGTCTTATAGAAGGCCCTATTTCAAAACTGAAAGGCCGCCCATTAAGGCGAACCCTATTTTCAGTGTCAAGATTTTTTTTAATTTTTTCTTAAAATAAAATCTTTTTCAAAGAAACCTTCACCCGAACACTCCTTTAAGAATAAAAGCCTGTTCCAAAGTGAAAGGCCGCCCATTAAGGCGGGCACGCGATTTCCTGTCAAGAACTTTTTTACATTTTTATTAAAAAAATATTTTTATGCGCAAACTGCGCGCATCGCGCGGCGTCAACGGCGCGGAAAAGCAATAGTTTCGGCCATTCTGAAAGCCTTTTTACATTCTGAACACCTTTTTACAAAAGCGGTTTTCGTCCGCTGCGCAAATTCCGCGGCGATATGCGCCCTTCCCGTTCCCTCTTTTTTAAAAGTGTAAAGTAAAAGCGCAAATCGCATTTCGCCCCGCCCTGTTCTATCGGACAAAAATATTTTCTTGTGAAAACGCCGAAAAAGGCCTATTTTTACTGCGATTATGAAAGAAATTGCATTGACAAAAAAACTGATCTCGGCCGCGGTCGCAATTCTGGCGTTTGGAGCTTTTTCAAGCCAAGTTTTCTGCGCTCCCGGCGGCTCTTTGCAAAAGGGCCGCAAGCCTCAACCGCAGGCGCAGAACGCGCAAAAAAGAAACAGCGTGGAAAATTTCCAACGCTATGAGGACGCCAACAAGAGCGTCGACAAGCCGCCGGTAGCGGTGTTTATGGGGGATTCCATAACCGACAACTGGGCGAGAATGGACAAGGATTTCTTTGAAAAAAACAACTATCTCGGAAGGGGCATAAGCGGACAGGTGACCTGCCAGATGCTCGCCCGCCTGCGCCCGGACGCAATAGAGCTAAAGCCGAAGGTTGTCCTGATACTCGCCGGCACGAACGACATCGCAAGAAACCAGGGATACATAACCAACGAGAACATATGCAGAAATATCGTCTCGATGTGCGAATTGCTGAAGCACAACGGAATCGTTCCCGTGATTTGCTCCGTGCTGCCGGCGCACAAATACGGGTGGCGCCCGAACATAGACGCAATCCCCGCCATTGCCGACTTAAACTCCAAACTCAAAGCCTACGCGCAATCGAACGGAATCGAATATTTGGACTACTACTCCGCTTTGGTCGACGAGCGTAAGGGCTTGACCAAAGAGGACTCGGCCGACGGCGTGCACCCGACCGCCTCATGTTATCGGGAAAAGTTGGGGCCGATGGCCAAGGCGAAAATCGACGAAATTCTCAAAAATAAAAAATAATTTTCCAAATTATTTTAAATCCGGAACAATCTTTTACGGGCGCGCGAAAAAAAATGCGCGCCCTTTTATTTTTTCGTTAAAAAAATGCCGGCATGCCTTCTTTTTTAGTATTCGCAATCTCCGGCTTTAACTCCATTGTGCGCGCCGCATTCGCATGGAAGCACAGCTTCGAAAAAACGGCGGCATTGAAAAAAGTGACGCGCACAACCTTTCTTGATGCGCACAGCCTTTCGCGCAATGGGCCTCATGCGCCAAACAACGCCGAACAAATGTGCGGGATAATTTTTATTTTAGGCGTTCCACGCGCCAAAATCTCGCAAAACAAATGCGAATCGGCATAAATTCAGGAAGCTCAAGTTGCGTACTGCGCGCAAACGCGGGGTGTAAAAAACGAAAAATCATTTTGCGGCGCATTACCTGAAAATGTCGAAGCGCATCTCACAAGACCTCCCGCGCAAAGCGTTCTTAAAAACGATTTCGCAATGCGCGCCGCGTAAAGCAGAAACGGTACGGCCTCCGTTGTCCCCGCGCTAAAACGAAACGGCGGCGCATTTTTAACGCGCCTTTACAATGCGTGATGCTCGCGGCAAAAACAATCGCGGCCCTGCGCCTTCTTTCCTGCGTTGAAATGAAACAAACGCACAAAGGGTCCGAAAAAAATTAGACAAATAAAATCTTCAAATTCGGAAGCAAATCCGCATAGCGCATCGCATAGTCTTCAATGAAGGCGACATTGCGCGAATATTCCGCGCGACGCCTCCTGACGCCGCGCCCGGACGCGCCTCTTAGGGACGAGTCCAAGCCGTATACAATCAATACGGAACGCGGGAATCCCGAAAGCCGCCTCATGGCCGAAACCAATTCCGGAATCGCAAACAGCGGATCGAAATGCCTCTCGTCAAACTCCATCACCTCCGCCTCCGCGCCGGGGTCGTAGATTGAGAGCATCGCTTTTGCAAACTCCCTCAAATCGGCCGGACGGCTGGAGCGCGCAAGTTCCGAAAGCGCGGCGTCTATCCCCGCGGAAGCCTCGGCAGAAACCCGCATTTCGCGCGAAACTCCCCCGGCCAAAAGCGCGTTGAGCAGCTTTATTCTGTCGCTTTTATCCATGCGGCGCTTTTGAGAATCCGGCCTCATACAAGCTGCCCGAAATCGCGCTGCGAGGCGCCCTTGACGCCGGACTGTTCGGCGAGCCACGCCAGCGTCACCCCCTCAAATCCCTCCGACGAACACGTGCGCGCATAAATCAGCCCGCATGCGATGGCGTCAAAGAGCGCGCAATGCCACTTGCGCCTTCCGGGCGGACAGAAGTTTAGCGCCAACTCGTCGAGCTCGCCCGAAATTCCGAGCGCATCGACCGCGTTGGAAAGCTTCGCGCTGTCCAGAGACGGGTACGCATTTTTGCAAAATGCGAAGGAGTCCAGCCACGGCCCCCAAGAGACGCAGGTTCCCCCGCGAACAAAGTCCGGCACCTCCCCCGGAGACACCGCCTGCGCGCGCAGGAGGGAATCCTCCACGGAGGCGTTGTGGGCGCAGAAAACGCCCCTGCGGCGCATGTCGACGAACAGATCTATGTCGTCGGAAAACGGTCGGCAGGCGCGGGCGTCGGCGTCGGATATGTCGAACAGCGCGCGGTCGCGTTCGGATATTCTGGAATCCGGACGGCAGATGCGCGTGCGGACGGCGCGAAGTTCGCCCCCAAAAAACTCGGCCGCCCCGTACTCGACTATTCCGACGGAGCGCGACCCCTCGAAATCGACGGCTATAATGGGAACGGGTACGTTTTTCATCTTGCCCACAAAAGAAACAGCTCTATCCTATTAGGGCTATGAACGTTGAAAGTTTCAAGATTTTTATCAACAGGCTCGCCGACATGAGCGGCGAATACGTCGCAAAAAACTTCGGCAGGCGCATCGACGTCGACTACAAGGCCGACGCATCTCCCGTCACCGCAATAGACAAAAATACCGAGGAGATGCTCCGCGGCGAGATAGAAAAAAATTTCCCCGACCACGGGATAATCGGGGAGGAGTGGGGAAATAAAAATCCGGACGCCGAATTCGTATGGATAATCGACCCCATCGACGGGACAAAATCGTTCATCACCGGGGTTCCGCTCTTCGGAACGCTAATCGGGCTCGCCCGCGGCGGAGAGCCCATTTTGGGGTTAATCGACCAGCCCGTCTTAAAAGAGCGCATAGTGGGCGACTGCCGCGAATGCCTGTTCAACGGCTCCCCCGTGCGCGCGGCAAAGAACACCGAACTCGACGGAATCACCTTGTTGAGCTCCGACTTCCGCTACTGCGCGAGAGGCGAAAAGGCCGAAAAGTGGCGCGAGCTTGAAAACCGGGCCGCCATAGCCCGCACGTGGGGCGACTGCTATGGCTACATGCTCGTCTGCCGAGGCCTTGCCCACATTATGGCCGACGCCGAATTGGAAATTTGGGACGCCGCCGCCCTAATCCCCGCCCTGCGCGGCGCGGGCGTATCGTATTCCGACTGGAAGGGAGGGTCGAACATAGGCAATGTCGACGGCCTGATCGCCGCATGCACCCCCGAACTTCACAAAAAAGCCCTCGAACTTCTAAACCGCTAAAAAATATGGAAATCGCCAAACTCGCAAAAAGCACATTAAAAATCGCCCTCATCTTTGCGGCGGCGGCCGCGGCAACGGCGTCTGCGAACGTTCAAAACGGCGGCGTCAAGACCGAAAAATCCGCATCTGCGCGCGGCGAAAACGCCGCCGTCCCAACGCGCGGCAATCCGTCGGACGCGAAAGCTTCAACCCGTCCCGACGCGCCGGCGCGCGAACAAATCAAGTTCGAATCATTCGTAAATCCCGATTGGGAAAAGTGGTCGGAACGCTCGTACTACTACGGAATGGACAAGAACAAAGTCCCCGTTCCGCTGTTCTTCGACTCGTCAATATCCACGGACGCCACAATTATGGTGCGCGGAAACAACTCGCACAAAAAACGCTGGGGGCTTCACGTGTTTGAGGCCTATGCAAACGACGACAAGTCGCGCATTACGATGATACTCAACAAGCATGTCGAGGAGGGCCTTCCGGTCGCCGAGCTTTACTATTACGCGTCGGTGTACGGACAGGGGCTGAACGCCTACAACTGGTTCAGGATAGGCTCCGACGTGCCCTACCACTCCTACATGTTCTCGCGCGACAGGGCCATTTTTTACGGCGAAGTTGAAATGAGAAACATCTTCCGCCTCGACAACATCGGAAAGGACGACCTGCTCGACAAAATGCCGCCCAAAGAGCAAATACGCGAAAGGGCGAAGAAACTTTATCCGCGGGAAAATTTCAAAAGCTCCAAAGACTGCGACCACGCCCGCGCCGGCGTCGGATACCTTGAGGAGGCAAAAGTGCTCAAAAAGAGAGCCCTCAAGAACGCAAAGGACGGCTCCATTTTCTACGACAAAGACAACCACATCGTGGTCATAAAAGTGGACGGAAAATGGAAGCGGTTGCCCACCGTCGATTTGCCTGCGAATGTATCCTATGAAGACTAACGGTTCCGGCCATGCTTGAAAGGCGGCGCCGAAAGGAAAACGCCGCGCAATAGCGGCAAAAAAACGGCGGCAAAAAGTTTCGGAATATCGAGCTTCGGGATATTTATTAAACGGACGCCCTTACTGCAATGTCCGGCGCCGAGCCGAGTCTTACGCAAATTCCCCGATAGAGACTCGAACTCCAACTAAAGGTACCAAAAACCTCTGTGCTGCCATTACACCATCGGGGATTTTTGGAGATGATCGGGTTCGAACCGACGACCCCCACAATGCCATTGTGGTGCTCTTCCAACTGAGCTACATCCCCTCGATTGAGATTTGCATGGTGGCGTCTTTTCACGGCGCGTCAACGATTTTTTTCACTTTGCAAAAAC
>QALA01000027.1 GCA_003343565.1 Verrucomicrobiota bacterium | reverse complement strand
GGCACGGACGGCCTGTATGTGGGATATGTCCAAGTTCCCGAGCCGGGACAGTGGGCGGCGATGTTTGGTATAGCGGCTTTGGGATTTGCGGTTTGGCGCCGCCGCAGGTAGGCCTCGGCTTTCGAATCGCTTTTAATGCGCGCCGCCGGGAAATTCCGACGGCGTTTTTGTTTTTGCCGGACTTTGTTTTTGCCGGAAATTTTTTGATGGCGTGCGCCGCGCGTATTTCTTCGTTTTGCGGTTTGGCAAATGCGTGCGGGTATTGTATCGGGAAGTCCGGGTTTGAAAAAATGAATCGGAATTTAACGCCGCCGCTCTTGACGATTTTCATCGGAGCGCGGCAATAAATGCCGCGTTTTTTAGGCAACGTACGCTTAGTTTTCTTGCGCGCTTTGTGAGCGGTAAATTTTTTTCCGAACGTTTCCGAATGTTTAATCTGCGCACTCGCCGTCGCGCCTTTCGGAGAGGGGATTTTTTTAAGCGTCTAAAAAGTTCCAAAGGAGTTTCAAATTCTGCCGCCGTCTTAGGTTAATTGGAAAAATATTTCCGGAATCGAATCGGAGTTTAAGTCTGCGCGCAACCGCTTTTAGTATGCGGAAAGTTTCCGTTATTTTTGCGATATTTTATCGCAAAACTTTCCTTTAAAAACGCCCGCATTTTTTATGCGAGAAATTGGCGGCGCCGGTTTGGCTTTTTACCGCGAGATTTATTCGGCCTGACTGATTGCGCGTTTCCTTTTCTCGCCCTTTAAAAAATGCGGCTAAGAATTCGGCGTCCGCCGAACCGTTTGGCGCGCCTTTTGCCCGGCGCGCGCGGCGGGCATTTTTGCGGGCGGAGGTTTTAAGTTGCGTTTTGGCGCGGCACGGTTATATGTCGATAAAAGTTGAAGCTTTTTTGATTTTTGATAATTGGAAAGTTGTTCCCGGTTTGAATAAGACGTACTTGGCAGTGGATTTGGGCGCGACCAGCGGCCGCGTAATGGCGGTTCGGTTCGACGGCGAAAGAATATTTGTTTCGGAAGTGAGCAGGTGGAGGAGCGAGCCGCTTGCGCAATCCGACGGCCTACATTGGGACGTTAACGCGATTCTTTCGGAAATAGCCGCCGGAGTGCGCAAGGCGCGCGCGCAGTTCGGAGATTCGGCGGTTTCGCTTGCGATAGATTCGTGGGGAGTCGACTACGGCCTTTTGGACGCCGCAGGCAGGCTGATAAACAATCCCTTCGCCTACAGGGACGCGCGCACGCGCGGAATGCAGGAAAAGGTTTTCTCCAAAATTTCCCGCGACGAAATTTACGCGGCGACGGGAATCCAGTTCATGTTTTTCAACACCATATACCAGCTTGCCGCCGAATGCGAGCGCGGAGTGTTTGGAAGCGGGACGGACAGGGCCAAGACGTTTTTGATGATGCCGGATCTGCTCGCGTACATGCTGACCGGCGAAAAGAGAAACGAGCGTACGAACGCGTCGACCACCCAGCTCTACAATCCGGTGCTTCGGGATTGGGCGTGGAATATTGCGGAGGCGCTGGGAGTTGACGCGGAAATTTTTTCGTCCGGATTCGCGGAGGCCGGCGAGCAGATAGGCGCGCTTGCCGGGCGTTGGCGCGAGGAGCTTGGAGATTTGAAAGTGGTTGCGGCGGCCAGCCATGACACCGCGTCGGCCGTGGCGGCAACCCCATCGGTCGAAAAGAGTCCCGTTTACGTAAACAGCGGGACGTGGTCGCTCGTGGGAATAGAGCTGGATGCGCCGATAATCAATGCGCAATCCCTGTCGGAAAACTTTACCAACGAGGTCGGCGCGGAGGGGAAAATCCGCTTTTTGAAAAATGTCACCGGAATGTGGCTGGTGGAACAGTGCAGGAAGTCCTGGGCGCGCTCCGGAATAGATGCGGACTACGCGGAACTTGAGGCGGCCGCGCGCGCCTGCCGCCCGTTCGCCTTCATTTTCGACCCCGATTGCGCTGACTTTGCGTCGCCCGACGACATGCCGTCTGCAATCGCGCGGCATTGCGAGAGGCGCGGGCGGGGAAGCCCGTCGTCTCCGGGCGAATTTTATCGCGCCATTCAGGAGAGCATCGCCCTGAAATACGCATGCGTTTTAGACGCGCTCGAAAGGCTTTCGGGAATGGAGATTGCGCGTATAAACGTCATGGGCGGAGGCTCAAGAAACGCAATGCTCAACGCCTTTGTCGCCGACGCCTCCGGGCGCGAAGTCGTTTCGGGCCCCGTCGAATCCGCCGCGATAGGGAATGCGCTCGTGCAGATGAAGGCGGCAGGCGACATATCGAATTTGCGCGACGGCCGCAGGATTGTAAGTTCGAGTTTCGCTTTGGGCAGGCATATTCCGAATGCGGAAAATGCCGCGATGTGGAACGAGGCGCGCGAACGCTTTGCCGCCGAGTGCCTGGGAAAATCTGAGTGACACTTCGGTCTTTTTTCGCCGTGCGCGAGATTTTTCGTTTGTCGCTGGGATTTGCACGGACGGCCGAAATGTCGGGCGAAATGTTTGCGGGGCCGGTTGCCAGCGCATTGCGCTGGGCGCGCGGATTTGATGGGAGGAATTTTTTGGGGAACGACGGAGCGAATAAGCGCGCTCAATTTGCAAGCGGCGCGATGCGTCGGGCGCGCGGCATAAAATTTGTTTCGCATCGCGCGCGGATTTGAAACGGAATTTTTAGTGCGCGCAGTTTGTGCGGGACGAAATTCGCACTTTTACGCGCGGGGGGTGCGAACGCAAAGAGGCGTCTTTTTTTAGAGTGCTAAGTAGAGGGGCAAGCCGCGTTTAAAAATCTTGTGGGAAGTTTTGCGAATGCGAAATTTCGCGAATCGGGCGGGCAAGTCGGAGCGCGAAAAAATATTCGGGTCCGTCGTGCGAAGCGTTGGGTAAAAATTTTTCGTCCTGCGCGGAATCGCCGGCAAATACGATTTTTGCGGCACAGATTTTTATGTGCCGCATTTGCGCAGAGCGTTTTTGCGGCAGTTGCAAGATTGGCATACAAAAACTGGTGTTGCGGGAGCGTGAGAAATATAAAACGCCGTTTGTTTTTCTTTCCCGGTCGCGTTTGCGTCGGGGGGCGTGAAATGTGAAGCCGGCGATTTTTTTTGCGCCGCAATGCGATGCGGCAAATCTTCAATTCGCGCGCGCATCAATTTTCTTGGGGGACGTAGGCACGCAATGCGGGAGTTCAATAGGGAAATTTTGCGAGATTTTTTTCGTATATTTTTCGCATTTGCCAGTAGCGCGGGCGGAGGAAAAATCCGGGGTGGCGCGCCCAGTATTGGGCGAAGTTCCCGCGGGGATTGAAGGCAGTCTTGAATTTTTCGACGCACGCCGCATACGGGGTGCGCGACAAGTGGTGCAAATATGCCGGGGCGTACGGGTGCGCAGTCGCTCCGCATGGAATTTTCCACGGCTTGTCGGGGCCCGTGAAGTGTACGGCGCACGGGGAATAGAGGGCCTCGTCCAAGTCCCTTTGCGCAAACATCGAATCGACTTTCTTTCTAAAGAGCGGGGCGCTGGCATTCCATTTCGGCGGCAGAAATTTTACCGCGCCGCCGAAAGCCGCGTTCAGAACGTCTTGATCGAGATACTTTGCCCTGTCTGCGAGCCTCCGGGTTTCCTCGAACAATTTTTTGGCCATGTTGTCGGCGCGCATTTTTTTTAAGTTCAGAAGCAATACGCCGGAATTAAAATAGCTTTTTAACCCCAAAGCCCTCACATGCGACTTTCTCACATAGTCCTCCACCGCCGCCGCGTATGCCCCGTCGATATCCTCGGCCGAAAGTTTTGCCAAGTCGCCGAGAACGATTACGTCGCAGTCCAAGTATACGGCTTTGTCCATGTCCTCGGCGATTTCCGCAATCAGATAGCGAAAACACGCCTCTATGGACAGATGCTCAAGCTTCATGTCGAAACCCTTAAAGCGCGCGACGTCAACGCTTACAAAATCCACGGCCGCGCTCCCCGCACATTTGGCTATGTTTTGCTTGGAGCGTTCGGAGAGGTTTTGGTTGAGTATTGAAATGCGAAATTCGGAATTTGAATTGTCGAGCGCGGAGGTTAGCGCGGCGCACAGGTGCGGCGCGTATGCGTCGTTGCAGGACATGAACAGATTTATATTTTGCATGCGAAAAATTTTTTCTGCGTTCCGAAATCTTTTGGAATGCGGATTGTGAATACTTTGAACTTTAAGTCAACACACTTGCGCGCGGCGGATTCCGCACCCGCGTTTTCGTGCGCGCTTTGCCGAATGCGTTGCGTAGGAAAAAGAACGCGTTGTGTCGGGAATGGAATGCGTCGCGCCGGAAAAATTTTGGCGGCTTGGAAAATATGGCGGGCGAACGGGTTGTGCGCGCTTTCTTTTCTGCGGCGTTTGCGAATGCGCGATTGCGGCGGCGGGGCGTTTTAACGCACGGGCGTCTGAAATGTTGACGGGCGGGTTGGGGCGGCAAAAATTTGCGGTAAACTCCCGCGAATCGGAGCGCAGTCGAACCGCAAATTTGAGTCGGGCGTATTCCGCGTTGCGTTCTAAAACTTGGCGGTTGTAATGCGCATTTTTATTCTGCGGTATTTGAGGAGCGGAAAGTTTGCGGAAGGATAAATTGGGCGCGGTTTGTTTTGCGGCCGGCCGGTTCGGAAATTCGACATGGCAAAGGCGCGCTCCGATGCGGCGGCGGGCGTCGATTTAATTGTGTACGCCGTTAAGTGACGGTCAAAGCGGAAGGTCAGCGAAGGGGGGCGTAAATCCCGCCGAGCGTCGGCCGAATGGACGCGCGGTATAAATGAAAGAGCGCGACGCGCAAAGGTTGTTGCGACGAAGAAACTGCTTGTGTGTCGCGTTTCCAAACGGCGCGCAGGCGCCGTTTGGAAACGCGGGGGAAATTTCTTTGTTGAAAATCCGCGCGAATCGGATTCTTTTGAAATAATATGCAAGACGTCGTAGTAAAACTCCAGGGGGGATTGGGGAACCAGATGTTCCAATACGCCTTTTCGCGCGCCCTCTCCGCCAAACTCGAAACCGACGTCGCCTTGGACATATTGGATTACAGAACCGCTTCGAGAAAATTCGGGCTGGGGGCGTTCAACTGCGCGCTGAAGTTTTCGGACGAATCCGATAGGCGGCGTTTGCGCACGCCGTTTTTGAAGCTCAAGGGGGAGCTTAAAAAAATTGTAGGGTTGCCGTATTCGCTCAGCCCCACGCATTGCAAGGTCGAATCTTTTTTGTTTGACCCGTCCGTTTTCGACAGGCGGCCGCCGTGCTATTTTGAGGGGCTTTTTCAGAGCGAAAAATATTTCTCCGGAATTTCCGGGCGCATTCGCAAAGAGTTTGAATTTGCGCGCGCGGCAGAGTTTTCGGCGCATTCGCTCTTTTCAGAAATTATTTCCGGAGAGTCCGTCTCCGTGCATGTGCGCTGCGGAGACTATTTGCGCAGGCGGCGCACCAGAAGAATACTTCACGTGTGTACGCGCTCCTATTACGAGAGGGCGATAGAGCAGGCGCGCCGCAGGCTCGGCAACCCCAGATTCTACCTCTTTTCCGACGACATTGCCCTGACTTTAAAAATGTACGAGTTTATGCGCGACTTTGTTCCTGTCGAGGCCTCCGGAGACGTCCATGAGATGTTTCTCATGTCGCGTTGCCGCCACAACATCATACCGAACAGCACGTTTAGCTGGTGGGCCGCATGGCTGAATCCCAATTCCGAAAAACTCGTGATAGCGCCGCAGCAGTGGTTTACGCCGCTTGCGGGAATAGATTATCGGGACGTCGTTCCGGAGAGTTGGACAAAGGTTGACACGCGCGATTAGCGCGCCCGCCGGCAAAGGCGCGCTCCAAGCAACGGCGCGGCAAAAAACGGCAATGAAACAAAAAAAACGGCGCGCAAGTCTATTGCCGCGCGCCGTTTTTTTCTTGTTTTCCCGCCGTTGCAGGACGAGCCGCAACGGCGAATATCGAAACGTCAAAGCGCGGCAGTGCGCCGCGCCGCGAAACGCTGACTTTTGGGAACGCGCAATGTCCTGCGCGGGTTGAAAACGGGAGCCGTTATTTTTTCAGGGCTTTGTCGAGCGACGCGCCGATATCGTCCTGCGCGGGCTTTGGGTCCGGCGTTGCATTCTGCGTTGCGGCCGGCTTTGCGGGCTCCGCATTTTGGTTTTTCGCCGCCGCAATTTGCGCCTCGATTTTTGCGACGGATTCCTTCGACCCTCCGGCCTTTGTCCATCGTTCCCTCACCGCTTTTGCGCGCGCGTCGGATTTAAATTTTTCCAGGCCGTCAAAGACGAGCTTGTCCAGGCGGCGTTCGTCGAATATGGCCTGGCTTCCCTCGCCCTCGCATGCGGCAAAGAACACATCGGCCGAATCGCGCGCCTCGGCGTATTGTATCATTCCCACGCGGACGACCATTGATACGGGAATTTCCTTGAAGGTGTCTTTGAACGTCTCCCATATGGACTTGTCGCCCGTCAGCAGGAATATTTCCACGCCGTCGCTTGCGGCGGCCTTGTCTCCGGCGGCGATGGCCTGTTTGATGTAGTCGACCGCGGCCTGAATGTCGCCCGTGCGGTAGTACACGAGGCTCAACCCGCGCATTGCGAGGGTGTTTTTCGGGTCGCTTTTGAGCGCCTTTTTGTAGATGTCGAGCGCCAGCGGCCACGCCTCCGCGAAAGCCGCCGCGCGGCCCGGAAGCACGAGCGCGTTGTCCGGCCAGATGTCGCGTTTGGCTATGTACAGGCGCAAAACAGTCTGGAGGCTCTCCCTGCTCGCGGTCGTGAGGATTTTTCTCGCGTCCACGCCGGAGAGGAGTTCCTTGATGAGCGCGTCGTCGCTCTTGCCGTCGCGCAGGGCGTATATGAAGCCGAGCACCAGCGATTCCATATTCGTCTTGGCGAGCTCCTTCAGTTGCGGGAGCACTTCCGAAATTTTGTCCGGCGTCTGCTGCATTATATAGACGCTGGCCAGCTGGTTGGCCGCGGCCTTGTCGCCGAGTTCGAGCATTTTTTTGTAGCATTCGATCGCGTTTGCAACCTTTTGCTCGTTGCCTTTTGCGTCGTCCGCCTTTCTGGAGGCGAAGTATATTCCGCCCAGCATTCTCAGCGCGCGAATGCTCTTGGGCTCCGCCTTTATGTACTCCTTCAACAGCTTTTCGGCGGAGTCGAGATCTCCGAGCGTGGTGTAGCAGACCGCTATCGGAAACAGCTGGTTTGCGGCGTAAGACTTGGGCGACTTTTCGTATTCCTTCACCAATTCCTCGTTTGCCTTGCGGTCGGCGAAAATGGATTGCGCTTCAAAGAGGTCGGGCTTGTCGAAAAACTGTTTTTTCTTCAGCATTTCCGGCGTGGAGTCCTGCCCGAACAGGCTGAGGGCCGATGCGCACGCCAGTATTAGCAATGTTAATTTTTTCATCGTTTGTCGTATTTCGTTTTTGATATGTTTAAAATATAGGCATAAGCCAAACCTAATTGCGTGAGGTTAAGTTCTATTCTTCTGCCTGCAAGCCATTTTTTGGGCAGCAGGCCGACGCTCCCGCCTGTAAATACGGTCTTGCCCGCCGCGGATTTGCCGCCGAAAAATTCCCCCTCGATGTCGCTTATTATTCCGTCGGCGAGCCTGCAAAATCCCTTTGCGCAGCCCACGTACATGGCTTCCACGGTGTCTTTGCCGATGTTGAGCGAGTAGTCCGCCATGGCCGGATTTATCTTGGGAAGCTGTGCTGCGCGCTCGCTGAGGTATTGCGCAAACGCGTGCATTCCGGGAGCGATTGCGCCCCCCGCATACGCGCCGGAGGCGTCGACGAGATCTATCGTCACGGCGGTGCCCATGTCGACGGTTATGTACGGAGGGTCGAAAATCAGACCGGCGCCCAATGCGGCCGCTATCCTGTCCTGCCCGACCTGCGCCGGCGCCTTCATGTCCAACTTGAGCGGGGAGTTTTCCCACGTCAGCTGCATCGACGCGATTGCGCGCGCGCGCAAACTGTCCGACAATTCCGCCGCGTATTCGGGCACCACGGAGCACCACGCTATCGCGTCCGCCCCGCTTTCGAGCGCGGGGGAAGCCGAGGAGAATATTTTTGCGAACCCCGCGCTGTCGAAGTCCGCGCAGTTCGAGAGCTTGAAGTCGCTTTCCGAGAGCCTGCGCTGCGATTTCGCGGCCGGAGCCGACACGAGAGCGCAGTGCGTGCGCGTGTTCCCGATGTCTATGCAATATATATTGAGTTTTTCGTCCGCCATTTTTTACGGCTGTCTAAAATCCGCCGCCCGCCGCGTCTTGCCGCGCGTCCTTCCCGACAAAAAAAGCGCCTTTGGAAAGGAAAATTTCAAAAGGCGCAAAAATTGATCCCGCCGGCTCGGCGGACTGCGGCGTTGACGTTTAATAATCCTGCACGGATATGCCGCCCCAGAAGAAGGTCGTCCTGTCTCCGGAGGGAAGTTCCATGCCGCAGGCCTCGTCCGTGGTGATAACCATGGAAGTGGGGGTCGAGGGCTTGTAGCAGGCCGGCTCGTAAGTGTAGAGCCCGAAGCACGTCGTCTTGCGGTGGGCGGTAGTTTCGTCCGCAGTGTTGCAACCGGAGAGCGCCGCCGCTATTGCGGCGACCGTAATTAGGAGTAAATTGCGAAATTTCATAAGAGACACTCTAACTTTTATTTTTTTGAAAGCAACATATTTTTTTACTTTTTGCAAATTAGTTTTGCAAAACGGAAACTTTTGGTTTAGCTTTGCGTTGTTATATCGATGGGATGGATTTGTTGTTCGTTGTTTTGCGCGCGGCAAATGTTCATCTGACGGCTGCGGGGCAAATTCCCGGCAGTCAGGGGAAAAGAATCAAAACAAACGGATAATGGCAATTTTTTCAGGTTTCAGATTCGGCGCGGGAACGTGCGCGTGCGCCGCGGCGCTGTTTTTTTCTTTTGCTGCGGTCTGCGCCCAAACGCCTTCAGGCGGCGCGGCCGCGCCTTCGGCTTCGCGTTCGCCTTCCGAAACGAGGGCTTCCGCAGAGCCGCCCGCAGCAAAATTTGCGGCTTCTTCCGCCGCGCAGTCTGCCGGTTCTTCTGACGGTTCGCCCGTTGCGTCGCCCGCCGCAAAGCCGCCCGCCGGCCCGAAGCCCGCAGGCGGGGCCGCCGCCCGACCGAATCCGCAGGATCCCGATTTGCAGGGCCCGTTTTACATAGTTGACGAGTCTCCGTTGCAGGTGCTGAAAATTTACGAGGCCCTCTCCGGAAAGTCTGCGATAATTTCCGCCCAAGTGCCCGACGTAAAAATCAATTTCAACGCCCCAAAGATGCCGCGCGACGAGGCGCTGGCGGCGTTGAAGTCGCTGTTGGCCGTCAACGGAGTCGCGATTAACGAGATTGATTCCAAGTTTTTCAGGGCGACTCCGGCCGTCTCCATGAACGCGCAGTCTCCGGAATTTATTTCCGGCCGCGCGGCGGACCTGCCGCCGTCGCAAAATTTCTATTCAAAGATGTTTTCGCTCAAGTATCTGGACGTGGACGCGCTCAAGGACGTAATAAACACTTTCATAAGCCCCAACGGGGTTGCGACGCTCACGGTGTTCAGCCGCAACAATTCGTTTTTTCTGACGGACACGCTCTCGAACATTCAGCGGGTCGAAATGCTCTTGGAGAATCTGGACAAGCCGACCGAAGTTAACGAGGACATCACTTTTATCACCCTGAAGAACATGTCGTCGGAGGACATGAAGCGGAGGCTGATGACCATGCAGGGGGACTTGTTGAAGAAGTATTTTGGAAGGTCGTCCATAGATTCCGACGAGCGCACGAACCAGCTGATAGTGGTGTCTCCGCGCGGGACTTCGGAGATTATAAGAAATATTGTCGAAAAGCTCGACATAGACTCGCAGCCGATTACGCGCAGCAAGGTTTTTTACATAAAGCACGGAGAGTCGAAAAACGTCGCCACGGTTTTGAACCAGATTGTCAAGGGGCAGCAGAATGCCGTGCGCCAGGCTAACCAGCAGAGGTCCGCGCAGGCAAACCAGATGAACATAAACAACAGAATCGCCAACGCCATAAACCGCTCCAACGCCGCGCGCGGCGGCGCGGCGGCCGCGCAGATGCCCATGAACATACTGGCCGATTTCGCCAACGCCCCGCTGCAATTCAGCGAATATATCACGATCGTTGCCGACGACAGGAGCAACTCGATAGTCTGCTACGGCACGCCGGGAGACTTGGCCCAGATAGAGAAAATAATATCCGAAGTGGACATAGTGCTAAACCAGGTAAAAATCGACGTGATAATAACCGAGGTCACGCTTTCGGACAGGCAGGTGTCGGGGTTGTCCACGTTCGGGCTGAACTACCAGCTCGCGGGGACCACGACCCTTTCAAAGGGCTGGAGTGGCAATACGGCCACGTGGTCGCCGGACGATTCCAGCACCGCGGGGGCGTTTACCGTGTCGGCGAGCGAGCAGGGCTTTGAGGCTGTCTTCAACGTGGCGCGCCAAAATTCCAGCGTGAAGATACTGTCCTCGCCGTCCATTGTCACGACGCATAACAAGGACGCCACCGTCAACGTTTCAAAGAGCTATCCGATTTTGCAGAGCATAACCTCCACCTATACCGGATCTACGCCGTATTCGACCAGCAACGTCACTTGGAAAGACATAGGCATAATTTTGGAGGTTACCCCGCTGATAGGCGACAACGGAGTCGTCCAGATGGAAATCACGCAGACCGTCACGACCGTCATCGACTACACGACCATAGACACGAGCACCCAGCCCATCATCGGCAAGCGGGAGGCGGAGAGCTTTGTCAGCGCGAAGGCCGGCGAGACGATCGTTCTTGCGGGGCTCCAGCAGACCAGCAAAAACAAGACCGACGGCTCCGTGTGGCTGTTGGGCGACATTCCGGGAGTCGGGGAGCTGTTTAAGCCCGACAAGACCGTCGAAGAGAGGACGGAACTGATAATTTTCATTCGCCCCACTCTCGTAAAGAGCGAGGCCCATTCGAGCCTCATGACGGACAAGACTCTCGATTCCACCGTCGTGGGCAAAAACGTGCGCAACTATTTCAAGACCGGCAGATTTGAAAAAGAGCCGATAAGAAACTCCGTTGACGAGAGCCTGATTGAGCGCATACAAAAGCGCAAGTACGAACAAAACGACGGCTTGAATTCCGACGCGTTTTCCGAGGAAGACGAATCCGCGATTGTCCCGGAAAAGCCGAAGTCCGATTCGGGCGTCGGGGCGGGGCGGGTGACGGCCGCGGGAACGGAGCCTGATTCCGGCGCGAAATCCGCGCGGGACGCGGGAGCCGATTCGGGGTCGCAGGTTTCGGGGTCGCAGGCGTCGCGCGGGGCGGCTTCCGAGAGGCCGCAGCCTTCTTACGAAACCGGGAACGCGCCCGCGGAGGGCGCGGCGTCGGTTTCGGCGTCGGAAATTTCGCAGGTCGCAGATTCCGCGCGGCCGCCTGAACGGGCGTCTGAAGTTTCCTCTGTGCGGGCATCGTCGACTTCGTCCGTTTTGAGCGGCGGGGAATCCGGGGAGGGCGTTGAAAAGGCCGCGCCTTCCACGCGCATTAGGAGAGCTTCGGGGCAGAAGAAGTGACATGGGAGCGGTTTTTCGGCAGGCGTTTTTCCTTCTTTCGGCCGGAGTTTTTGCCCTGCGGCTTTTCGCGCAGAACGGGGATTTCTACATGCCCGCGCAAAACGGCGACATTTTGGCGCCCGCCCAGCGCGTCGGGCCGCCGCCGGTGCGCTTCATAAATTCCGGCGGATCGCCCGACGAGCAGCGGGCGATAATGGCCGAGAGCATGGCGGATTTTGCCGAGGCTCGCGCCAATCGGGAGCGCCGCGCTGCGGAGGCTGAGGAGGCTGCGCAGGCGCAGGCGGAAGCTTTGGCGCAGCAGTCGCGCGACGGCGCGGAGCACGACGGCAGGGCTGAATCCCAGGCAAAGCCAGCAGAAAACGGCGAACTCGGCGCGGGTGCGGACGGCGCGGGACAGCCCCAGCCAGAAGCGCAGCAGGCGGCGATTCCAGCGCAAAAGTCCGCGCGCGAAAAGCTGATCGACAGCTTGTTGGAGCGCAATCCGTTTTTTGCGTCGCAGTCGCGCCGCGCGGGAGGGGTGATTCAGGAGGCGCCTGCGGGGCTTGAGCTGCGCTCCGTCAGCTGCGTAAACGGAAAGTGGCTTTTCGGAATTGCGGACACCCAGCAAAAAAAGAATTACGTCATTGCGCTTGGGCGCGCGGGCGCGGGAAGCGGCGTTCCCTACACGGTGGATTTTTACGACGACGAGACGAACAGCATAAGCATTTCCGACAATATGGGAATCTACACGCTGACGCTGAAGGAGCCGGACGCCCCCAAAGGCAAGGCCGTGACCATGTACGGAAAGAGCGCCGCGCCGTCGGCAAGGGCTGTTCCTGCGGCCCAAAGGAGGGCTGCGGCGCGCAGATAGGCCCGGAGGAAGAGAGCTGTTGGACATGGAGATTTCGCAGAGGGAATTTGAGAGGCGCGCGGCGGAGAAATTTCGCGCCAGCCTTATGCCGGACGATTTGGCAAAGCTGTTTTCGCTTCCGCCGGAAGGGCGCATCGGATTTTTGCTGGAGCGTTCCGGACTTTCGGAGACGGAGGCTTCAAAGACGGTGGCGGAGTGTTCCGGCCTTCCGTTTTTTGCGGACTTTGAATGCGCGCCGGAGCCTGAGAAGATTCTTCCGTTGCGCCTGATGAACGAGTACCAGTGCCTGCCCTGTTCGGACGGGGCGTTTGCGGTCTCGTGGCCGCCGACGCCCGACATGAAAAAGTGGGTTGGTGCGCTCGCGGGGGGCGTGCCGAAGTGGAAAATCGTTCCCGCTTCGGCGATAGCCAAGAAGAACGCGGAAGTTTTCGGAGTCGGGGCGGAGAGCCTTTCCGGAAAGGACATGGCGGATTTTGCGGACTTGTCGGACGCCGACGTCGAGGAGGACGAGAACGCCGCGATAATAAAATTCGTAAACGAGATAATCTCCCGCGCTCTTTCCGACCGTGCCACGGACATTCACATAGAGCCGCAGCGCGACGCGCTCAACATTCGCTGCCGCATAGACGGAAACTTGGTTCCGCTGCGCCTCCCGGAAAATATGGCGAAGTTCAAGGACGCGGTTATTTCGCGCATAAAGATAATGGCGCGCCTGAACATCTCAGAGAAGCGCAGGCCGCAGGACGGAAGAATCGCGTTTATGGCAAAGGACGGGGAGGAGATAGACATTCGAGTCTCCAGCCTTCCGACGCTGTACGGGGAGAGCGTGTCGCTGCGCCTGCTCAGCCAGCGCGCCCAGCCGGTCGGGATAGAGGACTTGGGGTTTCTCCCGGAGGACATAAAAAAAATATCGAAGCCGCTTTCGCGCCCGCACGGAATCATTCTGGTTACGGGGCCGACCGGTTCCGGCAAGTCCACGACCCTCACCGCCTTCATACGCCGTTTGCGCTCGCCGGAAGTGCGCATAATAACCGTGGAAGACCCGGTTGAATACGAGGTCGGCGGCGTCAACCAGACGCAGGTGCACCCGGAGATAGGCCTCACGTTTTCGTCGGTTCTGCGCTCCGTATTGCGCCAGGACCCGGACATAATAATGGTCGGGGAAATCCGCGACAGGGAGACGGCCGACATCGCCATACGCGCCTCGCTCACGGGGCACTTGGTGTTGAGCACGCTCCACACCAACGACGCCGCCGGCGCGCTGACCCGCCTGATAGACATGGAAATAGAGCCGTTTTTGATAGCCTCGTCGGTAGAGATGATTTTGGCGCAGCGGCTGGTTCGCAGGCTCTGCTCCTGCGCGGTTGCGGCGGATTACGACAAGTCCTACATAGACACATGCCTCGTCGCGCTGGATATAGACCCGTCGGAGGCGGCCAATTACCGTCTTCCCCTCAAGCCTGCGGGCTGCGAGAAATGCAGGGGATTGGGGTATTACGGGCGCGTCGCCATAGTCGAGATTCTGCTGATGAACGACCAAATCCATTCGATGATAGTCGGCTGCAAGACGGCTTTGGAGATACGCAGGGCCGCGCAGCTGCACGGAATGCGGACGCTTCAGGAGTCGGGCTGGGAGCTTGTCAAAAGGGGAATAACCGGCATGGACGAGATAATGTACTACGCCAACATCGTCGAGGACGCGAAGGATAAATAGGTTTCGCGATGGCGGATTTTACGTACAAGGCTGCCGACGCGAAGGGCGCGATTAAGTCGGGCTCGATGGAGGCTCAGGACAGGCGCGAGGTCTCCGGGAAGCTCGCCGCAATGGGGCTTGTTCCGATACTGATAAAGCGCGCGCAGTCCGGCGATTCGCAGCCGGACGAAGGCGATTCGCGCAAGCTGCGCGGCGGCGGAGAGCGTCTGGCTTTGGCGCTGATAAAAAAGCTTCACCAGCTGTGCGTCGGCGGCGGAATGCCGGTGGCGGACGCGCTGAAGGCGCTCAGCCAGCGTTCGCTCGATCCGCGCCTGAAAAAAATATCGCGCGAGCTGTACAAGGATTTGAGCGAGGGGCAGACGCTGTCGGCCTCGCTTGAGAAGTACCCGCAGGCTTTCGACGCGTGCACCGTGCATTTGGTGGAGGCGGGCGAGACCACGGCCAACCTCGGCTTCGTGTTCGAGAACATAATAGAGTACATAGAGGAGCGGCGCAAGCTCCGCAAAACGATAATGTCGGCGTTGGCGTATCCGATATTTCTGTGCGTGATGGCGGCGGGCGTGGTGCTGATGTTCCTGTTTTTCATGCTGCCGAAAATCCAGTCGATGATGTCGAGCATGGGCGCGGGGGAGAATTTTCCCATAAAGATGATGAACGCAATTGGGGACATTCTGATATACGGCGTTCCCGCCGCGGCGGTGTTGGGGATTGCGGCGTTTGTCGGCCTGAAATTTTACAGAAAGACTCCCGGCGGCGCCAAAAATGCGGACGCGGTCGTGCTGAAGATTCCGGCGTTGGGAAAAATGGTTTTCGACGCGGACTTGTGCAGGTTTGCGAATTTGGCGGCAACGCTGTTTGAGTCGGGGGTGAACACGACGGAGACTTTCAGGCTGTCGGAAAAGTCCCTCAAAAACGCCGACATGCGCGACAGGTTCCAGCAGTTTCGCACGGCCGTCAACGACGGCGCGCCCATAAGCGCGGCCCTCCAGAGATTCGGACTTTTAGAAAACGAGGACTTGGACGTCGTGTCTGTGGGCGAGCGCACGGGCAGTCTTGTGTCCGCGTTTAGGGAGATAAACCGCAGCCATGCCGAGAGCCTCAATGGGCGCATAAAAATTTCCACCGTGATTTTGGGCGGCGTTGCGCTGGGGCTCGCGTTTTTGCTGGTGCTGATTTTTGCAATGGGGATAGTGCTGAGCGTGCTCGGCCTCAGCCAAAGCATGCTTCCGGCGTAGCGGGGGGGAGACTGCGGCATTGCGGCATATGTTCGCGCGCGGGATTTGAAATCGCGATTTTTTTAGCGCGCGCATTGGGCGCGCGGATATTTGCCGCGCATTGATTTTACTCAGAAGGTTTGGGGAGCTGCCGAAACCCGCCAAAACAGGGAGTTGCGGGCGGTTTGGGCTTTTGAGATTTGGGATTGGTTTGAGGAAAAATCGCCTTCAAGCCGATAATCTGCCGAAAAAATCGAACGTTTGCGGGAAAACCGCCCTTCGTTCTTGAGTGAAAATCTTCTATTGGGAAAATTTCTATGTCCGCGTTTATACTTCGGGCTGAAAAAAAGAGTTTTGCAACGAATTTGCAAGCGCTTTGGAAAGGAGTTGCAGCGTCATTTTTTTTGCGCGGCGTGGACGCCGTCGTCGGAAGGGCGGAAGGAATAATCCGGGTGCGTCACAAACTCTACCATGGCGAGGTTTGAGATGTCCGCGAGGCGCTCGCGTTTTTTGTCCCCTCTATATAATAAGGAGCATTTTTCGATTGGACCGGCGTTATCGTATTTTGCGCGACCTATTTGGGAGTGGAATAAACCGTAGCGAAAGTAGTCCGTAACCATGCGGTTTTTGCGGTGCTCCTCGAAACGTGGGCAAGGCTGAATCGGGCTGTGTCTTCAAGGCTTGGCGCGGGCTCAAAAATGCCCGCATGTTGGGGCAGACGGGCGCGGAGTACGGCGACATATCGCGCGAGACGACAATCCCACCGGCGCAATGGAAGGCCAAAATGGCGTCGGGCGAACGGCTCGTCTACGCCGAGCCGAAAGTCTCCTGCGAGACCGACAACGGCCTCTATGGATTGCGCGTCAAGAACTCCCCCTGCAAAAATAATCCGGTCGCTCCCGTTTTCAAATTTAACATGGGTTGCAGTCCCCCCTTGCAATTTCCCGGAACCGCCCTTGCGGCGTTCCTCCCGAAAACCCACGAAAATGGGCGTTCCCCTCAAACGTTCGATTTTTCCCCTCAAACCTTGCGATGCGATACAATATTCTCAAACACTTCCCGTTTGCCGATTGACTCTCCGGAAAAAAACGCTTTTTATCTGATTCTCTCAAACGTTCGAACGATGAACGCTTTCCATTTACGAAATATGAAAAAATACGCACTGATTCTCGCCGCCGCGTTCGCCGCTTGTTGCGCATTCGCCGAGGGCAACCCGATAAATCCGCCCAAACTTGTGGGCCCCAGGGGGGAAAATTACGACGAATCCAAGACGAACCTCTTCCCGATTCCCGACATTCTTGAACTCCCCGGAGGGAATGGGAGAATCGGGAACGCCCTCGACTGGGAGTCCTACGCCCGCCCGTACGTCATAAGACAACTCGAAGAACAGATGTACGGGGCCATGCCTCCGCGTCCCTCGAGCCTGAAGTTTGAGCTCCTCGAATCCTCCGACGACGCCCTCGGCGGAACCGCATTGCGCCGGCAGTACAGAATCAAGTCTGAGGACGGCGGCGGAAAACATTCTTTCGGCGTCCTGCTTTACATTCCCAAAAACGCCAAAGGTCCCGTTCCCGCGATAGTCTGCCCGAATTTTTGCGGCAACCACACGGTGACTGCGGAAAAGGAAATTTTCATGCCGACGTGCTGGATGCGCAACTCCAACTACCCGACCCTCAAAATAACCGACAACAAGGCCCATGAATCGCAGCGCGGGGGAGCTTCGGCGAGATGGCCGGTAGGGGAAATTATCGGGCGCGGGTTCGCCGTCGCATGCTGGTATTACTGCGAAGTCTACCCCGACAGGGAAAAGGAGTCCGGGCGGGAGGGCAGCATATACCAAATATTCGCCGAGGACTCCGGATTTTCCGACGGCCCCGCAACCGTCGCGTGGGCGTGGGGAAATTCGCGCGTCCTCGACCTTCTCGAATCCCTTCCGGAAATAGACGCTGGCAAAGTCGGGGTCACTGGCCACTCGCGGCTTGGTCGCACGTCAATACTGACCGCTGCCTACGACAGGCGGTTTGCGCTGGCGCTCGCCAACAATCCGGGCCACATGGGCGCGGCCCTTTCGCGCCGGAGGTTCGGCGAATCCGTGCGGCACATAACGACGCTCTTTCCGTTCTGGTTCTCCAAAAACCTCAACAAATACCGCGACAACGAGGGCGAACTGCCCATCGACCAGCATCACATGCTTGCGTGCGTCGCCCCGCGCGCCCTCTACGTCGCAAGCGCCAGCAGGGATTTCTGGGCGGATCCCAAGGGCGAGCTTACAGGCCTCGTTGAAGCGTCGAAAATCTACAGGCTTTACGGCGCCGAGAAGCTGCCCACTCTCGACAACCTCGTCGTTGAAAAACCCTTCATCGGCGACAACGTGGGCTACCACCTAAGGAACGGCGAGCATAATATGACCCGCTACGACTGGCAGCAATACTTGAACTTCGCCGAAAAGGTATTTGGAAAACAGACGCCGTAGAAGGTTTGACAGCCGCCCGGCGTCGGACGGCGCTATGTTCGGGCGGAATGGGGCAAATTGTTTATCTGGGCGAAAGAGTGTTGAAATCGATGCGAAAGGCGGCGTTATTTAAATGAAATCCGGACAAAAGAGGGAAGGCAAAAAAAAAGTTGACTACGCGGCTTTGGCGAGCCCTTTCATGCGGATACCGCGCATGGACGTCGCCGCGGCGCGCGCATTGCTGGATTTGAACATTAAGGAAATATTCCAGCTTCGCGGGCGCGATCCGGAGTCGATTTTTGAGGATTTGAAAAAAATCCGCATCAACCCCGACGCCTCCCTTTTAAAGTCGTTCAAATTGGCTGTTGACTTTGCGGAATCGGCGGACAACATGTGAAAAATCGCGTCCGCGCAAAGTCCGGCGCATTCGTGCGGCTTGCGTTCGCGCCGAATGGATTTAGGCAATGAAAGACGAAGATCTCGTTATAGGCGGAAGGAAATTTGCCTCGCGCCTCTTTTTGGGCACGGGGAAGTTTCCGTCCGAAAAAATCATGCGGGACGCCCTCGCGGCGAGCGGGGCGTCGATAGTCACCGTCGCGCTGCGGCGCGCAAACCTGTCCGCGCAGCCCGACCCGCACGCCGATATAGCCGACTGGCTTGAGCCCGACAAATACATGATTCTTCCCAATACGTCGGGCGCGGTCGACGCTTCCGAGGCCGTCAGGCTCGCGAGGCTCGGAGAGGCCGCGGGCTTCGGAAAGTTCGTAAAGCTTGAGATTCACCCCGACCCGAACTACCTGCTGCCCGATCCGGTTGAGACGCTTTCAGCCGCGCAGACGCTTGCGGCCGAGGGGTTCAAGGTCATGGCCTACATCAACGCCGATCCCGTGCTTGCCCTGCGCCTTCAGGAGGCCGGGGTTGCGGCGGTCATGCCGCTCGGCGCGCCAATCGGCACAAACAGGGGGGTTGAGACGCTTTCGCAGATAAGAATTATGATAGAGCAGTGCGACGTTCCCGTCGTGGTTGACGCGGGGATAGGAATGCCGTCGCACGCGGCGCAGGCGATGGAGGCGGGGGCCGCCGCCGTAATGGTGAACACCGCCGTCGCTACGGCGGCCGACTGCCCGGCGATGGCGGCGGCGTTTGCGAAGGCTGTCGAGGCCGGAAGGACGGCGTATCTGGCGGCGTCGGGCGCGAAGTTTGACAGGGCTGTTCCCACGAGCCCGCTCACGGGATTTCTCGACTGACGCGCTTTGCCGGAAGCCGCGCGCGTCGGAGGATTTTTTATGAAGGACACTTTTTTGGACGAGCTTAGAAGCTCGCAAATCAAGGAGCTGGCCGAGTATTCGCGCTGGGCTTGCGAGGCCGATGCCGTGCGCGTCATTCGCAGGGGGCGCGCGGAGACTCTTGAGGATTTTGCCGCCCTGATTTCCCCGGCGGCCTCTCCGCATATAGAGGAGATGGCGCGCCTTTCGTCCGCCCTGACCGAGCGGTTTTTCGGCAGGGTGATGCGCCTGTTCGCGCCGCTTTACGTGAGCAACGAATGCGTTAACAACTGCAAGTACTGCGGGTTTGCGCACCGCCACTCCATCGACAGAAAGACGCTCTCCCTGGGGGAGGTCGAGCGGGAGGTCGACGCCGTCTACAATCTTGGCTTCAGGACGCTCCTGCTCGTGGCGGCGGAGAATCCGCGGCTTGTGTCTTCCGGATATATGGAAGAGTGCGTAAAAATCGCCGCGAGGAAGATGTCTTCGGTTTCTGTGGAAATAGCCCCGTCGTCCGTGGAGGACTACAAGAAGTACGTCGCCGCCGGCTGCGAGGGGCTGACGGTGTTTCAGGAGACTTACGACGAGGAAGTCTATCCGACCCTCCACCCCTCCGGGCCCAAGGCGAATTTCCAGTGGAGGCTGGCCACTCCGGAGCGCGGCGCGCAAGCCGGCATGAGGAAGATAGGGCTCGGACCGCTTTTAGGCGTCAACGAATGGAGATTCGAAATACTTGCGACGGCTCTGCATGCGCGATTCTTGGGGCGCCGCGCGTGGAGGTCGCAAATATCTGTGAGCCTTCCGCGAATGCGGCCCGCCGCCAGCGGCTTTGTGCCGCGTCCGGAAAATATTCCGACGGACAGGGAGCTCGTGCAGACGACGTGCGCGCTGAGGCTGTTTTTGCCGCGCCTGTCGCTGGTCGTGTCCACCCGCGAGAGCCGCAAAATGCGCGACGGGTTGATGGGGCTTGGCATAACCCAAATGAGCGCGTTCAGCAGTACCCAGCCCGGCGGATACGCGGACTTGCACAAGGAGGGCGAGCAGTTTCTGATTGACGACAACCGGACGCCCGAAGAGTTTGCGGCGGCGCTCATGTCAAAGGGGCTCGATCCCGTCTGGAAGGACTTTGACCGCGCGCTCGCCGTGCGCGAGTCGTGATGCGGCGTGCGGCCGACTTTTTTTGCGTCGGCAAAATTGCGTCGGCATCGAGCCAAAGCCGCGGCAAAGCATCGAACAAAAGGCGCGGCAAAGACGCGCCTGGATTGCCGCCGGGTAGAGTTTGGGCGTTTGAGCGTTTGCGCACATTTTTTCAAACGCGCTCTAATGCGCGCGGGCAAATGTTTTTTTGAACTCGAAACTGTCCGCGCCGCGCCGGTCGTTTGCGTTTCCGCGTTCCGTTTTTTACCGTCGCCGAGAAGTTTTGTTTGCATCAACACTCATATCAAAGGGGCGAGATCTCGTCTGGAAGGACTTTGACCACGCGCTCGCCGTGCGCGAGCCGTGATGCGATGTGCGGCCGACTTTTTTTGCGTCGGCAAAATTGAGTCGGCATCGAGCTAAAGCCGCGCAAAGCATCGAACAAAAGGCCTCGGCAAAACGCGTCGGGATTGCCGTCGGGTAGAGAGCGTTTGCACACATTTTTTCAAACGCGCTCTAATGCGCGCGGGCAAGTGTTTTTTTGAACTTGAATCTGTCCGCGCCGCGCCGGTCGTTTGCGTTTCCGCGTTCCGCTTTTTACCGTCGCCGAGAAGTTTTACCGAAAGGGAATTTCCGCGTTCCGCTTTTTTTGCGTGTGTCAAAGTCCCTTTTAAAACGCCGTTTTCAGCAGAGTTTCATTGCCGCGAACACCGCTTGCGCAAAGCTGTTTGGCGACGCCGCCGATTTGCCCGCAATGGAAAACGCCGTTCCGTGGTCGGGGCTTGTGCGGACGAACGGAAGGTTCATTGATATGTTTACGGCCGAGTCGAATTCGAGAGTCTTGAGAGGCGCGAGCCCCTGGTCGTGGTACATTGCCACGCACGAGTGAAATTCGCCCTTCAGCTGGCGTTCGAAAACGGTGTCGGGCGGGAGCGCGTCGGAGAGGTTTGGATAGGTTTTGCGCAGTTTTGCGAGAATCGGATTTATGACGTCTATCTCCTCCCTGCCGAGTATTCCGCCCTCTCCGGCGTGCGGATTCAGCCCGCATACCGCAATCTTGGGGCATTTTGTTTCGCGCAGCTTTTCGGCGAGTTTTGCGGCGCAACGGACGGCGCGCGACACATTGGATTCGCATATCGAATCCGGTATGTCGCGGAGCGGCTGGTGCCACGTCACAAGCGACATCAAAAGCCTTTTGCCCGCAAAGCACATGACCGGAACGCCCCCCCAGCGGGCGGCGAAAAATTCCGTCTGGCCGGGAAAGTCGAATCCGACCTTCCTCATTTCAAGCTTTGAAATCGGGGCCGTCACGACTCCGCGGTAGAGGCCGTCCAAACAGCCCTTTGCCGCGGCCTCCAGGGCGAGGCGCGCCGTTTGCGCGCCCTCGGCTTCGGGCCTTCCCGGAACGGCTTTGAATGACGGATTCCCCACCTCGCGCACGGACATTCCCGCGGGAAGCCGCGAGAGAAAGTCGCGGTGCCCGATTGCCTCCACCTCCGGCAGAAGTTCGGGGGTTCGGGCCGCCCATTCGGCTATTATTTCCGGCCCGATTCCGCTCGGATCCCCGACGGTTATGGCGATTTTTTTTCGCATGAAAAAATTGCGGCTCTCAATAGGCCGTTCCCGCCGTCCGCGACGAGTGGCGCGGGTGGAGATAGTGGCGGTCTGCCGCCGTGAAAAATTCGAGAAACCGCCTCCCCTCCGGAGTCTTTGCCAGATTCGCGCCGATTGCCGAGAGCGCGTTTTTGCGCACGGAGTCGTCCGCGTACACGGCGGCGTAGAGGCTCCTTACGTCGGATATGGATTCGGACGGAATCGAGCGGCGCTTCATGCCTATTGCGTTTATGCCGGACATGTCGTTTCTGCCGAATGCGTTTACAAACGGCGGCACGTCGAGCGACACCGCCGAACAGCCGCTGATGATGACCCCCTCGCCTATGCGCGTCTTCTGGTGCACCATGACGCCGCCGCTGACGAATACGAAGTCGTCTATCGAGACGAATCCCGCCGCCGCGCTGAAGCAGCCCATTATGAAGTTGTCGCCCACCGAGCAGTCGTGCCCGATGTGCGAGTTTGCCATTAACAGGGCGTTGCGGCCGATTTTTGTGGACGAGCCGGGAAGGGTTGCCCGGTGGATTGTCGCGCCTTCGCGGACGACGCACCCGTCCCCTATCTCGACGAAGGATTGCGTCGACGCGTCGAAGTGAAGGTCCTGCGGCTCGCCCGCTATCGTGGCAAACGAGCATATTTTGCAGCCGCAGCCTATACGCGCTCCGCCGCGCACGCGGGCCATCGGCTCTATGACGGTTCCCGCGCCGATTTTTGCGCCGCCCTCGATTATCGCGTAGGCGCCGACTTCGACGTCGTCGGCAAGCTCCGCGTCCGGAGAGACTATCGCGCCGGGGTGTATTTTCACCTATTGGGCCTCCATCAAAAGTTTGCGCTTGTAGCGGCGCACATGCACGATTTTCACAAAGGCGGTGAAAAGTATGCCGAAAAGCGTCGACGTGTACGCCGCCATCAGGCTGGCCGTCACCACGCCTATCGTCAGCAGCACCAGCGATATTACTGTCCCGCCGAGCCCTATGTACAGCCCCAAATCGAACAGGTTTTCCTCGTTTTCGAGGAGCTTCAGCTTCAGCTGCGCCGGAGCGTTCAGCCGCTTTATCGACGCCAGCCTTATCAGGCAAAATACGTACACCAACGCCTGTATCACCAAGAACATGCCGACCGCCGCGAGGGTCGCCGTATCGGTTTCGAGTTTCATAGTTTCTTCTCCAATCGTTTTTGCTAACTTTTCTACAAATGAAAATTTGAGTTCCGGAGGAGGTTCGGAGTTTATTTTTATGGCGAACGCCTCCGGCTCGACAAGAAGGAAGAAGGCCGTCGCCACGACCGCGCCCTCAAGGAGCCCGCGCGCCAGCGCCAGCGGCGAAAACCACGCGGGCGTGTCGCGGCGGACCTCAAAGAGCCGGAAAAATCCGCGGGCCAAAAAGTATCCGCCAAGAACGGCCAGGGCGACCTTTAGCGCGAGCATCGCGTCCGGATATTTTGCGCACGCCGGCGCAAACCGCGATTCCATGGGCGATATGAGCCGGTCCGCCGGCTCCGTCCTCCAAAAGGGGCGTTTCTTTATGGGCTGGTTTCTGTCAAGAAGGAAGCGCAGCGCGCCCTCCCCGTTGCAGTAGGCGCGGGAGAAGTCGAGTATTTCTTCCTCTCCGCCGCCGGACAGGTAACGCACGCACAGGGCGGGATCCTGAATCATCAGCAATCCCGCGAGCATGGCGCGCTTGGCGCGCGCGGCCCCCGCGCCGCATTTTTGGGATACGCCGGTGTATGTTCGCGCAAAGTCGTACGCCTGCTGCGGGCTTGAAAAATTCGGCATCACCGAGCGCAGCAGCGTCCAATCGCAGTCCTTTGAAAGCGCCAATACGGCTACGAAAAAGCGCTCAAGCTCCTCTTGTTTGGCGGAGTCCCCCTTGGCCTGTTCGGCCGTACTGTTAAATTCGCGCAGAAACTTCTGGTTCAAATCCCCCGTTTGGGCCAGAAGCGCAGTTGTCAAAATGGCGGCGTCCAGCGGCGCGCCCGCGGAGGTGAATACGGGCGGAAGGAGGGTCGAGTTCATCGAGCGCAGCTTCAGGATTCTGTCGACTATCGCGGAATTGCTCTGGCGCAGAAAATTCAGCAGCCTGCCGCGGTTGTCCTGCGTGGAGAGAAGCGCGTAGACGCATTCGGGCGCGGCCTTGCGCGGCGAGGACTTTTCCAGCGTCGAATAGAATGCCTCAAAGAACGGCTCGTCGCCGCCGGATACGGCCCAAAGCGGCCGCTTTTTGTACAGCGACTCTATTTTTTCCTCCAGATTGGCGTCTCCGCCCGCGCTGTCGGCGACCAGCGAGGCTGCCGACAATTTCACGCCGTCAAGGTACAGCCGCGCGAGCGACTGCGGAGTTTGCGTCCCCGTTCCCGCCGCCGTCATCGTCCTGCTGTTGACGGACGCGAAATGCGCCGGAATCGAGGCTGCGCAAACCAGCGCCGCAATCCCGACGAGCATTCTCGCAAGCGATCTTGTAAAATTCCAGAAAAACGCCATAAAACTTCCGCCCTCACCGCGCGCAAAAAATACGGGCGCGCAAAATGATTATGCGGCCATTATTGTTTTGTCGCGCGCGCAAGTCAAGCAAACAGGCCGTCTTGGAATTATTCCTTTGCGGGCTTTGGATTTCGCCGCGCGCGCGAATCCACAATTTGGGTTGCCTGCGCGCCCTTTGTCGGCATATTGTGTACGGCATGAATTTCTTTGAGACGGCGCGCGCCTATGCGAACATGGTGAAGATAGAGCACACCCTGTTCGCGCTTCCCTTCGCGCTTTCCGGACTTTGCCTTGCGCGTCTGGAGGGGTTCGGTTTCGGCGCGCCGAAACTCTGCCTTTCGATTTTGGCGTTTGCGGCCGCGCGCGCGGCGGCCATGGGCTTCAACAGGGTGGCCGACGCAAAGATAGACGCGGCGAACGAGCGCACCAAAAACCGCCCGATACAAAGCGGCAAAATATCCCTTGCCGACGCGAAGCTCTTTACGGCTTTGAGCGCGGCGGCGTTTTGCGCCTTTGCGTTTTCGATAAACCGGCTTTGCGGCTTTCTGTCGTTTCCCGCGCTTGCGGTTTTGTTCGGCTATTCCTATGCCAAGCGCTTCACCGCGTTTGCGCATTACTTCTTGGGGCTCGCGCTCGCGCTTGCGCCGATCGGCGCGTGGATAGCGGCCGCGGGAACCCTCGATTGGCGCATCGTCGCGCTCGGCGCGGGGCTCATGTTTCACATATCCGGTTTCGACCTGTTCTATTCGCTTCAGGACAGGGAGTTCGACGTTTCTTTCGGATTGCGCTCAATACCCGCGGCATTCGGCGTCCGGGCGACGTTCGCCTTTGCGGCGGCGTCCTTTGCGCTGGCGGGCGGACTGTTCTTTGCGGTCGGCGTTCTGTTCGGGCTTGGGGCGGCGTATTTCGCGTGCGTATGCGCGGTTTGCGCCGGATACGCCGCGGGCTGGTTCGCCCTGCTGAGGGGGGGATTGAAGTTTTTAAACGCGGTGTTTACGTATGTAAATATCGGGGCGTCGGCGGTTATTTTGTTTGGAATTTGCGCCGAATTTTTAAAATGACGGACATGGATTGCGATAGCGGCTTGAGGTTTGTCGTCGCGCTGACGGGGGCGTCGGGGGCGATATACGGGATAGATTTGGCGGCCCGCCTTCTGGCGGTCTCAAAGGGCGCGAACGTCTATTGCGCGGCGACGCCTCCGGCGTTGGAGGTGATGTCGCGCGAACTCGGCATAGGGGACGTCCGCAAGGCCGTGGCGGTGCGCATGGCGCATTTCGATTCCGATTTCGCCGGAGCGCACGACCCGCGCCTGCGCGTTTTTGCGGCGGACGATTTCGACGCGCCGCTGGCCAGCGGCTCCTTCCGTTTCGACGCGATGGCCGTCTCTCCGTGCTCGATGAACACGTTGGGCAAGTGCGCAGCCGGCACTGCCGACAACATAATAGTCCGCGCCGCGGAAGCCGCCCTGCGCGAACGCCGCCGCCTCGTGCTCGTGCCCCGCGAAACTCCGCTTGCGCTGACCCACCTGCGCAATATGGCGACCCTCTCGGAGGCGGGAGCCGTGATTTTGCCGGCGTGCCCGGCGTTCTATCGCAATCCGCAGAGCGTTGAAGACTTGGTGGATTTTGTCACTTCCCGCACGATGTCGGCAATGGGCATTCGCGGCGGGACAATGCGGGAGTGGGGAGATGAAAAGTAGCTTTGCGGACATTCGGGAGTTTATAGAGTTTCTCGACTCGCGCGGTCAGCTGTTGCGCGTCCGGGACGCGGTGTCTGCGGACTTGGAAATATCCAAGATTACCGACGCGGAGTCCAAGAAGCCCGGAGGCGGAATGGCGCTGCTGTTCGAGAATGTCTTGGACGGCGGGCGAAGGTCGTTTCCGGTGGCGACGAATTTGTTTGGGAGCTCCGACAGAATGGCGTGGGCGCTTGGAGTAGGCGACATTCGCGAGATCGAGCGCAGAATAGAGTCCATTGTGTCGCTCGCGCCGCCGCGCGGCTTGGGCGAGATTTGGGGGGCCGCAAAAAAACTGCTGCCGCTGGCGCGCATTCTGCCGAAAAAATTTAGGGGGAAACTCGCGCCGTGCCAGGAGATTGCGGAGATCGGCGAGGAGGTCGATTTGTCGCGCATACCTGTGCTGAAATGCTGGCCGCACGACGGCGGGCGGTTTGTCACGCTCCCGTTGGTCTTTACGAAGTCGCCCGATTCAAAGAGGCGCAATCTGGGCATGTACCGCCTGCAAGTATACGACAAAAATACGACCGGAATGCATTGGCATATCCACAAGGACGCCGCGCATTTTTACGGCGAGTACAGGGCGGCCGGCCGCCGCATGCCCGTTGCCGTGGCAATCGGGGCGGATCCGGCGACAATCTATTCGGCCACCGCCCCGCTTCCCCGCGGAATGGACGAACTGATGCTGTCGGGCTTTCTCCGCGGAAGGGGAGTCAGGCTCGTAAAATGCAAGACCGTGGATTTGGAGGTCCCGGCCGACGCCGAGTTTGTCCTTGAGGGCTATGTCGAGCCGGACGAACTTCGACTCGAAGGGCCGTTCGGCGACCACACCGGATATTATTCGCTGGCCGACATGTATCCGGTTTTCCATGTCACCGCCGTGACGCGAAGGAGAAATCCGGTTTATTGCGCGACTTTGGTCGGGCCGCCGCCGATGGAGGACTGCTACATGGCCAAGGCCACCGAGCGGATATTTTTGCCCCTTCTTAAAACCGTGCTTCCCGAAATTTCCGACTATTTTCTTCCGTGGGAGGGCGTGTTTCACAACATAACGATAGTCTCAATGCGCAAGGAATTTCCCGCGCACGCCCGGCGTCTGGCTTGCGGATTGTGGGGGCAGGGGCAGATGAGCTTCAGCAAGGCTCTCGTACTTGTGGACTCGGATATCGATCCGTCGGATTTGAAAAAAATCTGGCGGCTGTTTATAGACTCGTTCGACCCGGTTGCCGACGTTCACTTGTCGGAGGGCGTTCTCGACGCCCTCGACCATTCCGCGCCCTCGCCGCTGTGCGGTTCGAAAATCGCGATAGATTTGACGCGCAGGGTCGGCGGAGAGCCGGAGCGGGCGCGCTTCCCGATTCGGCCTCCCTCGAAGGAGGATATGGAATCCGCCGAGGATTTTGCGCGCTCGCAAATCGGGGGGATTGCGCGCATGGCGTTCAAGGAGGGCTTTTGCGCGATCGCGCTCGACAAGGCGGGCAGGCGGGGCGCGGACATCTTGGAGAAAATTCGGGATTGCGGGCTGTTTGACGGAAAGTTTCGCGCCGTTGCGATTTTCGACGCCGACGTAAATCCGGCGGACACGTCCAAAATTCTCTGGAAGATATTTAACAATACGGATCCTCGGAGGGATATTCTCGTTTCGGCCAAGAGCGGTTTGTGCCTCGTAGACGCCTGCAAAAAGACCCTTGCGGACGGGCATGCGCGCGAGTGGCCGCAGGAGCTGACTTTTGAGGGTTGAATTTTTTTCAAAAAAACTCTGCGGTTTTCGGGTTGTGCGTAAGTTGCGTCGGGGGCGTTTGTTCGCAACCGCTTTGGAATTTTCATTCGGGCGCGCAAGTTCTGCGCCCGCGCGGCAAGCCCTATGTCTGTGCGGGAGCGGAGCGCGCGTAGGGGATTTTTCGCGTTTGCGCGTTTTTTGGTTGCGCGATTGTCTGCGCTCGGCGTCCGTCCGGTTTGCCCGCCGGATTGCTTGGCGCCTGTCCGAATGCGGATTTTAAATATGCTTGTGCATTCGCAAAAAAAGTGTTTTTTTCACATAAAATAAATTGCGTTGTCTTATGGCGAACATGACCAAATTGGAGTTGTTTCTGAACGATCTTTCCGCATGGATTTCCTACGCCGTGGAATTTTTCAGGACGGCGTGGAACCAGCCGCATGCAAAGGAAATGCTTGCCGCCGCTCTTGCGGCGTTCGTTCTGCTGGTCGCAATCAGGAGGATACGGCGGAGGTTTAGGCCGGTAAAGCTCTTCGACAACAAGGCGGGCGTTGTGGAAGTTTCGCAAAAGGCCCTCGACGAATTGGTGCAAAGCGTGTGCTACAGCCTCGGCGCGCTCAACAGGCCGGAGGTTAAAATCTATACAAGGCGCGGCCGCCTTTGCATGAGCGTGGCGCTCAAGTTGGAGTCGGGGCAGAAGCTTACCGACGCCTCGGCGGAAATTCAACTCGCCCTGACCTCCGCATTCCGCGAACATTTGGGCGTGGAAAAACTCGGCAATATAGACGTCAGAATTGTCGGATTCAAGGGGCTGATTTATAAGCCCGCGTCGAAATTTCTTCCCCAGCCCACGGTGGAGGACGACGATATTTTGATGTCGGACAGAAGCCCGGTGTTCGATTCGGTCGACGACGCTCCGGAGCATAAAAATCCGCCGCAGGCCTGATGCGGTTGACGAAATGGGCGCGCTCTCGCAGTCTTTGCGCGACGCCGTTTTTTACGGCATTGTGGATACCGGCTACGTGTCCGACGCCGACATTCCCGGCAAGTGTCGCGCCCTTGTCCGCGTCGGGTGCAAAATAATCCAGTTGCGCGCAAAAAATTGCGACGGCGCGCGCCGCCGCGCCCTTGCCGAGAGTCTGCTTCCCATATTCGACCGGGACGGGGCTCCCTATTTCGTCATTAACGACGACGTCGAGCTTGCGCGCGATATATGCCGCCGGATTCCGAACTCCGGCCTGCATGTCGGCCAGTCCGACACAAATCCGCTTCGCGCCCGCGAGATTATCGGCGAAAACCGGGTTCTCGGCCTCTCCACCCATTCCCTCAAACAGGCCGCGGACGCCGACGCGCTCTGCGGCGTTCTCGATTACTTTGCCGTGGGCCCCGTCTATGCGACCGGCACGAAGCCGGGCCGTCCCGCCGTGGGGCTGGAGCTTGTGCGCGAGGTGAAGCGCCTTGACTGCGCATTGCCGTGGTTTGCAATCGGCGGAATAAACGAAAAGACGGCGCCCGCGGTCCGAGCGGCCGGAGCTGAGAGAATCGTGGCCGTCTCCTGCGTGCTGGTCCCGGACGATACCGGGAGGGCGGTTGAAAATCTGCTGGAAAGTTTCAAGTCGGCTCCTGCGGGGATTTGAGGCCCAACGCCCATTCAGCCCGCGGATTTAATTTAAAGCGGCTGACAAAGCCTGCGGGGATTTAAGGCGACTATCCCGCGCGGCTTTCGGAAATTCCGTTTCGGGGAGTTTGCCGAGCTTTTTTCGCCCGCGCGGAGCTTAAAAAAATGGGGGGAAGGATTGGCGGCGCGAATTTTAATTTTTAAACAAAGAGTTTTGTCGAAAAAATTTTGCCGCACAGCAAGAGTCTCGCAAATTTTCCAATCGGGCGTGTTTGGAGTTTTTTGTCCGGCATGCGAATTGTCGGGCAATGCAGAGCGCAAAGCAAAACGGAAGGTCCGCAAACCGCCATGCGCGCCTGCGGCGCGTAAAGGCCGCCAAGCATTCAATCGCGCGGAATTTAAAAATTGTCGAATCCGGCCCGGCGTTTCGCCGTGCCGGAAAAGCGGCTTTGTCGGCCAATCCGGGAATTGTTTAATATTTTGATTCGCGAACTGTTAATCTAATTTGCGAATTGTTAATTGGCGAATCGAAAACTATAACAGCCCCCATTCGCGCAGATCGCGCCTGAGGGCGTCCTCGTCAAACACTTGGCCCTTGCGCCACTGTCCGCGGTATTCCATTGTGGGCACGACCCAGTCTTCGCCGCCGTTTGCCTCCACGACCTTTTGGAGAATGTCCGGAGGCTGTTTCTCGATGTCGAGAGCCTCGAAAGGCACATTATTTTTGCGCAAGAATTCCATGGCTTTCTTGCAGTGGGGGCACACGTCCCAATAAAATACTTTCAGCATTGCCGCGCTCCTTTTTTATTAAAGAAAAGCGGATTGAAAAAATGTTTCAATAAAAATGCCTGCGGCAAAATCTTAAAACTTTACAATGCGCGGGGCAAAAATTACGATTCCGGCGAAAAAATGTAATAACGAACTGCATGTTAAATATGGCAAACGGACTTGTAAAAATTTTTCCGGCATGCTGCGCGCTGTTTGCGGCGGCGTGCGGATACGGTGCGTCGATATACCGCGACGGGTGGATTGATTTCAACAAAAACGGGGTGAAGGACGTCTACGAAGATCCGTCGCGCCCCGTGCGGGACAGGGTTGCGGATTTGCTGTCGCAAATGACGCTTGAGGAGAAAACCTGCCAGCTCGCCACGCTGTACGGATACGGCAGGGTTTTGAAGGATCCGCTTCCCACGCCGCAGTGGAAAAACGAGGTTTGGAAGGACGGAATCGCCAATATCGACGAGCAGCTCAACGGAGTGGGACGCGGATACAAGACGGCCTACAATCTGATATATCCGTTTTCAAACCACGCGGAGGCCATAAACAAAATACAGCGCTGGTTTGTGGAGGAGACGAGGCTCGGCATTCCCGTCGACTTCAGCAACGAGGGCATACACGGCCTAAACCACACCAAGGCCACTCCGCTTCCGGCGCCGATAGCAATCGGCAGCACATGGAACAGGGCCCTTGTGCGCAGGGCGGGCGAAATAGCCGGACGCGAGGCGCGCCATCTTGGGTACACCAACGTCTACGCCCCGATTCTCGACGTCGTGCGCGACCCGCGCTGGGGGCGAACTCTCGAATGCTACGGCGAGGATCCGTTTTTGATAGCCGAACTCGGAATCGAGATGGTCAGGGGGATACAGTCCCAGGGCGTGGGTTCGACGCTGAAGCATTTTGCGGTGTACAGCGTTCCCAAGGGCGGGCGCGACGGCAACTGCCGCACGGATCCGCACGTCGCCCCGCGCGAGTTGCACGAGCTGTTCATGTACGCCTTCCGCAGGGTGATAAGCGAGGCCAATCCCGTGGGCGTTATGAGCAGCTACAACGACTGGAACGGCGAGCCCATAACGGCCAGCCGCTACTTCCTGACCGAGCTCTTGCGGCAGGAATACGGCTTCGACGGATTCGTGGTGAGCGACAGCGAGGCGGTCGAATACGTCCAGACCAAGCACCATGTGGCCGACACTTACGAAGAGGCTGTTCGCCAGGTTTTGGAGGCCGGATTAAACGTGCGCACCCACTTCACCCCGCCGGCGGACTTCATAATGCCCGTGCGCAAACTCGCGGCCGAAAAGAGAATTTCGACGGATTTGATAGACAAGAGGGTGTCGGAAGTTCTGTCGGTGAAGTTCAGGCTGGGGCTTTTCGATTCGCCGTATGTCGAGGACACGAAGGCCGCCGACGAGATTGTGGGTGCGGACAAGAATGCGGATTTCATGGAGCAGATGCAGAGGGAGTCGCTTGTATTGCTGAAGAACGACGGCGGACTGCTTCCGCTGGACGCCTCCAAAGCGAAGAAGATTCTCGTGGCCGGTCCGCTGGCCGACGAGGTGAATTTCATGACGAGCCGCTACGGGCCAAACGGATTGGAGACGGTCAGCGTCCTTGCGGGACTGAAAAAATATTTGGCGGGCAAGGCGGAGGTCGCGTACGCGAAGGGCTGCGATACGGTGGACGCGGCGTGGCCGGATTCCGAAATTGTGCCTTCGCCCATGAGCGAAAAGGAAATTCAAATGCTGCGCGAGGCCGTGGACGCCGCGAAAGACGCCGACGTCATAATCGCGGTTCTCGGCGAGGACGAATACTGTACGGGCGAGAGCCGTTCGCGCACGTCGCTCGCCTTGCCCGGCAGGCAGCAGCAGCTCTTGGAGGCGCTTCACAAGACCGGCAAACCCGTGGTCTTGGTGTTGATAAACGGCCAGCCGCTCACCGTAAACTGGGCGGATAGAAACATTCCGGCGATTTTGGAAACGTGGTTTCCTTGTTGCAACGGCGGCGACGTAATCGCCAAGACGCTCTTTGGGCAATACAATCCCGGCGGAAAGCTCACGGTCACTTTCCCAAAGACCGTGGGGCAAATCGAATTGAACTTTCCGTTTAAGAAGGGGTCGCATGCGGGGCAGCCGAAGTCGGGGCCGAACGGCTCCGGAAATACGCGCGTGCAGGGCGCGCTCTATCCTTTCGGCCACGGTTTGAGCTATACGAATTTTTCGTATTCCAACTTGGAGGTTTCGCCCAAAAGCCAGAACGGGCAGGGAGAATGGGTCGTCACTTGCGACGTCACGAATGTCGGCAAGCGCGCGGGCGACGAAGTCGTGCAGCTTTACGTTAGGGACAAGGTCAGCAGCGTCGTCGCGTACGATTCGGTCTTGAGGGGATTTGAGCGCGTCAATCTTAAGCCGGGAGAGACCAAAAAGGTGGCGTTTGTCCTCAAGCCGTCGCACTTGCAAATTCTGGACAAAAACATGAATTGGACGGTGGAGCCGGGCGAGTTTGAAATAATGGTCGGGGCCTCAAGCCGGGACATTCGCCTTAAGACGACAATCTCCGTCTTGAAATAGCGCGCCGCATTGCGGTTTGGCAGGCCGGCGGCGTCAAGTTGCGCGCAAATCGCGCTTGGCGTCGGGCGTCTTGCCGGCGGCTGTTTGCCTTTTGAGGTTTGCTGTTTGGGATTTGCGAACGGCTTGCGATTAATGCGCGGGCTTTGCGCAAATACTGCGTGCCGTCGCTTTGACGCGCGCGAATCGGAAGATTGCGCTGTTGCCGTTTGAAAGAATTTTGTTTCGTTCGGAAAAACTTTTGGAAACGGCTGCGGAAAAATTTTTGCATGGGCCGGATTTTATGGACGCAGGCATTTCGTTTTTCGCCGCTTCGGCGCAACAGTATATTCGCCATATTCGTCTGCCGCGTTCGTCCCCTTTTGCGGTTTGTATTCACACGTGGCATAAGCAAGCCGCGCGAAAAAAAAGCTTGCCAACGCAAGTTCCGTTTATAACTTGTGAAAGAATAATAATTCTTTGGATTGTCCCTATCGTCTAGCCCGGCCTAGGACATTGGATTTTCATTCCAAGAACCGGGGTTCGAATCCCCGTAGGGACGCCAGAGGATTGAGCCGCAAGCATTCGCGCTTGCGGCTTTTTTTGTTTGTCCGCCGTCTTTTCGCTCCTCCGCCTTTTGCATTGTGCGAAATTTTTGCATTGGGCAAGATTGGGGAAATGCTCCCGCATCGGCGCGCATAATTTCGCGCGCGAAAAAAATGGCGCGCGTTTCAATAGGCAAAAATCGGAATGGGAATTTAAAATCCGTTTTGCCGCCGCGCGGTTTCGACGCGCAGTTTCGGCGTGCGGGGATTGCAAGTTTAGCGGTTTTCGATTCGCGGCGTCTTTTGCCGAATTTTCCCGTTATTTTTCGCGCGGGCGTCCGCTTTTTTAACGGAGCCGAAACATGCGCTTGGCGGGATTGCGTAGTAGGCCTTAAACGATCTGGAGAAGGCGAACTGGCTTGAAAATCCGAGCTTTTCGCCCGTTTCGGCGCACGACATTTTTCCGTCGGACAACATTTCGGCGGCGATTTCCATTTGCCTTTTGTGAACTATCTTCGGGAACGTCATGTTTCTTGTGCGCAGCGCGTATCCGTTGAGTTTCGACAGCGGCATTCCGAGCCTTTTTGCAAGTTCCGCCGCCGAGATTTTTCCCCCGCCTCCCCTCTCGATTGCCGATATGACTGCCTCCAATTTTTTAAACTCCCGCGGCGCGCGTCCGCATTCTCGCAATTCGCGCCTCAACGCGCGGATTATCAAATTGGAACACCCCGAAAGTATGGGCATGTCCGGAGTCTTTGAAAACAGTTCCGATATGTATGCTTCGGAAAGCGGCAGCAGGAAGTCGAAATTTTTGCAGCGCGATATGCGAATGTCGGAGCTCCTTCCCAAAAACGGAATCCATTTTTTGCCGAGATTGAACCAGAGTATCGGAGCCGGAGCCGCCTTGACGCGAAAGTCGCATGCGGCCTCCGGCGGTATGAGCGCCATATCCGCCGCCTTGAGGGTCGCTTTGTTCTTTCCGTCCGACAAGCCGAGCGTTCCTCCCGCCACAATTATGACGCTGAAGTATTCGTGCCGCCCAATGCTTTGGTAGTAGTTTTTTCCCTTTGTGGAAATTCCTCCGGCGACAATTCCGGACTTTCTGAACGGGTTGAACGCGCAGTTCGATTTCAATATGTTGTTTCTTTTTCCTATGAAGCCCGGCGGCATAAATTCTCCCGGATCCCCCATATATACGCTGTCGGAGCCGCGGCTCCAAAAAATCATGTCGTTTTCGTCGACAAAAGTCCAAAGGTATTCCCCGTCTTTTTTTGCGCCTTTTGACATATCTTTTTTTTCAATTATATACCTATATTTTTAATTGCCGGTTTGTCAAGTTTCGGATAAAATCAAAACCGTCACGTTTTGAATTGTTCGCTAAACATTTTTGTACGCATATGAAAAATGGCATGAAATTTTTTTCGCCTAACCTGCTTTCGGCCTTGACGGCTTTGTTTTCATCGGCCGCCTTCTGCGCGGCGGATACGGTTTATTTTGATGTCGCGGGCCTGATTGCCGACACTTCCGCGGGCCAACAGGTCAGCCTGTCCGAAACGATACTTTCCGGCGATGGCGGCAAGACCTACTGGTACTCGTCATACGACGCTTCCGCTGGCGTATTTTCGGACGGAATAACCGACGCTTCTTTCTCATTTCTCGACAACCCTGACAATACCGTTATTTTCGGCGGAAGCATCGACGCCGAAATATCCGGCCTTGACGGCCGCTCTATTGTAATCGACGGTTCGCATATAGTGAACGTCGGGAAAATTGTATCGTTTAAGACTGACACTTGGAACGGCCTGAAAAACGCCTTTTTAAAGTCGGTTTCGACCGAGAACACGATAACGATAGGCACATACGCGCTCAATAGAAACTCCCAGCGCATAGGTTTTGGAGGTTCGCAGACGGTGTTGAACATAGGCGTCTTGGTGGACGGCGGCTATCAGTTGGGCAGCTTGTCCGATCCGCTCAATTACATTGAAGTCGGGAGCATGACGCTTTATACCGGCAACAACAACAGGGCGTCGTATTTTGCGGCCGTCGGCGGGGCCGGGAGAGGACTGGATAATCCGGACGCGAAAATAGGCGAACTTACAACTTCGATCTCCTCAAATTACATGGCCAGCAATCTGCTCTTTGCCAATTCGAGTTTTCAGGCGGACTCCGGTTCGCTGGACACGCACTCATATGTGCAAATCGGAATGGTTGGAGGGAACGCAGGATTGGGCATGGGATATGTTTCCTCCGGCAGTACCGGAAGCGTGACGTATATATTCATAAATTCGCAAGACTCCTCAAGCGCAGGAAATTTGGTGCAGACTGCGGGCAGCGTTTCCAATGGGGCAATCGGTTTCAATCCTATGACTACGCGCGGGGCAAAAGTAAACTATGTCATGCGCAGCATCGACGCGAACGGAAACTATGCCGACAAAATCCAGTCTTTCAGCGGCGATTATTCCGTCATATCCGGCGACGTGATCCTGATTAGCGGGGGATTGTTCATTAATTACGGGGGCTATGGGAATTCCCGCGAAACAGTTTCCATAGGAGGATTGGAAAACGATTTTACAGTGAAAGGGTCTCTCGTTTTCGACAGGGCCGCAGGCGCGCCATGCGCCAAATTCGGTTCCACGGCGGACGTGGGCAATACGTACGTATTCGGCGGCCTTGAGGTTGCCGGCGGCGGGGAGCTGGTTGTGCGTTTCAATGTTTCGGGCGGCTCTTCCGGTTTGGTTTACGACAAACTTTCCATCGACGGCGAAATCGGCGGCGGCGGAACGCTTGCCATAGAGATTGCAGATGCGTTCGGCGGGCATTCCGACGACGTTTCAATCATAAAAGCTCTCATTCGCGCGGATAGCCGCAGCGGTGAAAAAATCATCTCATGGAATGCCGACGGGCCTGTGGATATATCCTTCTCGGCGGTCGACGGCATGCAGAAGTGGATTGACGGCGACACCGGAATCGAGTATGCATTTGCTGCGCATGCGGCCGACGACGGATTGTATATATCGTATGTTGCCGTTCCCGAACCTGCGGTTGCGTCCGCGCTGGCATCGGCTGTCGCTTTGGGGGCGGCCGCGTTTGCCGGACATCGGAAGCGTCGGGAAGCGCGGGCGTTTCGGACGCGCTGAATGCGAACACCTTTCCGGCGAATGCGGCGGCGCTTTTTTTCGCGGCGGATTTTGACGGTTTTATTCTTGGGACGGTCGGGATTTCGCATGGTTTGCAATTTTTACAATCTTCGTAATATGGATAATTGATATGCGCGGAACATTTTTGCTTTTGCTTTTGTTTGCGTCGGCGAATTTGTCGTTTGCCGACATTGGTCCGGTGAGGGCGCGCTGTTTGGGGACGGACGGCGAAATCCCGCAGGTCGAGGCGTCTTGTTTTGTTCGCCGCGTCTCGGACGGCCTGTTTGAAATAGGCGCGAAGGCCGCAAACAAGAGCGGCAAGACTCAAAAGTTCAAACTTGTAATCGAGGCCGAGACGGACTTCAAGCCGTCGCGCTATTTGATTCCGTGCGTGATGTACAACGGGAACGAATACGGGCGAAAGGGATCGCCCAAAGGCCTGAAATTCGACGGCCAGCCGTGGATATTTTCGTACGACCGCTCCGGAATACCGTCGTGCACCGTCACGGAGAATGCCGACAGGGTCTTTGCGCTTTTTGCGTCGCAGAAGAATCCGCAGTCGCTGCGTTCGGCCGCGTCGCTGGAAAAGACGGCGGACGGAAGGTTTGTGCACAAGATTTACTATCCCGTCATGGAGGCGCCCGTCACGTACAGCGCGAAAAACAAATTCACCGCGCGCTACGACGAGTGGCTGGAGCTGGCGCCCGGAGAGGAATTTTCGGTGTCGGCCTACGCGGTGTCGGACAGGCCGGAGGCGGAAAACTACGGCTTTGCAAAGGTGTTCGACCGCGCGTGGAATCTGTTTGGGCGCGAAGTTCCGCTGTCGCTGACAAACGGCGAGGTGTGGAGATACGGAATCGAATTCATATCGTTTTTGAAGCAGACCGACGACGAAGGGCGCGAATGGATAGGCGGCGCGTATGCCGACGCCAATCACGCCGTCGCAAACAACATAAAGCGGCGCGGCGTGGAGAATCTCACGCTGGCCGACATGGAGAAAAATCCGAAGCTGAATTTTTACTTTGAACATTCCAAGAAGGGCAGCGGAGCCGGAATAGGATTTTCCTGCCAGGGGTTCATGTGCGCCAGAATGCTGATTGCCGACGCGCTCGCGGGCGGAAAGGACAAGGCCGAACAGCTGCGCTTTGGAATGAACGTTCTCAACAACTGGATAGATTTCCGCCAGCTGGAGAACGGGCTGATAATGAAACCCGGACAGAAGACCACGGACTGCTGCCATCAGGGGTGGGGGATAATCGAGTTGGCGAGGACGTCGCGGCTGCTTGCCGAAAACGGGCTGGACGGCGGCAAATATCTGGCGGCGGCAAAAAAATTGGCCGGCTTTTTCACGGATAATTACAGTGCGGAATACGGATTCGGCAAGAGCTGGTCGCGCGATGGAAAGGCGCTCGACAGGAGCGGTTCGGTAGGCGGATTCGTGCTTTTGGGCCTTGTGGAACTTTGGAAAATCGAAAGGGACCCTGAGCTTCGCAAGACGATAGACAAGTCCATGGACTTTTACTACGGGCGCGATTTGGATAATTTTGTGTGCAATGCCGGGGCGATCGACTGCGTGTGCGTCGACAAGGAATCGGCGTATCCGTTCTTCGAGTCCGCCGTCGAGCTTTACGAGGCCACCGGCGACGGGAAGTATTTGAAGCGCGCATTGAAGGCTGCCTACTATTTGTGCTCTTGGCTGTTCGTTTACGACGCCCTCTATCCGCCGGAGGCCGAATTTTCGCAAATAGGCTATCACACCGCGGGAGGCACGGCCATATCCGCCGAGCACCACGCCATAGACCCCTACGGGGCGGTTATGGTCAACGACTTTTTCAAACTTTCCAAATTTACCGGCGACAAAAAGTGGGCGGACATAGGCCGGCTGATTTGGCGCAATGCGACACAGGCCATATGCACTCCCCAAAAGCGCATCTGGCACGGCATAGAGCGTCCGATAGGCGGGCAGAACGAGGGCTTCTTTCAAACCCGCTGGACGAAGTATCGCACCGACTGCAACATGCGCGGGCATTTGAACGACTATCTCGGCGTATGGCTTAGCGCATTCCGATTGAGCGCGCTATTGGCCGCTGGAAGGGACTGCGAATTTTAAGCGGTTTAGTGCGCGGCGCAAGAGGCGTTTGGCGCGCGGTGCGGCGGCGGTTTCGCACTGTTGCGCGCGCGGCTGAAACCGTTTTTACGCGGGCTTTACGCGGGTTTGATGCGGAAACGATTGCCGCGAGTCTGCCCGCGGCATGGGAAGTTCTGCGGGCGCGTTTTCGAGCGATTGGGGGATTGCTTCTGCGCGCGGAAAGCGCGGAAGGTGTTTGCGCATCGCATTCGCCGATGCGCGAAAGCAAGCGGCATTTGTTTTGCAATGCGTGTGCGCTTGGCGGAATATTGGCCGGATTGCGGCGCATCGGGGATAAGTGCGCATGATGTCCAAACTTTTCTGGCTTTATTTAAAATGGCGGGATTGCGGACGAAAAAAATCCGCCGCGCGCGAGCGGTCGGGTTTGAAGCAACGCGCGCGGTTTTGCAATGTTGGCCATTGAGTTTTATCCGGCGCGCATCGAAATTTAATTTTGAAAAAAATGAAACGGGACTTGAAAAAATTTATCGTGCGTTTTCTTTCAGACGGCGGGGCATTCGGAATATTTCTTTTATGCGGGCGCAGGCGAAAGTCCTGTGCGGAATTTGAGTTGCATCTGTATCTTTGCGTCCGTGGACGCCGTTTCACAAAAAGCCGGGGGTATCGGTTTCGCAAGTTAAAACGTAATTTAAAAAAAAATTCGTTGCGTTGTCTCCGACGAAAATCCGGCGCGTGCGAAGGTCGTCCGGCTTACAAATCTTGTTTCATTTTTTCCAAGTCGAATTTCGCGGTGCGGCAAGGCGCGGTTTCATTTCCATAAAGCCAAGCCCCGCAATCCGCCGCGCGCGAGCGGTCGGGTTTGAAATAACGCGCGCGGGGAACGCTTCGGATTTTTGGATTTCCGAAAAAAAGGGGCGCGATTTTTTCGCGCCCCGATTCTGAGTTGGAAGTACGTTGATGCGTTGCAAATGTGTTGCTATTTTAGCTCCGGCAGAATTTCCGCTTGAATGCGTCTTGCGTCTGCGGCCTAAAGCCGGGCGGCGGACTTTGAAAACGCCCTTGCCGCTGCGAACGACAGCGCGAATGTCGCGGCCGCGCCGATGATTCCGGCAAGCAGCGTGGACAGGGCGCCTTCGCCGCCGAATGCGGCGTAATCGGCAAACGGCGCGCCGGCAAAGTTTGGCGCGTCGGGCAGAAGCGCAAAGCTTTCCATCGTCCATTCAAACGCGTCCGGGAACGCCGATGCCAGCGGCGAGAGCGCAAGCGCGGCCACAAGCATCGCCCCCAAAATTATGTAGGAGCGCCTTGAAGCCGCCATGGAATCCTCGGAGCCGACAATGCGGCACAACGCCGCCGTCGCGCCCGCCTCGACCGCCGCGAGCGCGGTGTGCACGCCGATTAGCGTTGCAAAAATCTGGATTCCGCCCTTGCCTGAAGCCAGCAGTTCCGCGCACAGCGCAAATGCCGCAAGCTCGACGGACACAAACGCCGCAAGCGCGGTGGACGCGCTTTCCCCAAATTTTTTCCTTATCAAAAATGCCCGAACCGCTCCGCCCAATCCGGCTCCGAGCAGCGCCATGTTCAGGACGTTTGCGCCCAGCATTAGTATTCCGCCGTCCGCAAACATGAGCGTCTGCAATAAGAGCACTATCGACAGCGACAGAATCGCCGCGGGAATGCCGAGCAGCGATGCGGCGAATACGCCCCCTATGAGGTGGCCGGAGATGCCGCTCCAGATTGGATAGTTCAACATTTGCAGTCCGAATACGGTCGCGCTTACCAGCGAGAATTTGAGGGCGGACGGAACCTTGCCTGTCTTTGCAAGCGCATAGACGGAAGCTGCGACTCCCGTTGCGGCCAGCGCCGCACTTACCGGGCAAACCGCGCCCGACAGCATTTCAGATGGAATGTGCATATCCTTATTCCTTCAAGTTGATTGTTGTTGTTAGCGTTCTTATATGTTTTAATTTTCTAATTGACGTTTGCGCCAAAGCAAACAAATTAAACGCCTGCGCGCCGCGCGAAGCTCCGATAGGTTTGGAGCGGGCGGCGGGGGCTTTGCATGGAAATTGAAACGGTTTTGCCGGCTCGTCATTGCGGTTTATTTTAGCATGGGAGAGGTTCTGCGGTAAATGTGCGTTTCTGCCTAATTTCTGCCTATTCGTGCCTGCCTTGTCCGATTTTGCGGCTGCGTTTATTTTGTCTTTTAACTTTGCGCGCCGACTGCGACGGAACTGGGGCGGAGCGTCCCGCCTGTATCCGGCGTTGCGCATTTTGTTTGCGTTTCGTTTTCGTCCGGCATGCGAGCCCGTTTGGGGTGTGCGCGAATGTGCGGAATGCGGCGTTGTTTGACGCCGTCCGACGTTTGTCGACGGGCCGGTTTAGCGCGAAAATGCGCGGCGGTTAAAAAAGTTTTTTGCGTCGCTTTCGGAAATTCCGAACATGTTGACGTACCGCGAAAGCAGTAGGGTTTGATTGCGGTGCCCCATATTGAGTTGGAGTCTTGACAGATCCCGAAAATATTTTGCGTGGTAGCTTGCATACGTATGCCGCAGGACGTCCTGCACCCACTTCCCGGCGAATCCGGATTCGTCCCTTATCGATTTCCAGCGGCGGTTCCAGCCGGGCGGGCAGACATTGTACCCGCGCCTTTTTGCGCGTCTTAAAAGCCTTTCGAGGGCGGGGCATATTTCCACTTGGCGCGTTCCGCCGGTTTTCGAACAGAGCGAACGTATGGTGATTGTGCGCTCGCAGACGTCTATGTCGCGCCACTGCATTCGCCGGACTTCGCGCGGGCGGATTCCCGCAAGAATAAGAAGTCCGACTGCGGCGGAGCATTCTCCGTCTCCGTCGGCCTGCGAGTTTTTTAGAAGCTTTGCGGTTTCCGCCAGCGTAAGCGGCATTATTTCCCGTTCCACGATTTTGCGCCTGGCTATTGCGGAAACGGGATTTTTTTCGCACCACTGGCGGCGCAGCGCAAATTGGAAGAGTCCGTGAAGCATGGCGCGCCCCTTGTTGAATTGGCTTGGGGTTGAAAAGGCGGTCGCCAGCCATGTCTCGCAATCGCAGGGTGCGACTTCGGAAAAGTTGCGTTCGGCGAGGTCGGGATTTGCGCGCAGAAGGCGTTTTCCCAGATACCGAATGTCGCGAAGAGAGTCGGGGCGCAAGTCGCGCTTTGTTTCCAGATATGCGGCAAAGGCGTCCCTTATGGGCATCTCTTTTATGCGCATGTGCCGCATGCCCGCCTCCACGACTTTTGCGCAAAACTGAAGCGGGGTGAGCGTCGGATTTTTCGGCAGCGCGTCGAGCGCGTTTCGGATTAGCCGTGCGGCGTCGAGCAGTGAAATTCCGCTTCCGCAGAGCAGAGTCTGTGCGCAAATGAGTTCGTTGTTCATGGTATTGAGAATACCCGTGTCAACCCTAAAAATATGACGCGTTCGTAATTGTGTTAATTATAAGCGATTGTCCGTTTTTTTGCGGGTAGTGCGACGGGCGTTTTGCCGCGGGCAGGTTTGTGCGAGTTTGCAATTTGTCGTGAGTATCAATCTGTTAGGCGGATTTTGACGATAGAGTATTCTCAATACTGTACTTTCGCAATAATTATGAAAAAATTATTGTTGTATATTTATGGGATTATCCGCCTTCGGGCGGCAGATACGGGCATGTTCGCTTCCGCGGCGGCGGCGCTTTGCGGGGTTGCGCTCCTGTCGGGCGCGGCGTTTGCCGAGACCGTAACCGTAGCCGACGATTACATCGGCGGGGACTACGCCTACGAACAGTACAAGGGCGTTATTTTAAACGACACCGCTTCCGGAAACGACTATATCTTTTCCGGCAACGAGATCAGCGGCAATACGCTAAATGCCGACGCGCAAATTATAGGCGGATACATCAAGACCAAGGGGGACGTGATATTGGAAAACGTCTTGTGGCGCGACAACGTTTCCGAGCTTTCCAACGAATCCGGCTCTACAACAATGTACATGCTCGGCGTCGACGCAGTGGGCATTCAAATAAACGGCGGGGAGTTCAGCGGCAATCAGGCCTTCATAAATACTGCCGCCGACGGCACGGTTTACGGAATGTTTTTGAACGTGATGTACGGGCGTTCCGCCTATGTCGACGGAGCGCAATTCTCCGGAAATTACGCGTCCAGCAATTACAGGGTTCAGGGCGGGGCGTTGAATGTCAATTCGAAGGGGTCCTATCTTTCGGTTAAAAATTCCTCCTTTCTAAACAACACGATTGAGGCAGACAACAAGGCTCGCGGGGCTGCGGTCGAAAATTACGCGGCCGCTCTCGACATGACGGATTCCACAATATCGGGCAATGTCGCCAAGAGTTCTTCGGACGCCTACGGCGCGTTTTACGCCAGCAATTCCGGAGCCGTCAGCAATGCCACAAACGTCCTCTTTACGGACAACTCCGCAATCGGAAACGGATACGGCGGCGCGATGTACGTGGAAGCCGGCGCCGTCGCGAATGTGAACGTCACAAAGAACATGACTTATTCCGGCAATTTTGCCGAAGTCGGCGGCGTCAAGGACGACTCGCGCGGCGGTTTTCTCTACATGAAGGAGGGAGGGGCCGTAAACTTCAACATTTCCGAGGGAGCCGCGCTAACCATAGGAAACGGCGCACAGGGGTACGACTCAATCGCAAACCGCGATAAGGGCGACGCCATTTCCAAATCGGGAGCCGGAACGCTCACCGTAAACGGCTCGATGGCCGGATATACCGGAATTTTAAACGTGAACGAGGGCGTAATGAACGCCAATAACGGACTCGCCTCAACGGACATAAACGTGGCTTCCGGCGCGACCCTCAATTCGGACGGCGGCAAGTGGAGCGGAATAGAAAATTCCGCCTCCTGGGCGAATTTGGAATATTTCGTAGCTCCCATTGCGGAGGTCGCGGAGGGTGGCACGCTCAATCTTACAAACGCGAAGTTTGAAAACAATTCCCTCACCCACGACGGGGCGCAGGCCAGCGGAACATGGGTCAAGGGCGCGATTTACGTCAACGGCGCGCTCAGCATGAAGGACTCCGAAGTCGTCGGCACGAAGTCCGCGGTAAATCCGGGCGAAAAGCCGTGGGTGGAGAACAGGTCGCCGAACGTGCAGGGCAGCGCGATTCACTTTAACGGGGCAAACGCGTCGGGAAAGTTTGAAAACGTAAAATTTTCCGGCAACAGCGCGACGGGCATGAGCGTCCAGGGCGGAACGATTGTCGCATGGAGCGGAAAGTACGAGTTCGACAATACCGCGTTTGAAAACAACAGCGCGCTCGCTCTCGACGGTTCGGAGGCTTCCGTAAGCGGCGGTGCGCTCTATCTTGCCGACGGCTACGGCGGCGGTACCATAAACGTCGAAATATCGAATTCGTCGTTCTCCGGAAATACGGCCGAGGGCAACATCGTCAACGCCGGCGCAATAATTTACGAATCCAACAATGAGGGTTCCGGGCTCGTCATAAGCAACACTTCATTCGCCGGAAACAAGGCCGTCGGCGACACCAGGGCCGAAGGCGGCGCGCTACGCATTTACACCAAGTCGTCCGCCGAAAAAACCGTGTTCAACGACGCGTCTTTTACGGGCAACTCCGTGGAGGTAAAAAATCCCGCCGACATGTCGAGAAACGGCGGGGGAGCCATATTTGCAAACGCCTCCGACATCAAGTTCAACGCCACTAAAGACGTTGTGTATTCCGGAAATTACGTTTTGGTCGGCGGGGAAAAGAACGACAGTCTGGGAGGCTTCATTCGCCTTTCAAGCTATGGCGGCGAAGGGTCGAGCGCGTCGTTCAACGTTTCCGAAGGCGCGACTGTCACCATAGGCGACGGGAGCGCGGGAACGGACTCTATCGCCTCGACGGATTCGCTGTCGACCGTCGTCAAGACCGGAGGCGGAACTCTCACCGTAAGGGGGTCGATGGAACATTTCTTGGGGACGCTCAATGTGGAGGGCGGCACGATGAATTTGGGCAGCGGGGCGGTCAAGGCCTACCAGTCCGTCGCCGGCGCCGTAAACGTTTCAAACGGCGCGACTCTGAACAGCAACTACGGCGATGACGCGCGCAACTGGCTCGCGGTTAAAAACGGGCAAAGCGTGAGTGTATCCGGCGAGGGTTCCGTTTGGAGGCATTCTTATCAAGTCGGCATAAACGAGGGCGCCTCGATGAGCGTCGGAAGCGGCTCCTCGGCGGATTTGGGCTATCTGGCATTTGGCGGCATGGCGGAAATCGACGGAGTTCTGACTCTCGGTAAAAATTGGACGCAGGCGCAGATCGCGTCGAATTTCGGCGGGGACTATTCGAGTCTCGGAGGCGGCAAGACCGTCATGAACATAAATGACGGCGGCCTCGTGGAGGCGCATGCCGGAATCAACGTGGGGCACAGGGCGGACGAGACTGTCAGCAAGGACGCCGAAATAAACGTCAATGCCGGGGGAAGGCTCGACGTCGTCGGCGGAGACCTGAACATCGGCTCCACGAACTACAACGACAACGGCACGAGCGGGAAGGGAGCCGTGAACGTAAACGGCGGCGTTGTCAACGCAGCCCAGGCCGTCAACATCGGCACGAAGGCCGACGGAAGCCTGACGGCTTCAAACGGCGCGAAGCTCAACTTCAACGATGTCACTCTCGGAGTGTTCGACGAAACCCTCGCAAACGATCCGGCAACCGCGGCTCCTTCGGCAAAACTTTCGGCGAGCGGTTCCCAAGTGGCCGTCTCCAACCACTTGAACATAGGCAAGGGCGGCGTTTTCGCTCTGGACGGCGGCTCGTCCATGTCTGTGTCCGGCGAAAACGGCGCCGGCGACATCACCATACGCAACGGCGGCGTTATGGAAGTTTACGGAGCAAACACCTCCGTGTCGATAGACAACAGCCAGCACAATATATACATAAACGAAGGAGGCCTGCTTTCGGTTTCCAACGGAGCGCAGATGAGCACTGCGGGAAATCTGTCCCACGGCGGAATATTGGATATAAACGGGGGAACGCTGAGCGTCGGAAAGCTCGGCAACATAGGCCAGTTTGACAACGATACCGTCGTCAATGTCAGAAACGGCGGCGTGTTCAATTCGAAAGAGAGCGTAAATCTCGGATTCTATTCCAACTATTCGCAGGCCGACAAGGGCGGCGTCATGAACGTGCTCGGCGGAACGGTGAACGCGGAGGGGGGAATGGCAATTAAAAACGGGAGCGCGCTGAACGTAAACGAAAGCGGAAAGGTAAATTCGAGCCTGATAAGCATCGCGTCGGACGGCTTTTTGAATCTCGCGATAGGTTCCGAAACCCAGATTAACGCCGCGGTGGAAAACTCCGGCACGATAACTATTTCGGCGGGCGCAAATTTGCTTTCCGGAAGCTACGGCATATCCTCCGGGGGAATCAGCGGAGCGGGAAAAATAATCGCCTACGGCGGCACGTATGCCGACAACGCGTTTTCGGCAAGCGATGCGGCAAATATTAAAATAGACGTCTTGAGCGAGCCTGCAAGCGTGGGCGAAAACGGCAGAATTTCGGCCGTCGCGGGCGACGGCGAGATTGTAAAAATAGCCATGGCCTTTAACGCGGATTCCGCCAGCGTCAATTCCGTGACGACTGCCACGGATTCGCTGAGGGAGTTTGTGGGCGACAGTTTCAGAATCGTGGAGGCCTACGGCTTCGACGGCTCAATGTCGTCCGAAAACGACAGCGTGGTCATAAGTTTTCTCGTAAATGATTCTTCGCTTAACGCGTCCGACTTCTCCATATTCCAAAGGGGCGATTCCGGGGAGTGGACGCAGGCCGACGGCATAAGCGGCCTGAACTACGACGGGCAATATCTGTCCTTCATCGCCGACGAATTGTCATACTACGGATATGCCGCGGTTCCCGAACCCGCCGCCTGCGCCGCCGTAATCGGCGCGGCCTGTCTGGCGCTCGCCGCATTGCGCAGGAGGAGGAAATAACCGGGCGGAATCGCATTGAACGCGGCTTTATTGCGGAGCGTTTTTTAGGATTATGGATTTTGAATTTAACGCAGTCGATATTTTTAGAAACGTAAGCTGGGAACCGCTCCTGTACTTCTTCGGCTTTTTGGCGTCGGTTTTTGGCGCGGGGGTCGTCGGTCTGAAGATAGTGGTTTTGACCGACGATTCCTATGCGGATTTTTTCCGCTACATTGAAAACAGAGGCGACAAGAACGACGAAAACGGATTCATGAGGTACATGTCCGCGCGCAAACGCGCGTTCGCGTTTGCGCTTTTGGCTTGGCTTATTGCAGGCGCGTTTTGTTATGGCATGCTGATTAAGACCCTGTTTTGGAAAGGTTGAATCCCATGTGGCATTCGCGGCCGATATGTTGCGCGCACTAAGGTTATCGCGCGCCTAAAGTTATGCGGCGATGCGCGGAAAATGCGAAAGGGAGAAGTCTCCCGAACGGACTTGGCGCCGTCCGGCGCGGATTTTGTCCGTTTCGGGGAGCGCGAATTTAGGAGGTTTAGGAGGTCTTAGGAAGATTTTAGGGCGGCGGAAACTTGAGGCGCGGCATCGGCGGCCGCGCGCGGTAGCCCGTTTTTTAGCGCGTTTTTGAATCGGTTTTGGATTCCGCCGTTTCCCGGCGGCGTTCGTCGTCCAGATACTTCTCCACGGGAACGGCTATGACTTCCGAACGCGCAAGCACTTTTCCTATCGTGAGCAGGGCGATTTTTACATCGTTGAAAAATGAGAGAGTTTTTACGTATTCGACGTCTAAGGCCAGTTTGCTGTCCCATGAAATCGTGTTTCTTCCCTTTGCCTGCGCCAGTCCCGTAACGCCGGGGCGCACGCTGTGGCGCAGTTTTTCCTCTTGAGTGTAATATGGAAGGTATTGTGTCAGCAGGGGGCGCGGCCCTATGAAAGACATGTCGCCCTTGAGAACGTTGAAAAATTGGGGAATTTCGTCCAGGCTGGTCTTTCGCAGAAATTTTCCGAGGGTTGTAATCCGTTCCCTGTCGGGCAGCAGGTTTCCGTCTTTGCCCCTTTTTTGGGTCATGCTTCTGAACTTGTATATGTTGAAGGGCTTTTCGTTTAGGCCGGGCCTCGTTTGGGAAAAGATTACGGGGGAGCCCATTTTTATTTTTATGAGTATGGACAAGACAACGTATATCGGAGAGAGCGCGACGATTATTGCCAGGGCGAGCGCAAAGTCTATTGGCCTCTTGAAAAATCTCTTATACATGCCACGTTTCTACGCCGTTGGAATTTGCGGGCAAGTTTTTAATTGGGGAGTGCGGTCTATTGGGAACGGCTGCGTTTTTTGGCTTTACTTTGCAAGGTTCGATTTATTAACTTATATTAATCGGAGGCGCGCTTCTTGGATTTTAAAAATTAAAAAAAGCGCTCATGCAAATTATGTTTGTATAACATGTCGTATTGTTCCGGTGGAAGGTTGTTTGTCGGCGGTTGACGGAGGCGATTTCTTATCATGAAAATACTAATTACGGGGGCGTGCGCCGTTTCCGCAAGGAGCGTTGCCAGATCGCTTCGCAAAAGCGAAATCTTCGGAGATTCCGAAATTGTTGGCTGGGATATGGGCAGGGCTTTGTACGCCTTTTACGAGGGAATTTTCGACAGAATCTACAAAGTTCCGCCGGTGTCGTCGCCGGATTACCGCGTTTGGGCGCAAAAGATTCTCGCAAAAGAGAAGCCCGATTTGGCCATAGTAGTTCCGGAACCGGAAGTTTTGCATTGGTCGCAAAATCCTTTTGAGGGCGTGAGGTGCCTGCTTCCGCCGCCGAAATTTTGCGAACTGGCGATAAGCAAGGACAAGCTCTTTAGGCTTCTCGACGGCGAGGGCCTTGTGCCGAAGACGCGCAACATAACTCCGGCGGAGGCTCTGCGCCCCGATTTCAAGCCGCCTCTGGCGTTCCCGGCATGGATAAGGGATTGCGCCGCAGGCACGGCTTCGGGGGAGGGCTCTTTGAAAGTTTGCAGTTTAGAAGAGCTGAAGGCGTGGGTTTGGCTGAATCCGAAGGTGGAGAAATTCCAGCTGTCGGAATATCTTTCCGGCGGCAATTTCGGCTGCATGTGCCTTTTTAAAAACGGGCGGCTGGTAAAGCTGTGCGCGGCCGAAAGAATCGAATATGTAATGTCGAAAGTTTCCGTATCGGGAGTCACGGGGAATACGTCGGTGGGGCGCCTGCTGAATGACGAAAGAGTCAAGCAAACCGCGCTGCGCGCCATAGACGCCGTCTGTTCCCATACCGGCGAGGCTATGAACGGATTGGTCGTGGTAGACATGAAGGCCGACGGGAGCGGAAGGCCCTATGTCACGGAAATCAACATTCGGCATGTGGCTTTCAGTTCCTCGTTTGCAAGCGCGGGTTTCAATATGTCGGAATACCAGGCGTTGCTGGCTTTGGACAGAGACGGCGAGGCGCCGCCGGAGACGGAAAAAACCTTTCCGGAAGGAAACCTCATTCTGCGCGACATTGACGGCTTGCCGATATACGTCGAGTCGCACGCGGATTTGAATATTGGGGATTGCATGTGACGGCGCGATTTGCGCCGCATTGTTTGCGGCGGCTTTACGCCCGGCTTTTCTGCGCCCGCCTTGTGCGGGTTGCGGCGGGGCGGGCGGCTCGTCTCAACCTTTGGGCGGCGCGAACTTGAAGCGGCCGTTTGTTTTAAGCGGACGTTTGCGCCAAAACTACGGCGAGGGCGTTGAATCGTTTTGCGCAAAAAAACAATTCGCCCAAGAAACTTTGGGCTTAAAAAAATTCGCGCGGGCGTCAACGGGTTGAGGGCGAGTTTTTTATTTTAACGAAAGCTTCTGAAAAATTTATTTTAACAAAATTTCGGAAGGTTTCAAATTGCCGCGAGGGGCGCAAGGGAAAGCCTTTTAAACGGCGGAAGAAGTTTTTTGCCGGCGCGCAATGAGGGGCGGACGGAGTTTCGGCAGACAGTGTTTCAGCGGACGGAGTCTCGGCGGACGGAAGGCCGCTTTGCAAACGCTACTTCGCAAATATGCGGGATTTTACCGCGTTGGTCAAATCCATCACCGCGCGGCTTGCAAAGTCTCTCGACAGCACATAGACGTAAACCGCAACCACCGCGTAAATGAGCCACGCCGGCGAGTATCCGATGGTTTTGACGAATACTTTGTTGGCCACAAGGTTTATGTAGAAGTGAAAGAGGTATATGTTCAGCGACGCCTTGCCTATGTCCGAGAGAAACCTTATCTTCATGCCGGGAAACGCCGCCAGCATTGCGAATACTCCCAGCAGCGAGCCCGCGAAGTACGCCGTTTCCTGTATGAATACGTGGGTTTGGGGATAGTACTTGAGCACCTGAAAGTGGTAGAGCGCAAAAAACGGCAATAGTCCCGCAACGAGCCAGTATTTGAATTTCCACTTGCGCATGGACACTATTTTTTCCCACGGCAAATACGCCCCGATTAAATAGCACGGGAAGAATCTCGTCACCATTTCCATCAGGTTTGAGAGGCGCTGCCAGTAAAATCCCTCCACCGTTCCCGACATTGTTCGCACAAGCGCGTAGGCCAGCAGTGAAAAGATGATGCCCGCAATAACCGGACGTTTGAACAGCCCCGCCAAATACGTCAGGAAGTACCAGATTATCAGCGCGGGGAAATACCACGTGATGCCGCCCGTCGGCCCCAGCAGCAGCGCGGGTATATTCAGCGTCCCTTCGAGATACATCAAATACGCCTCAAACGGCATGTACAGCGCGTTCGCCAGAATGTAGAGCGTCAGCACGCTCTTGAGGTATCCGAAGCTCACCGAGTTTCCGGAGGGCTTGCACGCAAATCCGGAGGCGAAAGCGAACAGCGGCATTCCCAAAATGAAAAAAGAATACACTGTCTCTCTCGCCGCCGAGTGAATCAGGCATATGAACAGTATGGCGAATCCCTTTAGATTGTTTAAAAGGAATACGTTGTCTTTGGAATACAAGCCGGGAGCCGCCATATCACTTCAGTTTCTCCAGCAGAATCGCCCCCCAAGTCAGCCCGCCTCCGAAGGCCGCCAGCACGACATTGCCTGCCGGGCTTTCGCCGCCCTTCAAAAAGTCGTCGAGGGCAATCAGGGTCGAGGCTCCCGCCGTGTTCGCGTATTTTTCGAGATTCGTAAAAAACCTGCCCTCGTCCGCGCCCAAGTCTCCCGCGATTTTTTTGATAATGTTTACGTTCGCCTGGTGCAGTATGAATTTCGCAACGTCCGCCTTGTCCGCGCCGTTTTTTGCGAGACACTCCTCAATAACCGCTCTGCCCTTGTCGGTTGCAAATTCAAATACCGCGCGGCCCTTCATTTTGAAGAACGCGTCTTTGGGATTTGAAATTGCCCCGAACGGAATTTCCGATCCGCCGGCCTTTACGGTGATGGTTTCAAATCCGTCCCCGTCGGTGTGAATTGCGGCCTCCCCTATCCGGGCGACGGCGTTTTCGGGATTGGAGGAAACCAGCGCGCACCCCGCGCCGTCGCCGAAGTACGGAGCGGTGGAGAAGTCGGACATGTCGAGAATCTTCGAATACGAGTCCGCCGCAATCGCCAGAACGTTTTTTGCCGTTCCGGACTTCACGAGGGCGGCCGCAAACTCGACGGCGACAACGCTTCCGGTGCACACCGAATTTAAGTCGACCGCAAAGCTGTTTTTCGCCCCTATTGCCGACGCAACGCGCGCGGCTGCGGCCGGAATCGGCCTGTCGGCGGTGGAGGTCGCCAGCAGAATCGCGTCGATTTTTTCCGGCGGAAATTCCCGCAGGCAAGCCTTCGCCGCATTTGCCGCAAGCGAGGACGTAAACTGCCCCTCGCCCGCATATCGCCGGCTTTTAACTCCCGTCTTTGCCTCTATGAGCGGAATCGCGTTTGCGGGGAACTGCTTAAGGTCCGAGTTGTCCACGACCCTTTCGGGCAGGTAAGAACCCGTAGATATGATAAACGCATTCATGGGACGCTAAAAAATAATTCCGAAAACGGACGATTCCGCCGGAGGACGGCGTTTTCGCTTTGCTTGCGCGGCGTTCCGGTCAGAGCGAGGCGAAGAGTTCGGCCAGGTCGGAGACGGTCATGTCCATGACGGGGGAAACTTGGTCTGCCTTGTCGCCGATTACTTCCCGCAGGTTCATTTGCAGGTTTACCATGGACATGGAATCGAGATTTTCTATGTCGGAAAATTTCGTGTTTGCGTCCACTCCGGAGGCGTCCACTCCGTCCACCGAGGCCAACGCCTCCAATATTTTTTCGCAGTATTCTTCCTTTGTCATATATTTTAATATGTTATTAATATACTTTCCCTTAATGTCAATTCAATTCCGCCTTATATTATTTTGCCTTTCGCATTTGGCGTTTCCTAAACGCGCCGCCGCTTCCGCAATGCCCGCCGCGCTTTCCGGTTCGCCCGATAACCGCGCGCCCCCCTCCACTCCCGCGGCGTTCGGATTTTTTTAATGCTTGCAATGCAAATTGGAAATTTGACAATGCGGTCTGAAAAATTGAATGAGCTATTTCTGCGCCCGAATGCGCGCGTCGGAAAATTCGGGTTGAAGTTTCCGATTGCGTCGGGTCGAATGGCGGCGGGGGAAATTTATGCGCATTGCGTTTGTTGCGAACAACTTGCGGGACGGCGGCGGAAGGGTCGTAATGGCCAATTTGCTGCCGGAGTTTTTAGAGCTGCTCGGCAATACCGGGCACCAAATATTGGCCGTTCTCCCGTTTAAAGGCGCCGTGGACTGCGATTTTAAAAATGTCGAATTGATGCATTCGGCCGGCCGCGGGACGATTGAGAGATTCTTGTGGCAGAAACTCGCCATGGAGCCGCGCGTGCGAAAGTTTGGGCCGGACTGGACGTTCTCCATGGGAAACTACGCCATAAACGGCCTTTCCGGAAGGCAGTCCGTGATACTGCACAATTCAAACATATATTCGGATTTCGCCTCTTCAGTGGGCGCAAGATATTGGATCGAGACGCGCGCGAAGCAAATCCAATTTGAGAGGTCGCTGAAGTCCATGGACAGGCTCTACTTTCAGACCGGCGTGGTCGAGCGGGACTTTGAAAAGAGGTTTCCGAATTACGCCGGCAAAAAGGCCGTGATAGACTTTTTCCTGCCGAAAGAGATATTCGCAAAGCCCGCGGGCGCATGCGCGAATAAGCGGCGCGGCAAGACGTTCGACCTCATTTATCCGGCGCACATGTCGTTTCACAAGAACCATAAAATCATTGTCGATACGTTCGTAAAGTACAAGGACGAGCTCTCGGACGTCAGGTGCTATTTGACTCTCGATAAAAATTGGAAGGGATTTCCGCGCGAACTTTACAATACGATCGTCCAAAATGGCCTTGAGGACTCCGTCATTTACACTGGATTTCTTCCGATGGACGGGCTGTTCGACCTTTACGAAAAGTGCGACGCGCTCGCCATGCCCACGAAACTTGAGAGCCTCGGAATCCCCTATCTTGAGGCCATGTACTTCGGCCTTCCGATCGTCACGACCGACGCCGACTTCGCGCGCGCCGTCTGCGGCGACGCCGCCCTGTATTGCGACACTTCGTCCGAGGAATCCTTCAGGGACGCCATATTGAAGTTGAGGGACTCGCCCGAAACCGCGGCGGAGCTCGTCGAGAGGGGCAGGGCGATAATATCCGAAAAGGCGAAGTCCTGCCGTGAGATAGCCGCGGGCATATTGGAGCTTGAGAACATACCCTTTGGGCGCGGTTAGCCGCCGGTTTTCGGGCTGTCTGCTGGCGCATTTACGGAGCGGACTGGATTTTCTTTTGCGCGGTAAAACGCAAGTGCGGCGGCGTACGGGACGAGCGCAAAAAGCCCCAGCGCATATTTTGAGCTCCGCGTGCACCGGCGACAATACGCACGAGGCTTGGAGCTTGAGAACATACCCTTTGGGCGCGGTTAGCCGCCGGCTTTCGGGCTGTTTGCTGACGCATTTACGGAGCGGACTGGATTTTCTTTTGCGCGGTAAAACGCAAGAGCGGCGGCATACGGGACGAGCGCAAAAAGCCCCAGCGCATATCTGAGCTCCGCGTGCACCGGCGACAATACGCACGAGGCCCAAATGAGCGCCGGGAACGCAAACCAGGCGCAGAGCCCGTATTCCCGCCTAATCGCAACCAGCATCAGGCAGAGCGCCAACGCCCATACGCAAAAGCCCAAGCTGAACGCGAGCGAGACGACGGGAAGGAGCTTCAGCGCGTACACAAGCCCGTACAACGCCGACATCGGCGCGGATTTTGGAGAGTCGATTTGCGGCAGCGAAACTTTCCGTCCGGCGTCGGCCATGGCTTGGCGGGATTCGGCGTAGGTGGAATGCGGAATTGTTCCGTAGATAACGTCGCAGTGCCAATAGCCGACGGAGCCGCATGCGGCGGCGTCGAAGGCGGTGAGCGGATATTTCGCCGCCATGCCGAGCCACAGCTTCAGGTAGTCCGGGCGGTTTGCGACAAATTCCGCCTTGTCTATGCCGCCTTTGACGGGGTCGGCGATGTGGGGATCGTATCGTTGGCCCCAGTCTTTAAACGGCATGAGCTTTGAGAGCTTTGCCGCCGTTTCGGGCGGAAGTTCGCCGCCGTGGACGGCCGCGATTCTTGCGGCTTGCTGAACGAGCGACGAGTACATGTCGACCGGCTTGCCTCCCGAAAGCTGCATGGAAGATTCCGCAATGCGCGTCGCGCAATGGAACGCCGCGAAGGCCGCGAGGGCCGCGAGCAGGAACTTCGCCCGGTTCTTTCCCGCGGCGAACAGCATGAACGGAACGGACATCGCGCCGGCGACAACCCCGACGTTTTTTGAAAAAAACATTCCCGACATTGCCGCAAACAGCAGAGCCGTTCCGCGAAGATCGAGCTTCATTTTTCCCGTCGCCAGCCGCCCGGCAACCGCCGCGTACAGCAGGCAGAATGCGGCAAGAAGCGTGTCCTTTCCGGGCGCGGTTGCGTAGACTGCGTTGAACGGGTGCAGGGCGAAAAACAGCGCGGCCGCCCATATCCAAAATTTTCCCGCTCCAAGCTCGGCTATTGAGGCGGTGGCATAGGCGCAGGCGGCGGCAAAAACCGACATTTGCAAAACGGAGAACGCCCATATGCCCGCCTTCATTCCGAACGTGCGGATTGCGGCGTCGAGCATCAAAGTGACAAATACGGGATTGTCGCGGGTGAAGCTGCCGGAGGCGCATTCGTCAAGTTGGACGGCGGTGTCGAACTGTATGGCGAGGCCGTGGACTGCGGCGAACAGAAGCCAGATTGCAAAATAAAACCCGAAGCTTGCCGCGAAAGTTTTTGCGAAATCGAACCGTGTTTCGCCCCCGCCAATCGGATACTTTTCGGCAAGCCGTGCGGCCAGCAGCGGAACGGGCAAAAACAGAAACGCTCCGCCGACCAATTGCCCGGCCGCCAACGCCGCAAAGAGCGGACTTGTCCGGCCCGATAGAATCGGCTCGATTCCCCCGAAGAGCGAAATGCATTCTCCGAGCGTCGCGGACAGGGAAAACAGGGCGGAGAAGGCAAGGCAGATGCCGAATTTTCTCGCGCCGACATTCGCGGCCAATCTGTCGAATGCGAACGCGAAGGCTATGAATGCCGACAGAAAGAGCGCGCTCGACCCCCACAAATCGGGCGGGGAGTAGCCGGACTTCAACGCTTCGATGGGGTCGGGCAGGGAGAGAATGCGCGCGATTCCCGGCTTCGATATTTCGCAGAAAAGCCCGCAGACCGCCAGCAGGCCGAGGGCGCAATTTCCAACCGCCCTTTTCATGCTACAAGTCCGACTTCGCCACCAGCGCGACCCCTATGCATATTATTCCCGCCCCGACCCATTGCAGAACGCCCACATTCTCCTTCAAAAGGAGCGCCGAAAGCGCCAGCGCGCCGGGATAGGCGAGAGCCTGAATGGGATACGCGTAGCTTAGCGGGGCGCTGCTCAATATGTAGAGCCACAGGACGGTCGTGAGCGCGTAGAGCGCGACGGCCGCGACTATCATGGGCGAAAGCAGCACGGACAAAATTCCGGAAAGCCCCGACATGTCCTTTCCGCCCGCGCCGATTTTAAACATGAGCTGGCCGGCCAGCAGCATGGCCACGTTCAGCAGGCATAACATCAAAATTCTCATAGGCCGCCGTTCTTTGTCTCGTAATCGACCATTCGCAGTTCGTACAGCCGGCGGTTGTAGTCGGCGACCGTGTCGAGAATGAGCCCGCAGAAAAATGTTATCACCGCCACGACCTCTATCCCTGAGGCAAGAATCGCCAGCGGCACGTGCGTAATGTAGCCGTCGTTGAAGATGAAATCCCAAAAGACCGGAATTGCCACAATCAGGCCGAGCAATGCAAACGACAGAGCCAGCATTCCGAAAAACGCCATGGGATTGTAGTTTTTGAACATGTTGAAAACGGTCAGCAACACTTTTATTCCGTCGCGCACGGTGTTCATTGACGACTTGCTGCCGGCGGGCCTGTCGCGCACGACAATGGGAATCTGGGCTATGCGGAAGCGGTTGTCGAGCGCGTGCAGCGTCATTTCGGTCTCGATTTCAAAACCGTTTCTTCTTATAGGGAAATTTTTTACGAACTTGCGGTTGAAGGCGCGGTATCCGGTCATTATGTCGCGCAGGTTGCCGCGAAAGATTTTGTTGACCAGAAACCTGACCAGATAATTTCCGAACTCGTGGCCGAAGCGCTTGTTTTCCTTAGCATAGGCGCCGCCGGATATGCGGTCGCCCAAAACCATGTCCGCCTCGCCGGCCAATATGGGGGCGAGCAGGTCGGGGGCGGATTCGGCGGGGCATTGGTCGTCTCCGTCGGCAAGCACGTAAGCGTCGGCGTCTATCTTGGAAAACATGGAGCGCACGACGGCTCCCTTTCCCTGTATTTTCTCGCTGAAGACCTCGGCTCCGGCCTCGCGCGCAAGCTTTGCGGTGTCGTCTTTGGAGTTGTTGTCGAACACGCAAATTCGCGCGTCGGGAAGGGCCCTGCGAAAATCTCCGACGACTTTGCCAATGGTGGCGGCCTCGTTATAACACGGGATTAAAACGGCCGTCGTCATTTTATTTGCTTGCATGGATTTTTATACTTGGCTTGTGGCGTCTTTTTGTCAAGTAATACGTGGCAAATGAAAGTGGTGTATTATTATAGAAGCCGCGGCGTCTCGTTCAGCATAGAGCGCGTCTTTGCGCAAATACGCAAATTCATTCCCCCGGATATATCGCAGGACGAATTTTATTGCGCGCTAAACAACTATAAGAATCCGATCACGTACATAAAAAACGCGCTCGACGCCAGGCGGGTCGAAGGCGACGTAAACCACATTACGGGGGTGGTAAACTATCTTGCGCTCGGCCTCAAGCCCGAAAGAACCCTGATTACCGTGCACGACTTGGACTTTCTCAACAGGCGCAGGGGGCTGAACAAGGCCGTATACAAGCGGCTGTTTTTCGACGCTCCGCTGCGCAGGGTACGGAAGGTGACGGCCATAAGCCAGTTCACAAAGAGACAGATTGTGGAAAACATAGGCATTCCCGCCGAAAAGATTGTCGTGATAGGGGATCCCGCCCCGGACTCCTTCAAGCCCGTGCCCAAGGAGTTTGACGCGGACCGCCCGGTCGTCTTGGCCTTCTGCCACCTGCACACAAAGAATTTCGAGCGCGCGGCGGCGGCTCTGGCGGGGCTCAAGTGCCGACTGCGCGCCATAGGGAGGCTGACCGATTCGGCGAGGGCGGCCATCGAGCGCGCGGGGGTGGATTACTCCAACGCGTACAACCTGACGGACGCGGAAATTTTGGAGGAGTACGCCAAGTGCGACATTCTGCTTTTTCCGTCGACGTACGAGGGGTTCGGCGTTCCGGTTTTGGAGGCACAGCTTACGGGGCGTCCGGTCGTCACCACCCACGAGGCCTCGCTTGAGGACGTGGCGCGCAATTCGGCGCGGATTGTAGACGCCTTTGACGTGGCGTCGATTCGCGCGGGGGTGGAGGACGTTTTGGGCTCCGCCGACTTGCGCGCGGAACTGGTGAGCAAGGGGTTTGAAAACGCAAAGAGGTTCGAGCCCGGCAACATCGCGCGGCAATACTGCGAGGTTTACCGCGAAATTTTCAACGGTTAGATTTTCAAATGTCGGCCGAAATTGCCGCCGAGATTGTTGCGGGCGGTTCAAAACGATTCAAATTGACGGGGTTTTCATGGCGGGAAAGATTCTGACAGCCTTTCTGTTTGCGGTCTTGGGGGCGTTCTTCGGGGGGAATCGGATATTTTCGCTGGTTCCGCTTTCCGCGCTTGCCTGCGCCGCCTTTTCGGTTTCGCTGCTGTCCGATTCCCGCGGCGGGCTTGGGATACTTTCCCGATTTCCGCCGTTTTGGATTGGAATGCTGTTTTTGGCGCACTTGGCCGTCCAGACCTCCAACGTGTGGTTCGTCTATGAGCCGCACGGTTTGTACAATACGTCCGGGCAGGTTCCGTTTTGCGAATTTCTCCCGGCCGGCGTCCATTCCGGAATCAAGGAGTTTGATTCCGCGTGGGAGACGTTTTTGAAATTTTTTCTGGCGTGGGTGTCGCTTTGCGCGATCAGGCTGAATTTGAGAACTCGGCGGGATTGCCTGTTTTTTGCGCGCGCCATATTCTATTCTGCCGTCGTAATATCCGCGGCGGCCGCCGCGTACCAGACGCTCTGGCCCCAGTCCCACATGATCTGGGGGATTTTCGACCGGAACCTCGGCGTGCCGTACGGCGGATTCTTCTATAAGAATCAAATGGGCGCATACATGATACTTTGCGGGACGTGCGGGCTCGCCCTGTTTGCGCGCGCGCTGTGCAAGCGGGAGCGGGGGAGAGATTTGTTTTTGCCCGCCGCGGGGCTTGCGTTGCTGTCCGGGTCGCTGCTGATGTCGGGGAGTTTCGGCGCGCTGTGCGTTTGGGGGGCGGAGGCGCTGGTTGCCGCCGCGGCTTTTTCTGCCGTTTTTGCGATACGCGGCGGCAGCGTAAAAAGGCTTGCGCTCATTTTTGCCGCCTGCCTTGCCGCGCTGTGCGTCGCAGCGGCGGCGGCCGCGCCGCTTTTGGCGGAATCGGCAGTCGGCAAGAGAATCGAAAGGGCGTTCGACGGCGGCGGCGGATTCGCGGAAATGGCGGGCAAGCGCGGCGAGTTCAGAATGTTGGCGCGCGACATGATAAAAAACTGCGGAACTGTCGATTGCCGCTATCGGTCGGGAGACATATCGAGGGCGATTCTCGGAAACGGCGCAAACTCCTTTGCCTACATATCGAGAATATGGCCGAAGGACGTCTCCTACGGAATGTCGGAGTACTCCGCCGCGCCCGACACCTTGAGGCTCACCGTGTTGGAAAACGCCCATTGCGACATATTGCAGTTTCTGTTTGAATACGGCGCGCTCTGGTTTGCGGTTGCGGCCGGCATGCTGATATTTTGGCTGGCGGCGCTTTTCCGCAGGGGGGCGCTCTCCCGCCCGTTCGCCTTGGTTTTGGCGATAGGCGTCTTGTCCGTACTTTTTTATTCGTATTTTGACATAATTTTGTACAATGCCGTCGTGTTGACATTTTTCTTAACGCTGGCCGCAATGGCGAACGAGTATTTGCGTTTGTCCGAAAATGGCGGCCGTCCGCATTGCAAATGTTCCCAAACAATATCTGGAAGATGAACTCAATAAGCATAGCGCTGCTTTCGGGCGGCTCCGGAATGCGCCTGTGGCCGCTCTCGAACGGCGCGCGCTCAAAGCAGTTTTTAAGGCTCCTCAGCTCGCCGGACGGGAAACTCGAATCGATGTTTCAAAGAATCGTGCGCCAGATAGGCCGGTCCGGACTCGGCGCGGAGACGTACGTCGTCACGGGCTACCAGCAGAGGGACTCCGTCATCAGCCAGACCGGGAGCGACAAAAATATAATAATAGAACCCTGCCAGCGCGACACGTTTCCCGCGATCGCCCTTGCGTCGGCATACCTGTCCGACCAGATGAAGCGTCCGGCCGATGAAATCGTCGTGGCGATGCCCGTCGACACCTATACGGACGCCGGGTATTTTGAAGCGGTGTCGAAAATGGTCGAGGCCGCGGCGGCGGGCGAAGCCAACATCGTTTTAATGGGCGTGCCGCCGCGCGGGGCGTCGGCGGATTACGGATATGTCCTTGCGGAGTCCGGCGGGGAATCGGGGATTGCCAAGCGCGTTGCGCTGGTCGAGGAGAAGCCGCCGGTCGGGCGCGCGAGGGAACTGGTTGAGGCGGGCGCCTTTTGGAATGCGGGAATCTTCGCGTTCAAATTGGGATACATGAGGAAGGTGATCGGGGAGTTTGTCTCCGACGCATCGTTTGAGGCTGTGCGGGCGGCGTATTCGGAACTTCCCAAAACCAGTTTCGACCGTGCTGTGGCGGAGAAGGAGAAATCCGTGGCGGTCGTTCCCTTCTTCGGCGAGTGGAAGGATTTGGGCACGTGGGACGCGCTCTCGCGGGAGTTTTCCGGAGACACTTTCGGAAAGGCCGTTCTGGAGAACTCCGAAAACACATGCATCGTAAACGAACTTGATATTCCCGTTGTCTGCGCGGGGATAAGGAATGCGATTGTCGCGGCCAGTCCCGACGGGATTTTGCTGTGCGAAAAAGGCGCGAGCGGCAACCTGACGGGTTCTCCGAATTTCGGCAAGGTTCGCCCGATGTACGAGGAACGCCGCTGGGGGGAATACAGGGTGATGGGCGCCGGAAGCCACGGCAACGGCGTAAATTCGCTGACGAAAATTTTGCGCTTCAACGACGGCTGTTGCATAAGCTACCAACGTCACAAATTGCGCGACGAAATTTGGACTGTGGTCGACGGAACGGGCCTGCTTGTTCTGGACGGAGAACTCTCCGAAGTAAAGCAGGGCGACGTGATAGCAATCAAGGCCGGGCGCAAGCATGCGATAAAATCCGTTTCCGGCCTCCAGATAATAGAAGTGCAGCTGGGGTCGGATCTGGTCGAGGAGGATATAGAGCGTTTCGACTACGACTGGCCCCGCTGATTGCCTTCGCATGGCCGTCGCGCGCTGTCGGACGCTTTCGTGCGGCCGCCTTTGGCGGGAGCATCGCGCCGGCCGCATTCCGAAAAGCGCGCAATCCGGCAGTCTTTTCGCGCGCCGCGCGTTTCTTTTTTTGTATGTTTCTTTTTTTATGCGGATTGCGTGCGCGGGTTTTTGCGCATCGGATTGCGCATCGGATTGCGCGTCGTTTTGCGCGCAAATTTTGCCTATAAGTTTTGTGCGCGAGTTTGCTCTATGTCGATTTTTGCGCGCTGGGAAGTCGAGCGTCATGACGTGGACGTCGGAAAGCTGGCGTCAAGCGGTCCAATTGAAATTATCGGGCGTCGGATAACAATTGTGTTTGCCGCTTGCCGTTCGTCCGGCAACGATAGGTTTGACGTTCGCCCTTCGCATTTTTTCTTGATGACGGCGTTTGTGCGGTATGGCATTTGCCGCCCGTCGAGCGGCGTTTGTCCGCCGCGGATTGTTTGTTTTTTGCGCGCTTGCGGCGGTTGCAAACTGACGTTTACCGCTCGCGGCCGCCACTTTGAAGCGAAAGTTTCCTGCGCTTGCCGCCTGCGGGATTTTTGCGCGCCGCGCTCGGAAATCTTTTTTCGCCGCCTGCGGGAATTGGCGGGCTTGGGAGGGAATCGGTCAAAAAAACTTGCCACTGCCCCGCGCATAAACCTAAAATCGCACAATTACAAAAAGGCAAATTATGAAAAAGGCGCTCATTACAGGAATCACCGGGCAGGACGGTTCGTATTTGACGGAACTGCTGCTTGCAAAAGGCTACGCCGTGCACGGAATAATCCGCAGATCAAGCTCGTTCAACACGCAGCGAATCGACCACATTTATAACAATCCGGAATTTAAGGACAGGTTTTTTCTCCACTACGGAGATCTGACGGACTCGTCGAATTTGAACAGGCTGCTCGAAAAGACGCAGCCCGACGAAATCTACAATCTCGGCGCGCAGAGCCACGTGAAGGTGAGCTTTGAAGTTCCGGAATATACGGCGGAAGTCGACGCGATAGCCGCGCTGAGATTCTTGGACGCAATCAAAGACGTCGGCCTTGCGAAGAAGTCGAAATTCTACCAGGCCTCCACGTCGGAGCTGTTCGGGCTTGTGCAGGAGGTTCCGCAGACCGAGAAGACGCCGTTTTATCCCCGCAGCCCGTACGCGGTCGCAAAGCAGTACGCGTATTGGATTGTGATAAATTACAGGGAGGCTTACGGGATATTCGCCAGCAACGGGATTCTCTTCAACCACGAGTCGGAGCGCAGGGGCGAGACTTTTGTCACGCGCAAAATCACCCGCGCCGCCGGCAGAATAAAGCTTGGCTTGCAGGACAAGCTCGTGCTGGGAAACATGGACTCCAAGAGGGATTGGGGGTACGCTCCGGAATACGTCGAGGGCATGTGGAGAATACTTCAGGCGGACGCTCCTTCGGAATACGTTTTGGCCACGAACGAGACGCACACCGTCAGGGAGTTTGCCGAACTTTCCTTCGCCAGATTGGGAATGGAGATAGAGTGGAGCGGCCGGGCCGAAAACGAAAAGGGCATAGACAAAAAGACGGGCAGGACGGTGATTGAAATCTCCCCGAAATATTACCGCCCGACGGAAGTGGATTTGCTTCTGGGCGATCCGGCAAAGGCGAAAAAAGAGCTCGGCTGGGAGCCGAAAACTCCCTTCAAAAAGCTGGTTGAAATAATGACTGACAGCGACTTCGAGCTGGCAAAAAAAGAGGCGCATTAGCCGCCGGCCGCATTTCGAACGCCGAATTTTCCGCATGAAGACAATCCTCTACGTGTTCGAGTTCGCGGACGACTCCGGCGTGCCGCCGCGGGAAAAATCGGACGCCCTTTGGGGCCTTGTCCAAGCAAGGTTGGAGTCGCTCAATCCCGGCATACGCGCAGCTGCGGCGGGGGGGATATTTAGAAGGGCCGGGGGGAACGGCTTAGCATTCAAGCGCGTGTGCAATTTTTTCTACATGCACATATCGGCCCCATTCCGCATTCTGTTTTCGCGCGCGGACGCGGTTTTTGTGAGGACGACCCCGCCGCTGATTCAGCTTTCATACGCCTTCTGGTGCGGAGTTTTCAGGCGCAAAAAAATTTTGTGGCTGATGGATTACCACCCGGTTTTCGGGGTGCGAACGACTCCCGAAAAATCCCTCTCCAACCGCACATGGAAGATTCTGGATTTCGTCGATAGGCTGCTGCTCAAAAAATTCGATTTGGTAGTCTGCATTGATGAGGCCATGCGCGAACTTGTCAAGGAGCGGGCTCCGAACGTAAAGACCGCAGTCTGCCCGACCTTTTCGCTGAAGGCTGTGGAATGGCTCGACTTGCGCAAACGGCCGCGTTCGGACGAGCCGTTGCGGCTGCTGTATTCGGGAAATTTGGGAAAGTCGCACTCCGTCGGGAGGCTCGAAAAACTCTTGAAGCTGTTGTCCGAAGGGCGCGGCGTGGAGTTTTCATACTGCGGCGCAAGCGGGGCGGCGGCTGACGTTTTCGCGCGCATGTGTTCAAGGTGCGGCGCAAAATTCAAACGCCACGCCTTCGTGGAAAACTACGGGGAGCTTGGGGAGTTTTACAAGAGGGAGGGGTTCGACTTCGGCGTCGTGCTTTTGAACGACGAGCTAAAAGGCGTCGTCAGTCCGAGCAAATTTTCCGGATATTCGGCCTTCGGCCTTCCAATAATATATATAGGCCCCCGCGGAACGAACGTCGACATCGCGTGCCGAAAGTTCGGCGCGGGGCTCTCCGCCGATTCCGACGCCTCCCTTGCGGAATTGGCTGAATCCGCGCTTTGCCCCGATATTCGGAATGCGTGCGCGTCCGCCACAAAGCGCGCCGCGGAATACTTCAGCCCGAACGCCGCAAATGCGCTTGCGGAAATTCTCGACGGATTTATGAGAAATTCGGCTTAGCCGAAAAAGCGTTTCATGTTTTCCGCCGTTTGGCGAATTTGCGTCCGCCCTATTTTCAACGTTCTGCCTTCCGCATATTGATAAATTGCGCGCGGCTTCATGCGCGTGGCGCGTTTCGCAATCCGACTAAAAATCTGATTGCCGAACGCGTCGGCAAATTTTGGGCAAAACTCTAAAATCTTGCGGCGGCAAAGCGAATTAGCGCCGCTAAAGGCGGATTAAACAGCCGCGCATTTTTTCCTTTTGCAGAAGTTTTCATATGTGCGCGGGATATTCGCCTTTCTTTCCGCATTCGGAGTCGGGATTGCCGGCAGGCGGTTTTTCTCCGTTTGGGATAAAAGGCGGTAAAATTTGTTCGCCGTTTTTTATGCGCGAAATTCCGCAAAGGCGCAAAGATTGTCTTTCGCGCATTCCTTTGGGGGAATCCCGTTTTCATTCGGAGGGCGAAAGTATGCTTTTTTACCTCCCCGATGCCGCCGCGGATTTATTTGAAATTTAGAACGTCGGACATGTCGTACAGACCGGCGGGCTTGCCGACTATCCATTTTGCGGCTTTGAGAGCTCCCTGTGAGAATACCTTTCTGTCCGCGGCCCTGTGGGTAAGTTCGAGGCGCTCGCCGTCGGCCGCGAACACGACCGTATGGTCTCCTACAACGCTTCCGCCCCTCATGGCATGCACCCCTATCTCGCCCCGCGGACGCTCGCCCACCAGCCCCTTTCGCCCGTAGCACACGCTGTCTTCGCCGACGTTGCGCGCCCGGCAGACTATCTGTTTAAGTTTGTCGGCCGTTCCGCTGGGGGCGTCTTTTTTCATTCTGTGGTGCATTTCCACTATTTCGACGTCGTAAGAGTCGTCCAGAATTTCCGCCGCAATTTCCGTCAGCCGGTTGAGCAGATTCACTCCTATCGAGTAGTTTCCGGCCCAAACGACCGCTATGTTCGAGGCGGCATTCAAAATGTTTTCGCGCTGCTGAGGCGTGTGGCCGGTCGTGCCTATGACGAGCGGCTTGCCGTATTTTGCGCACAGGACGGCGAGGGGCTCGGTGGCGTCGCGAAACGAAAAGTCCACGGCGACGTCGCAATTCTTGACGTGCGGTTCGATGTCGTCCCCCAAATCGCAGGCTCCGACTATTTCGCAATCCGAGGCGGGAGCGGCGGCTATTATCGCCTGTCCCATGCGTCCTTTGGCTCCGTTTAAAAGTACTTTAACAGGCATGAGCTTTTTCTTTTTTTCGAATTTTCAAAATCTATTTTAAAATTCCGACGCTCCTTGCGGCGGATTTCAAAATCTCAAGATTTTTCTCCGACATTTTGCAGAGTGGCAGGCGCACATGGGTGTCGGAAATCGTCCCCGCCAGCGCCATGAGCGTTTTTATCGGCACGGGATTCGGCTCTATGAAGAGCGCCTTGAAAAATTCCGCGTACTCCGCCTCGATTGCGCGCGCTTCCCCCATGCGTCCGGAGAGCGCAAGAGCGACCATCTCGGACATCTTCTCCGGAATTATGTTGGACGCCACGCTGATTACGCCTTTTGCGCCGGCCTCGATGAAGTCGAGCGTCTTGCCGTCGTCGCCGCTGAGTATCGTTATTTTGTCTCCGGCAAGCCCGTGCAGGTCGGCGACTTTTTCCGCTTTGCCGCCGGCCTCCTTCAGCACGCATACGTTCCGGAATGATTCGCGCAGGCGGTTTGCCGTTTGGTTGGAAATTTCGATTCCGCAGCGGCCGGGAATGGAGTAGAGCACGATGGGTTTTTCGGTGCATTTTGCCACCTCCGACATATGGAGAAACACTCCCTCCTGCGATGGCTTGTTGTAGTACGGGGCTACTACGAGAAACCCGTCCGCCCCGGCTGCGTCCGCTTCGCGCGTCAGGTGCACGGCCTCGGACGTGCAGTTCGAACCCGTGCCGGCATACACCTGAGTCCTGCCTGCGGCGTATTCGACGGTTTTGCGTATTACTTCAAGGTGCTCTTCATGCGACAGCGTCGGGGATTCGCCCGTCGTCCCCACCGACACTATTCCGGCCACCCCCGCGCGAACCTGCATTTCCACCAAATTTTCCAACGAATCGTAATCCACCCGGCTTTCGCCCATGGGCGTGACAAGCGCGGTCCAAACTCCAGAAAAATCCTTTTGCATGTTTTGAATTCATTAAAAAAATCTTTTCGGCATGCAACACTTTTTATGGGTTTGTGGGGGGGGAGTGCGATGGCGCGCCGGAAGCGGATATGTTTGTGCGCAGTTTTTTTTGCGCGGCGTTTAACGCCCGCTTTCCCATTGTCCGGAATGCGCGTTTTGCGGATTTTGCTCGGCCAGCGGGCAACGTTTTGGCCTGTGCTTTTTTGCGACCACGCACGATGTCGAAAAGGCGCGCGACTTCAAACACTCCTCGCAAAGTTTCATTCTGGCTTCCTGCGCCTCGTATTTGCGTTGCTTTACGCGCGGAATATTGCAGACGACGGAAATCCCCATGCCGACGCAGGCCACGCACCACAGCCGGAGATCGTCGTGCGCGGCGGTGGCGACGGTCGCGCTGCCGATCGACAGCGAATTGCCTATAATGTCAAATATTCTGCGAATGCCCATTCGTCAAAAATTACGTTGATTGTCCCGCTCCCCTTTTGGCTTGGGCGCGAATATGTTTTTGATTCAAGCGCATCTTCCGCATGTCGCATGTTTTTTAATGCGGTTGCGCTTACGTGTGCCGCGCAGTATGCCGCGCGAAAGCGCGTTTTAGTATTTTCGGCGGCGTGCAAAAAGATTCGGCATTTCCGCGCTTTCTTTTTTGCCGCGTTTTCGCGCGGTTTTTTGCGCTATCCAATCGCGCCAAATTTCGGCGCATGCGAGCCGAAGCGGAAAATGAAATATGCCGCAAGGCGGTTTAAAGACATTTTTTTCATTTTTGTAAAATCGCATTTTTTATCGAAAATGTTTTCGTCTTTAAACCGCCGCCTGCCCGCGCGTTCAGAAGAACGCGGCGGCCTGTTTGATTAGCCCGATGCAAAAGGGAATCAATCCGCTATCGCCCATGAGGTAGTCGCCTAAAGAAGTGAGCGCAACGCCCACCGCAACCCCGATTGCCGTTCCCTTCGATTTCAGCCAAGAGCCTATCGCCTCTCTGCCCGTCTGCGCGCCCGCCGGTTTCGTTTCGTCCGCCATGCCGCCTATTCTCCTACTTCGTTGAAGTTTCGTTTTGGGTTGCAGCAGACGTTTCATTTCCGCTTTCAGCTTTTGCAGTTATGCCTTCCGCGTTCGCCGTCACGTCAAGCGACACTTTTGACGCGTTTATCATCGCCGCATAGCTTGCGGCATTCGCCGCGCCATTCTCACCTTTTATTGAGGCGGCCAATATGTCGAACGCGCCCACGCCGTATATGCCCGCAGACGGCTGGACTCCAACTGTCCACCCGGAAGCGTGCAGCATGTTGTCCTTCGCCTGTATGCTCTGCGCGGCTATCGCAAACGCGCTCTCGTCCGATTCCGTCACTTTTATGACGTTTCCTTTCTCGTCGTATTCGGTGATTGTCGTCGACGCGCACCCGGCAATCAGCAGGCTCGCGGTTAGAGTCGTTATGTATTTTGCCATGTCGAGTCCCCCTTATTCCTCATTGGCGTTGCCGCTTCCGGCGAACTTGTCGGCCAGAGCCTGTATGTTCGCAATCCCAAGCGAGGCCGCCTCTTCCGCGTCCAAGCTTACCGCATACCGCCCGTCGCCGAGCTTTTCCGCGCCGTCGGAACTGGCGTACAAATCGCCCGCGACCTCCACGCGCGATATTTCCAGCCAGCGGCCCTCTTCAAGTTTTATCCTATTTTCTGACATATTTGTTCTCCTTTATTTAAGAATGATTTTTTGCAGTTAAACTTCGCTTATCTTTATTACGTATTCCAATTTCAGCCCGGCGATTGACGGGGTGACAAAAAGCTTTGTCGGAACCGCTCCCGTGTAAAATGTCACAACGCTCGAAAGCTGCGTTCCCACGCTTGCGGCGGTTGCGTATTCGCTTGGGGCGGACGCGCCGCTTCCCATTTCCAAAGTTGCCGCCGTCTGCGCCTTTGCCAAAATCTCAACTTGCGAATTTGCCGGCAACACATGCGAATCGGCGAGCATGTATGCTCCGGTCGAGACTTCCTCTCCCCAATAATGCCTGCCGCCCATCTGCGCCAAAACCGCAGATTTTCCAGCTTTAGCCCCTCCCAAAAGCGTTGCGTGATTCCCGTTTGCCGAGATGTCGCGCGCTTGATACGCGTTCGCGGTGTCGCTTAGATTCAGAAGCTCGCCGTCAACTTCTATTCTTAGTCCGTTGATTTTTATATTCTGGTCGGTTTCGGAAGACGCCGTCGTATACGCGTACACGCGAACTATGTCCAACTTGTAGGAGGAATAATCCGCAACCTGCGTTTTAAGAATCGTACCGCCGCTCAAACTCGTCAGCTGAACGTCGCCGAGCGGATACTGGTCTGAGGAATTGCGGAACGATATGTACGCATAGGCGCCGTTTGAGTTTTGGACGGCGTCGCCGGTTATTGAGTCGTAGGTTATTTTGACGGTCTTTCCGGCGGCAATCGGAACGGGGAAATCGACGTTGAACTGCAACGACGACTGCGTCGCCACGACTCCCGCGGCTTGGAATAAGGCCAGGACGTTTGCGGCCGCGTCGTAAGCGCTATTGGCGCTTGTGCGGAAATATATGCCGTAGTTTTTGTCCCCGAATATTGCGGAGCGCGAGAGCGCAGGCCGGGGCTCCTCTCCAGCGGCGCACTTGGCAACATCGTACGGCGCGCCGCTTGCGGACATGTCGAAGTTGAACGCCTTTATGCCCGAAAGCTCGAACCTTCCGCCCAAAGACTTTCCGAAATAGAACCGCCCCGGAGAGTCGAAGCGCGAAATGGAGGAGTCGAAGTTTGAAGTTGTCGCGACGAGTTCCCCGTCTATGAATGCCTTGCCGTTCGAATTTAGGACAACGGCGACGCTGTGCCAATTTCCGTCCGCAAGGGTAGAGTCCGCAAAGCTTGCCGTATAGGCCGAGCCCGACGGCGCAAGGCGCGCCGCAAGTTTCGAGGTTGAGGCGGAATCCTTATATAGGCAAAATCCCGCATTTGAGGCGGCGCCCAATCCGTCCTGGCCTGCGTAAATGTCGCCGACCGACTGCGAGGATATTTTGATTCTAAAGCACACCGAAAGCGGAAGCCTCTCGAGAGGCCGCGCCAGCGCAAGGCCGTCGCCGTAAGAAATTTCAAATGTGCCGATGTTTTTTGTTCTCAAGAGCGCGGCGTTAAACTCGCTTGCCGCCGCCGCGCCAATGTTGTTGCGAGCCGTTGCGGGATTCTGAACCGACAGAAGGTTATCCGACTTTTTGAGCACTTCTGAATCCGCCGCCGCGCCGATATTCGAGCGCGCCGTGGCTGTGTCTGCAACGTCTGCGAGATTGCTGTTCTTTTTCAATACGTCCGCGTCCGACGCCGCGCCGATATTGTTGCGAGCTGTCGCGGGATTCTGAACCGACAGAAGGTTGTCCGCCTTTTTAAGCACTTCTGAATCCGCCGCCGCACCGATATTCGAGCGCGCCGTAGTTGCGTCTGCAAGGTCTGCGAGGTTTGAAGATTTCTTCGCAAATATGGCCTCGGCTGCAGACTGCGTTAGGAGGGCGGGGTAACCTATGTCTTCCGGATCCTCGGCGTTTTCGCCGTAGTTTTCCAGAAAATCTATCCAGCCGCTGGAAAACGTCGTTTTGCGGCCGTCGTCGGAAATTAGATATATTTTCAGCCATTTTTCTCCGGCCGGAATCGAGGTATCGGCGGAGCCGAATGCAAATTTTGCGTGCGCCAGCCCCGATTCAAAATCTTCCGCGTCGAGCGACGCGTTCAGCTCGGAGGCCGAAAGCGTCTTTCTGAGCGCGACTTTTGTCTCGCGCGGGGCGGCGGAGTTTCTCTGGCCTATTTCAAGTATTTCAAGCGTGGCCGAAACTATGTCGGACATGTCCAGCATTTCGCCCCTGTTGAAAAATGTGACTTCCAAATTGCAGTCATCATTGCGTCTTATTTTTACGCCCTCTCCGGACTGGCAGTCGCGCGGGTCGTTCGTATCGGCGGCATCGGCCTTTATTCTTATTGTGTGTATATTGTTCATCGGCATTTGAATAGCCCCTTCATGTTATCAAATGTTTTTTTATGATGCAAATTAACTTTTGAAACTTTTGATAAAAGCGGAAACTTTTTGAACTTTGGCGCGTTTTTCGCGCCGAATCGGCCGTTTCTGACGGAATTTTCGCGCAAAAAAAAGGCGCCGCATGAAAATGCGGCGCCAAATGCGCAAAGGTCTGAAACGTTTGCTTAGGCCTTCTTTGCGGCTTCGAGCTCAACTTCAAAAAGCAAATCGTGCCGGCAAACTATGCTGAACGACGGGCAGTGGGGAATGTCGACGCTCTTTGCGGAAAGCCAGGCTTTGAAGGCGCCGTAGTATTCGGGTCTCAGGCAGTATGCCACGCTGTGGACGACGTCGCCAAAGTCCATTCCGCGCGCCGACAGAATCGCCTCTATTACGCGCATTGTGAGGTCAATCTGTTTTTCCGCGTCCCCGACAAACGCGGTCTTGCCGCCGGGCTCTATGCTGGCCGTGCCGGAAATCATGACGCGGCGGCTCTTGGGCGTGCGTATTTCCACCGCGCGCGAAAACGAGCTTCCGTATTCCGGCGCCCCGCACTGCAAGGGAGAGTCCACTTCAAAAACCTCAAAGTTTCGCCCCTTTTCCGAGGGCAGGAGCGCAATTGCCCCGCTGGTTATCTTTGCGCCCTTCGGGTTCGGCGCCCCGATGCCCGTGCTGGCCGGGAGCAGCGAATCGAACACCCCCTTGTCCCTGTAAAATTCCGTGCGCGCCTTGTTGAACGAGGGATACCACGAAAGTATGTCGTCATTGTAAAACCATGTGCGGGCTATGTCGGTATATTTGCAACCGAAGAGCCCCACGGCCTTTTCCAGCTCTTGGAGGTTTGCCAGAGTGTGGAGGTAGCCGTCGTCGTTGCGAAATTCGGAGGCGATTCCAAAAGTGCGCACGTACGCGGCAAAACCGTCGTCGTATTTGACGGCGACGCTTCCGTCGGGCGTTTCCAAAGTCTGCGCGCTTCCTCCGGAAATTGCGGTTATGTGCGCCGAAGCCAGTACCGGCTTCGCATTTTCATCGAGCGGGCATATCCAATTTACCGGAAATTTTGATCCGCTCGATTTGCAAAATTTTTCGACGGCAGGCTCAGCCCATTTTGCGGAGAATACTTCCAGCGTGACGACCTGCGCGCTCTGGGCTTCCATGATTTTTGCGGCCTTTGAAAATTCGCGCTCGGCAGATTCGGCCCCGTCGAAAATAATCGACAGGCGCAGCTCTTTCATCGAATCGTTCAAAAAAATTTCCTTCATAGTGCATTTCTCCCATATGTCCGGGCCGCGGATTTTAATCTCCGTTTATTGCGCCGGACAAATTGTCTCCCCTCTAATTTGTATTAAATATAAGAATCTTTGCAGGGCAAAGTCAACCCTTTAGAATTCTGCGCGCTTGGCTGCCGCCCCGCGGAAACTCGGACGCTTCGGCGCGGCTTCAGCGCGCGTTCCTGCGGAGCCCTCGGTATCGTTGAGTCGAAAACGGATTTTAGGGGGAGAAAAATGGGGCGGGGGGAATAAGCCGAATTCTGTGTCTTGCGACGGCGTTCATTTATCTGCGCGGGCTTCCTTTGGAGAAAACCGCGCCCCGCTTGCGCGGGTGCGACATACCCGAGGCGATTGAGCGGGCCGCTCCGCCTCCTATGTTGTCTTGCACCGGACTGGGCTTGCATTGCCCGGACGAATTGCTCCGCCGGCGGTGGGCTCTTACCCCGCCTTTTCACCCTTACCGCTTGCGCGGCGGTTTGTTTTCTGTTGCGCTTTCCGTCCGCGCCCCTTGCGGAACGCGTCCCGCCCTTTCGGACGGAGTCCTGCCCTGGGGTGTTCGGACTTTCCTCTCTTGCGAGCGAACGCCTACCCCCCGCCTTGCATTCAGACTCTCACACGCATGTGCCGAGTCAAGCATTTTGAGCCCGCGAAATGGTCGCCTTGTTTTGCGCTTCAGGCGCGGCGGGCAATCCGGGTAATTCGGGCAATCCGACGTTTGAAAGGCGCGTTTTTAAAAACGGAATGCCGGAGGCGATTGCGAAAATTTTTGGAATATTTAAAAAAGCGGCATATGCGGCTGCGCCTTCGGATTTGAGTTTGAAAATATTTTTTGTTCGTCCTTTTTCCTAATTGGGACAAGGTTTGGAAATCTCCCTTTGCAGGGGGAACGTGAAAGTCTGGGATTGTGGGCTGGCGCTATTGTCGGGGGTTGGGAATATCCTTTCTTGTGTGGGCGTGAAAGCTTGCCGCCCAACCGCGCGCAGCGGACGGGGGCATTCTGCGCGATTTGCGAATTTTGCGAATCTTGCGAATTTGTTCGGTCGCGAATTTCTCCGGTGCGCCGGAATTTTTAGCGTGAATGCGCATTGCCCTTGCGTGCGGCTTTATCTCTGCGCGCCGCGCGGGGTTGCCTGTGAAACATTTTTTTATCGCGCTTATTTTTTGCGGTATTGCAAGCCGCGAGAAATCCGCCGGGGCGTTGCGCTCGACATTGCGTTCAACATTCCGACCGGCGATGCGCTTGGCGGCGTGTCCGGATTGCGCTTTGCAAATCCCGGCGGCGGGAAACCGCCTGCGGAGCGGTTTTTCAACGCGCGCTTCTTTTAGCCGCCGAAAAAAATTGCAAAATGTATTTTCTAAAAAAATCGTCAGACTGCCGAGGCCGGGACAAGGTGTGCGGCCTTGCGTTCGCGCGGCGGATTTATTCACGCGACGGATTTGAATTTCATCACATGGTCGTGCACGGCTTTTGAGAGCGCCTGTATTTCCCCGGCGTATTTCAGTTTGGCCAACATTTCCTGCGGCATATTTTTCAGTCCGCATTGGGCGCCCATGAGCATTCCTATCAGGGCACCGCGCCCGCAAGTCTCGCCCCCGATATTGGCGTTTACCAACAGCGCGCCCTTCAAGTCTCCGGCGTGTTTTAACGACAGGTATATGCTCAGGGGAACGGCCTCCTCCAACTTCGCAAAACGCCCCATCATGTTTATGGCGCTTTCCTCCTCCTTATTCTTTATCCACCTCCTGTACGGATAGGCGAGACTGAAGTGCCTGTCGGGAGTCATGATTGTATAGAGAACGTCCTCAAGCGTGGCTCCGCGAACGAGCATCGACACTATTTCCGAAACGAAGTAGGCCGTATTCGGCGCGGTTTCGCCGGTGCAAAAGTACGCCAGCGCCTTGGCGAGGCGCCGCTTTGCCGCGTGAAGGTCGGATATTCCCTCTAAAATGAGCGGCAGAAACACCATGATATCCCCGATGTGGGCGTCGGGACAGCCGAATTTTTTGACGTCTTTTCCGGCCGCAAGATTCTCAAAATATTTGCGGTGCACCGCCGGTATGAACGTGTCGGGATGGCCGTTCGGAGCCGTCATGACGGCCTGATAGCGCTTCATCCAATCTTCAAAGTGGAAGTCTGCGCCCCCGTCCGTCACCGCCACCGCCATATGCAGCGACAGAAACAGCGACAGCGTGTTTCTGCCCGCTTCAAAATTGTGGTGCGGGTGAATTGCGTACTGCTTCCAGAGTTCGCGCCGCGCGCTCCCTATGCAGTCGAATTGCGCCGGAAGTTCCGGAGGGGTTATCGCGTTCAAGACGCTCTCCGGATGTTGGGGTTTTGCCGCGACGAAATCCGTTATCGTGCCGTAGTCGGCTTGCAGCATCTTTTGCGAGCCGTATCCGTGCGTAGGCATTGCGAGCGCGTCTCCCAAAAACGCCCCCCACCAGGCGCCGTAAAACTTGTCCGATATGTCTATATACATAAGCCCACCCTTTCTTTTATGAATTTTATTGACTCAAAAATTATATGTCAACATAAAATAATTAGGGGTTTTGCTTTGAAAAACGCCGCCAAATATGCCAAGTTTCAGGAAAAGTAAAAATGTCGCAAATGAAAGTGCCATTTAATCGCATATCGCTGGTCGGCGGCGAACTTGAAAACATAAACCGCGCTATCGCATCGGGGGCGTTGCACGGCGACGGAGCCTTCACCAAGGAGTGCGAGGCGAAAATCGGACGCGCCTGCGGCGCGCCGGTTGCCCTGCTTGCCAATTCCGGAACGGCCGCCCTCGACATCGCCGCAATCTTGTGCGACCTGCGGCCGGGCGACGAGGTTATCCTGCCCGCCTACACGTTCGTATCCACCGCCAACGCCTTTGTGCTGCGCGGGGCCAAGCCGATATTTTGCGATGTGCGCCGCGATACGCTGAATATCGACGAGACGAAAATCGAGGAGCTCGTCACGCCGCGCACGCGGGTTATAGTTCCCGTTCACTATGCGGGGGTGTCCTGCGAGATGGACGCGATTTTGGACATTGCGACAAGGCGGAAACTCGTCGTTGTGGAGGACGCCGCGCAGGGGTTTAACGCATTTTACAAGGGCAGGGCGCTCGGCTCGATGGGTGAGCTTGGCGCGCTCAGTTTTCACGGTACGAAAAACGTCATGTGCGGCGAGGGCGGCGCGCTGCTGGTCAACTCTCCCGATTTGCGCGAACGCGCGTACTACGTCCGCGAAAAAGGCACGAACCGCATTCAGTTTGTGGAGGGCAAAATCGACAAATACACGTGGGTCGACATAGGCGACAGCTACATTCCCTCCGAGCTGTCGGCGGCGTTTTTGTCCGCGCAGCTCGACGCGCTCGACGCTCTTACGGCGCCGAGGGTGGCGGCGTGGAACCGCTATTTTGCAAGGCTTTCCCCCCTTGAGGCTTCCGGCAGAATCTCCCTGCCGAAGATTCCCCCGCATTGCGCACACAATGCGCACATATTCTTTTTGATTGCGGGGTCGGAGGCCGAGGCGAAATCGCTTTCGGCATTTTTGAAGGGGCGCGGCGTTGCGAGCGCCCAGCATTATGCGCCGCTGCACCTCTGCCCGATGGCGCGCAAATTGGGGTGCGATGTCCGCAGTCTTCCGGTCGCGGAGGAGGCTGCCAAGTCTATGTTGCGCCTGCCGATTTTCGCGTCCATTTCCGACGGCGAAGTGGATTATGTCTGCGACTGCGTGGAAGCGTTCTATGCGGCGAAGTGACGGGCGGCGTCCGGTTTGGCGGGTTCCGTTGATTTTCGATTGCCGATTCCCCATGAAATGGTGATGCTTGAAGATGAGATTGGAAAAAGGGAAATTGCGGGAAATAACGGGAAATTAAAGGCTTTGAGGCGGGCTTGTCGGCCGAATTTGAGTTTGTAAACTTTTGCGCCGGCACCAAAAAAAATGAGTGAGATTTGGAAAGGTTTTCGCCCTATTCCAAGTTTAACATAAACTGCGCTCCCTTTACGCCTCTCCCCTGAACCGTCCTTGAACCTTCCTCCCAAGAACCTTTTCCCAAATCCTACTTCATCTTTCCAAAATCAGGCTTCCCCATGAAATGCGCGAGCGGCGCCGGCTGGCGATTCGGCGGATTTTTGCCCGTTGTCTTATTCCGCCGCGCAATGGAGCGGTTGCCTTTGTTATGCGTCTGCGTCAAAATTGCGCATTTTTTTAATTGGCGTTTCCGATTGCGGAACGTTTCCCCCCCCGCATGGCGGCAAACGTTTTCGGGGGATTCGGCGGCTTGGCGCTGCGGGTCGGTTTTTGGAACGCTGATGTGCCGGAACGCCCGCGTGCGGGCGCATTTGCAAAATCGGATTTTGCCGGAGCGCCTGCGGCGCGGGCGCGGCAATAGAAACTTTTGCGATTAGCGGCGAGCTAACGCCTTTTTTTGCGCAGTGCGGCAAGGGCGGCGGCCGCCAGCCCCAGCAACGCCGCGCAGTAGGCCGACTCCGGAACGTTAAACGCAATGGAGTCCGCGCCAAGCAGGTAATCGACGTTTGAAATTATGTTAAAATTATTCCAGTCGAGCGAGGAGTCGGAAATTAAATCCGTATAGGCTATCGAAAATACGTCGCCCGCCGTTCCGCCGAACGCAAATTCCAGCGTCCCGATATTCTCGGAATCGGATATTGCGCCGACCAGTTTTGCAAAGTCTTCGGCGGAATTTACTCCGAGAACTATGTGCGAATTTTCGCCGAGAGAAATTTCCGAGGAAACCTCAACCTTCGAGCCGGCCCCTATCGACACCTTTTGCGCGTCGGCAAGCCACGAGTCGAGCCTCAGCGAGGAGGAGTCCTCCACGTTCACCGTTCCGTTGACGGCCGATACGTCGCATTCGATTGCCAGCGTTCCCCCGCCGCGGACGGTGAAGCCGCCCACGCCTTCCGCCGAACTTCTCGACAGAGCGACGTCCGAGGACAGCGTTATGGTGTGGGCGTCGCTTTCGGCTCTCGTGTTGAATATGGCGTTTTCGCCGATTGCGTAATTGAGGGTTCCTGCGAGCCCGTTTTTCGTGAGAGTTATGTCGCCGCGCGCGCCGAGCGTGCCGGACAGATGGTTTATCGTGAAAGTCTGAAGTTCGCTGTCAAAGAGATATCGTATGGAGGCGGCGTTTAGGGCGCCGCCGTTGATGTTTATGGTTGTCGCATAGCCCTCCGCCATGTGTTCGGCCTGTATGCTTCCGTTGTATATTGAGGACGCGTTTAGAGTTGCGCCCGCGTCGACTTGCAACAAATGCGACTGCGCGGCCTCATTTGAACGCGTATAGTAGAATATTATGTTGTTCAGGTGTGAAACGCTCGGAGTATTTTCGTCGAAAGCTTGAAAATAGACGTTCTTGTTTCCGGGCGTGTGTATTCCGTCGCTTTGCGGCAGGCACAAATTTGAGCCGGAATTGTTCATGGAGCCGGCGAATGTGACGTTTGCGTTGTTGATGTTTATAAAATTGGGCTGGGTGGAGTCATTTCTCAAACGAAAACTTATGTTTTTTGCGCGTATGACGGGAATGTTTGCGCCTCCGCTAAAGGAGAGTCCGTTTCCATATGCGCCGCTGCTTATAAAGGTGAAATTCTCCACGTTGATAGTACCTGCCTGAATATCGTAATAACCTTCTATTATTACGCTGTCTTCGGAGGTTATGCCTTCGGCGGGAAGATCGGGGGAGGCGGTAAAATTGTCGCTGGAAAATCCCTTGAATACCCCTTGTCCCGTGCTGTCGGTTGAGGTGAGGGTGTATTCGGCGGCGCCGGCTTGCAGGCAGAAGGCGAGAATGAAAGGTAAAAATACGGCTTTTTTCATTTGAGGCGAAATTAGTTAGGGTTGGATTGATAATAATTTGAGTAAAAATGCGGAGGCGTATTGTCAAATTATTTCTTTGGTACAAATACCCCTATTCTTTGATGTTTTTCCATATCCCATTATCATTTGCACTTTTTTACTCTTTCGCATTTTTTCGTTCCCGATCCGCATTATTATCTATGCAGCCGGCGCAGATTTGCGCCATTCCGGAACCCCGTTGGCGGGAGGAAACTCAAACCGCCGCCTTGTATGCAGTGCGGAAAGTTTCGCCCGATTGTCCGGCATTTTGTTAAAAATGCGGGAGGTTTTATTTGGAACGGAAGGCGCGGCGATTGGAACAGAAGGCGCGGTTTTACATATCTGCCGCTTTTGTCAATGCGCGGCGATGGGGGGGGAATCGGTTTTTCGCTACCGAATTATGCGCGGCGGATTTCCCAAATTGTCGGCCGCAGGATCGCGAATAAAATATGCGAAGTAAAATGCGCGGGATTTTTAACGGATATTTTTTCCGCAAAATGCCGTTTTTGCGGCAGTCGGACGGCAGATAGGAATGCTTGAGGCGCAATTTTCGGCGCGGCAAAGCGGTTTAAACGGTGCGCGCGCTTGTATGGGCGGCGTTTAACTGCGGTCGAAATTGCGGTCGAAGCGGCGGTTTAGCGGAATTTGCAGTTGCAATCGCTGCGGGCGGCGCAAGTCGGCGGCAGTATGGCGGCGGAGAATGTCCCCCGGAATTGCCGCCTCATTTTGCGCGCAAATGGCCGGGTCTGTTGTCTGCGGCAAAAAAACGCGCCCTTTTTTAAGGGGCGCTTTTCGGAAAAAAATAAACGAAAAAAATAGGCGGAGAAATTCAGGATTGAATCGCAACCGCAAACGCAGCCTACGCGATAACCTTGTTCAACGGGTACTCGACTATGCCTTCGGCCATGTTCGCCTTGAGAGTCGGGACAATCTCGCGCACGGTCTTTTCGTCGACGATGGTTTCCACCGCCACCCACGCGGGATCCGACAGCTGCGAGACCGTCGGCTTGCGCAATGCCGGAAGTTCGGATATCACCTTTTGGAGGCGGTCCTTCGGGAGATTCATCTTTAGCCCGACCTTGCTTCCCGCATCGAGCGCGGCCTGCAAAAGCATCGCGATAGACTCGATTTTCGCGCGCTTTTCCGGGATTTCCCACGCCTTTTTGTTCGCTATGAGCTTCGTGTTGGTGTAGAGCATGGTCTCAACTATGCGCAGGTTGTTCGCGCGCAGGGAGGAGCCCGTTTCGGTTATGTCCGCAATCGCGTCGACGAGGTCGGGGACCTTCACTTCCGTCGCCCCCCACGAAAATTCCACCTGCGCGTTCACCCCCTTGTCGGCCAGATACTTTCTCGTGACATTGACGAGTTCCGTCGCGATTCTCTTGCCTTCGAGGTCCTTTACGGACTTTATCGGCGAATCCTCCTTCACGCACAGCACCCAGCGGGATTTCAGGGCGGTTGCCTTGCTGTAAATCAGGTCGCATACTTCCACGACATCGCTGTCGTTTTCTATGATCCAGTCGTATCCGGTAAGCCCGCAGTCGAAGAACCCCTGTTCGACATATCTGCTTATTTCCTGCGCGCGGACGAAGCGCCCGTCGAGTTCCGGATCGTCGATGGAGGGCTTGTACGAGCGCGAACTCTTGGATATTCTCCAACCCGCCTTTGCAAAGAGGGCTATTGTGGACTCTTCCAAGCTGCCCTTGGGCAGGCCGAACATTATAAGGGGATTGCTCACAGTGGAAAACTTGTTGAAATTTTTTGGTGCGGGCAGACAGAATCGAACTGACATCACTAGTTTGGAAGACTAGGGTTTTACCACTAAACTATGCCCGCTTTTTCTAAATAAAGATATACACTTTCCATTTTTTGGTTCGGGCGTCAAGCTTTTTCGAGCGCGCCCGGACAAAACGGCGGCTTGGGCGTTTTGCGGAAGGCGTTTTGTTGTTTTTTTTCGCATTTTTTCCGCGTTTCGAAAGCGGAGTTTCGAAAGGGGAATTTCGTTTAGGGCGCGGACGCGTCGATGCGCCCGCCTTGATGTGCCCCGCCTTTCGCGTTTGCGCGCCTTGCGCGAAAGCCTAAATTTTCAGGCGCAGATACGCGGCGATTCTCGCGGCCCAATTCGAGCGTTCCGCCTCCGTCTGTTTCGGGGCGGAGTCGCCTTCGTCCTCCCACCACTGCGGGACTTCCGTATCCAATCCGCCCGTGTTCCTGACGACGAACACCATCTGCTTTATCAGCTCCTTGACGTCGGCCGTTATGACGCCCTCGAAAATCACGTCGATTTGGTGGACGTAGTTTTCGGCGGCGCGCATGGAGCATGGCACGCTGGTTATCGCGCGCACGGACGGAATCACCCTCTTGAAAGAGGCCGTGGTGAAATTTGCCATTATGCGCTTTGCGAGCGCAACTTTACCCTCGCTCGGAGTGTCGAATATGAATGTCAGGCTCAGGTATTCGGCAAAGGACTTTTCGGCGGGCTCGGCGACTTTGCAAAGGCCGTCGATTTCGCTTGCGCCGTCGTCGCCCGTCTTGCAGAAGTCGAAGAATGCCAAAAATTTTTCCTTTTGAAGCAGTTCCAGAAGTTTTTTATCGTCGCCGTATTCCATATACAGGGTAAATTATTTATTGTGATTGAAACTCAAATGCGGTAAAAGTTCAAAACATAAAAAAATGGAAAGTCAAATATATACGTTTTCGGGAGTTGCGCTGGTTTATTTGGCGTTTCTCGTCGGGGCTGCGGGCTGTTTTTTGCCGGTGATTCCCGGCGTGGTATTGGCCGCTGCGGCCCTTGTGCTGTTTAAAGTTTTCGTTCCGGAATCGCCGCTGTCGTGGGCGTTCGTCGCGGTTGCGGCCGTGTTGAGCGTGCTGGCGCAGCTGCTGGATTTTATCATGACGTGGTACGGCGCCAAGAAATTCGGCGCGACAAAATGGGGCGCGTTCGGCGCGTTTGTCGGGGTTGCCGTCGGAATTTTTCTTCCGCCGCCGATGGTGTGGATTTTTGCGGCTCCGGTTCTATTTGCGTTTGCGTTTGAATATATGGGCGGGGCGTCGGCCCGCCAGGCGGCGAAGGCCGGAGTGGGAACGTTTGTGGGGGCATTGGCCTCGTCGCTGGTGAAGTTTCTGCTGGTCGTGATGATGGCCTTTTGGTTTACCGCGGAAATTGTCATGGCGGAAGTCTGAACGGCGGGTTTGCCGTTGGGGGCAATAGGCTTTCGGCCGAACGGCAAGTTTTCGGTCGGGCGGAGGGTTTTTCGTCGGGTTTTCGTCGCGCGGCAAGCTTTTAATCGAACTGCGGGCTTTCGGCCGGGCTGAAGTTCCGGTAATCGGCGGTTTTTCGGCTACACCTCGCGCTATTTGCCTGCGCCGCCCGCTTTGTCCGCCCTGTTCCGAATGCGGACATAGGTTATAATCGCCGCACCTGCGAGCATCGAGAGCGCGGAGTAGAATGTTCCCCTGCTCATGCCGAGTATCAGCCCGACACCCGCGTCCGGCTGCCTGAATATCTCGCAGAATATCCTGACTGCGCCGTATAGAACCAAAAATTCTCCGGAAATCTCACCGCGCGGCGGCTTCGTCCGCCAAAATCTCCATTGCAGATACGCGAAAAGGAACAGGCCCTCAAGGCCGGCCTCGTAGAGTTGCGACGGGTGGCGCGGGGCTATTTGTCCGAGCGGCGTGGAGGCGGGGGCCGAATTTGGGAAAATCATCGCCCACGGAACGTCGGACACCTTGCCCCACAGCTCTCCGTTTATGAAGTTTGCGACGCGCCCCAGAAAAATTCCCGGCGCGCATATTGTGACGATGATGTCGGACAGCCTGTAAAACGCAATCTTTCGGACGCGTCCGAATATCGCGATTGCGGCGATTACCCCTATGAATCCTCCGTGGCTGGCCATGCCGCCCTTCCATATCTGGAATGCGCACAGCGGATTGTCCAGAAAGTTTTGCAGATCGTAAAGCAGCATGTATCCTAGCCTGCCGCCTATGACCACCCCGAACAGCAGATAGGTTATCAGGGCGGAGTTTCCCTCCTTGTCGAGCGGGCTGCGTCCGGCTTTCGAGTACCAGTTCAGCATCATGTAGGCGATTGCGAAGCCCGCCAGATAGGAGAGCCCGTACCACCTGATTCCGTCGAGGAAGAACCCCTCCGGAAAGCGGATTGCGAAAGGGTCGAAATTTACGACGTAGTGCGATTGGGAATTCATGGGAAAATAAAATGTTGTAAGTATTCGTGCGCCCGTCTAATTTGGAGAGGTTTTAAATTAAGGCAATGAAAGAATTTGACATTAAGGGATTGATAGAGTCGCGCTTCGGGGAGAATTACGCCCTCCACGACAAATACATGAATCGCACTTTGGCGACCGTCCTGAAAACCATAGGCTTCGACAAGTGCTACAAGAGCGCGAAAGGCGCATATCTCTACGACGCTGAAGGGCGGGACTACCTGGATTTTCTGACCGGATACGGCGTTTACGGCATGGGCCGCAACCACCCCGTCATAGCCAAGGCGCTCAAGGACGCCATCGACATGGACCTGCCCAATATGGTGCAGCTCGACTGCGCGGAATTGAGCGGACTTCTTGCGGAGCGCCTTGTCAAGCTTCTGAACAACCGTTTGACGGCGGTGTTCTTTTGCAATTCGGGCACGGAGGCCAACGAGGGGGCCATAAAATTTGCGCGGGCGCACACGAAGCGTCCGAGGGTGCTGTCTTTGAGCAGCGGCTATCACGGGCTTTCGTACGGGTCGCTTTCGCTGACGGTAAGCCCCCACTTTCAGGAGGGATACGGCCCGTTCCTGCCCGGCGCGATGAAAATACCTTTCGACGATCTCGACGCGCTGGAGGCCGAACTGAAGAAGGGCGACGTTGCCGCGTTCATCGCCGAACCCGTGCAGGGCAAGGGCGTCAATTATCCCTCCGATACCTACTTCCCGCAGGCGCAGCAGCTCTGCCGCAAGTACGGCGCGCTGTTCATCATGGACGAAGTCCAGACGGGGCTCGGCCGGACGGGCAAGATGTTCGCCTTCCAGCACTGGAATTTGGATCCCGACATCGTCACGGTTGCAAAGGCCCTGAGCGGCGGATACGTGCCGTGTGCGGCATTCGTCACCACGCGCGAGATTCACCAAAGCTCGTTTTCGTCGCTGGACAAGTGCGTGATTCACTCGACCACGTTCGGGCGCAACAATCTCGCGATGGCGGCGGGGCTTGCGGCAATCCATGTTTTGGAGAGTGAGGGCATGGTGGAAAACTGCGCCAAGATGGGCAATATCCTGCTGGAGAGGCTGAACGGACTGAAGCAAAAGCACTCCTACATAAAGGAGGCTCGCGGCAAGGGGCTGATGATTGCCGTGGAATTTCAGGAGCCCAAAGGGCTGATGCAAAAGGCGTCGTGGAAGGCGTTGAAGCTGGCAAACGACGCGCTATTTACGCAGATGGTGGTGACGTCCATGATGGACAAGCACCGCGTGTTGACGCAGGTCGCCAGCCACGGGCTCGACGCGCTGAAGATACTGCCGCCCTTCATCATCACCGAGAGGGAGGTTGACAGATTTGTGAACGGCCTGGACGACGTTTTGTCGAGCGCGGCGAATCCGACGGGCCCGCTCTGGAAGTTCGGCACCCGCCTTCTGGCGGCTTCGAGAGCCAATAAGGGGGCGTAGGAGATGATTTCCTACGCGGAATTTTGCTCGAATTGCGAACGCCTTGAGGAGCGCGTCCGCAGGGCGGCGGAGTCGTGCGGGAGAAATTTTGAGGACGTCAAAATTCTTCCCGTCACCAAGACCCACCCGGCGGCAGCGGCGGAATACGCGCTTCGCCGCGGATTTGCTGCCGTGGGCGAAAATCGCGTTCAGGAGGCCGCGGAGAAGATTCCCATGCTGGAGGGCCGCTTGGCATGGGAGCTGATAGGCCACCTTCAGAGCAACAAGGCCGCCGCCGCAGTCCGCCTCTTCGACCGCATAGAGAGCGTGGATTCCGAGAAGCTTCTCAAAAAGTTGGACGCCGCGGCCGCAAAGGAATCCAAGACGCTGCGAATCCTGCTTGAGATAAACGCGGGCGACGATCCGGCAAAATTCGGCGCCTCCGTGAGCGAGGCTCCTGCCCTGATGGAGGCCGCGCTCGCGTGCCCCAACTTGAGGGTGGAGGGCCTGATGACGGTCGCCCCTCTGGATTCCGACTTGGACTCCGCAAGCTCGTGCTTCGCCCGCCTGCACAACGCGCGCGACGACATCGAGGCGCGGTTCGGTATCGCCCTTCCGGAATTGTCGATGGGCATGAGTTTCGATCTTGAGCGCGCCGTGCGCGAAGGCTCCACATTGATTCGCGTCGGCACTTTTTTATTCGGGCAGCGGCAATGAATCGGGTTTTAAAGCCGGAAATTCTTTCGGACGCCGACGAGTGCGGAAGGCTGGGGATTCTGCCCGGCTCTTTGCTCTTTGCCGTTTTTGGCAAGCCGATTGCGCATTCCAAAAGCCCGCTCATGCAGAACGCGGCGTTGGCGCGCCTTGCGGCTGCGGGCGGGGAGGATTCGGAAAAATATGCGCGCGCGAAATACTTTGCGTTTGAGGTCGACCCCGGCAAGCTCGGCGAAACGCTCGAATTGTTTTTTGAAAAGGGCTTCTGCGGGATAAATCTGACAATTCCGCACAAAGAGCTGGCAATGGGGTGCGTGTCGGAACTCGACGCTTCCGCAAGGGCGGCTTCGGCATGCAACACTTTGGCCCGCGCGGGCGCGGGCTGGAAGGGGTACAATACCGACGGCTTCGGATTGGAGCGCGCCATAGGCGACAATTTCGGACGCTCGTTCGACGGCGCGGACGCGGTGATAATCGGGGCCGGCGGAGCCGCGCGCGGAGCGGCATTCCACATTTGCACGCCAAAGAACGGGGCGCCCAACGCTTTTCCCGCAGGCCGCGCGCGGAGCCTGACGCTTGCAAACAGGAGCGCGGACAGGCTCGAAAAACTCTCGGCCGATCTCCGCGCCGCCGGGTTTGAGAACTCGGCATATTCGCTTTGCGACGAAAATTTTTTGAAGTCCGTCAAGCCGGGTTCCATAATAATAAACGCGACCTCTGTGGGCTTGAGGGAGGGCGACGCTCCGGTGGCGGATTTTTCGTCGCTGCCCGGCGGGTGCGTGTTTTTCGACATGCCGTACGCGGACGCCCGCCCGACCTCGTCGGTGGCGGCCGCGCGCGCTGCGGGCATTCCGGCGGCGGGGGGGATTTCGATGCTCGTTTGGCAGGGCGCGAAGTCGCTGTCGATATGGACGGGAAAAGACGCGGAATTTTTGGCGCGCGCAATGTTTGAGGCCGTCGGAAATTGCGAAACGCCGAAAGGGGGCGCGGCATGAGCTTGTTTGAGACGGTCGCGGAATTGCCGCCGCTTTTTGTCCGCTTTCTTTCTGCGTTCGTCCGCGTTGTCGGAAATTTTATGCCGGCGCGCGCATTTTATATTGCGAAACGCATGGGGGGAACGCGGCATGAACTTTTGGGAGACGGTCGCGGAATTGCCGCCGCTTTTTGTCCGCTTCATCTTTGCGTTCGTCCGCATTGTCGGAATTTTTATGCCGGCGCGCGCGCTTTGTATTGCGAAACGCATGGAGGGGACGCAGCATGAGCTTGTCGGAATTGAACGCGGAATTTCCGCTGATTTTTTGCTGCTTCTTTTTCGCGTTCGGCGCGTGTGTCGGAAGCTTTCTCAACGTGTGCGTACTCAGGATTGCCGCGGGGGAGTCGATAGTGAGTCCGCCGTCGCATTGCGCGTGCGGGGCGCCGATAAAATTTTACAACAACATTCCCATACTAAGCTGGTTCTTTCTGCGCGGAAGGGCGGCCTGCTGCGGGCGGCCTATATCGTTTCGCTATCCGCTTGTGGAGATTCTGGCGGCGTCGGCGTTTTTGGGAATGTGGCTGATGCTGCCGCCTGAGCGCGCGCTGGTCGGAATGTTTTTTGCCTCGCTGATGATTTTTTGCGCGTTTTTCGACATGGACACGATGACGCTTCCGGACTTCGCCACCGCGGGGGGCGCGATTGCGGGATTCGCGTTGTCGGTCTTTCTTCCCGGAGTTCAGGGCGCGGATAATGCGGAGATTCCGAGGCTTGCGCAGTCGGTTTGCTCCGGCATACTTTCGGCCTCCGGCGCGATTGTGGGTGCGGGACTCGTTTATTGGCTGCGCCTGCTGGGTTCGGCCTTGTTTGGGCGCGAGGCGATGGGCGAAGGCGACGTGATTCTGGCGGGCTGCATAGGAGCGTTTTGCGGCTGGCAGGGGGCGATTTTTTGCGTGTTCGGCGGTAGCGTATTGGGGGCGGTTGTGATGCTTCCAGCCGCGCTTTTTTCCGCGGCTTTTTTACGGGGAAAGAAGTCCGGCGGGGCGCCGGAATCGCGCGCCCGCGCAGAGGGCGGCGAGGCGGGGGAGGTTCCCGAAAGCGGCGGAATTGCCGTGCCTTTCGGCCCGTGGCTCGCCCTCGGCGGAACGCTTTATTACATGTTCTTTTCGGAGGCTGTGGACGCGTACTTCGCAGGATTTTGGGAGTTGTTCCTTCGATGAGCGGCTTCGCAAAGCGCGCGTTTCCGGGCGTCGGCGGGGCGCGCGCGGTTGCGGCATTTGCGCGCCTTTTGCGGCGGCTTGGCCCGCCGGGGCGGATGGCTTTCGGACTTTAAAAATGTTGAAACCGGCGGAAATTTAAATCGTTAGCGGCGCGCCGCGCGCGCGGCGGGAAAAATAAAACGGCGTTATGGGCGAATCGGAATCGGGCGAAAAATACGGGGAGCTGCTGGAGCCCTTCTTTTATTGGATAAGCGCGCAGCGGCGCTATTCCAAATATACGCTGCGCAACTACGCGAAGGCGTTGCGCGACTGGTTCGGCTGGCTGGAGTCCAACGAGTTTTTCGGCGGCGACCCGGCGCGCGTGTCGAGGAGCCTCGCCAAGAATTACCTTGTGGAGCTTTCGTCGAAATACGCCGGTTCAACTTTGCACAACAGGATTTCCGCCATAAGGTCGTTTTACGGATTTTTGGTGAAAAATTCGCGCGCCGAATCCGATCCGTTTTCCGGCGTGCGCCTGCCGAAAATTAGGCGCGACCTTCCGGTGTTTTTGAGCGAGGGTCAGATGCCGTCGCTTCTCCAGTGCCCATGGACGCTGGCCGCCGAGGGGAAAATCGCGCCGCGCCGCGCCGTGTGCGACGCGCTTTGCCTCGAGCTTCTGTACGGGGCGGGGCTGCGCGTTGGGGAACTTTGCAAAATCAGATGGGGCGACATCGACGAATCCGCCCGCGTTATCAGGGTGCTGGGCAAGGGGGCCAAAGTCCGCTTTTGCCCTTACGGAGCGGCCGCGGAGGAGGTGCTTTTGCGCTGGAAGTCGGAGTTCGCCGCCGGAATCGGGCCGGAGGATTTTGTCATGACGACGGATTCCGGTAAGCCGATCTATCCGCGATACGTCCAGCGCGAGATGAAGAAATATCTGATGATGGCGGGGCTTCCGCCGAACATTACGCCCCACAAATTGCGCCACTCGTTTGCGACGCATCTGGTAAACCACAATGTCGATTTGCGCGCGCTTCAGGAGATGCTGGGGCACTCCAGCCTCTCGACTACGCAAATATACACGCATCTCGGCGTGAACAGGCTCAAACAGGAACACCGCGCGGCGCACCCGCGCGCCTGACGGAGGCCGTACTTTAGACGGGGCGGCCGCGAAAGTTCAATCGCGCTTGCGCGCGGGAGAATCCGTCTTGGTTGTAGTAATTCGCTTTGCCGCCGCAAGATTTTAGAGTTTCCCAAAAACTATGCCGTCGCCTTCCGCAATCCGATTGAATGCGGGCGCGACTGGATTCGCGCGCGGGAGAATCCGTCTTGGTTGCAGTAATTCGCTTTGCCGCCGCAAGATTTTAGAGTTTCCCAAAAAACTATGCCGACGCCTTCCGCAATCCGGCTGAACGCGGGCGCGACCGGATTCGCGCGCGATTGTAAGTGCGGGAATTTTATCGGATTTTTTTGCGCGTAAAAGAGGCGCGCTTTTTTAAGAGCGTTTTTTCTGGCAGGCCGACGAGCTTGCGGAAGGATAGGAATTGCAATTTCGGCGCTGCCGCAAACAAGGGGAACGTGAGTTCATATTGGCCTTTGTTTAGCGGGAAAAAGCGCGGGAGTTTATCGTGTCATCGCGCGGCAAAAATTGCGAAAAATTTTTTTGTGAAGTTTGCATTTTGTGCGCTTTTTTAGAAACGTTTTTTTATTTTGCGCCGCTTTGCGATGCGCTTGCGCGCGTTTGCAATACTGCCGCAGGCAATCACAGACAAAAGCATATCTCCGGCGAAGCGCGCTTTAAAAAAAAGACTTTGCGTCCCGTTCGCGGCGCGGCAACTTCAACCATGCGCATGCCTTGATTTCAATCGGCCCCAAGCAAAAATGCCGCACGGCGCGCCTGCGCGCGGAAAAATGCGACGGCTTAATGGGGCTTGTGCGCAGTAATAGAGTTTATGCGCGGTGAAATCTCTAAGAGGAAATGCGCTCAAAGAGTTGTGAATAAAAATTTGCGGGGGGGAGTTTTTTCGATTGTCAGCAGAGTTTCTGTGCGCGATTGTTGCGGAAAAAACGGAGCGATTGCAAGGTGCGTTGCCAATGCAATTTCGGCGCGCGCAACCGCAGGCAATCACAGACAAAGCATATTCTCCGGCGAAGCGCGCTTTGAAAAAAGACTTTGCGTCCCGTTCGCGGCGCGGCAACTTCAAACATGCGCATGCCTTGATTTCAATCGGTCCCAAGCAAAAATGCCGCACGCGCGCCTGCGCGCGGAAAAATGCGACGGCTTAATGGGGCTTGCGCGCAGTAATAGAGTTTGTGCGCAGTGAAAGCCCAAAGAATAGAGTTTGAGCGCAATATCACAGGCAAAGCGCGCCTCTGGCCGAACACACTTTGGAGGCGAGTCTTGCGCCTTCCGCGGCGGCTTCGGCGGCGTCGGCGCCTCTGATAACGGCCATTGAAAACGCGGCGGTAAACGAATCTCCCGCCCCGACGCTGTCGACGAATTTTTGCGGAGGTATTGCGCGTCCGCGCGTTTCCGAGTTTGCGTCGAATACGGAAAATCCGTCGGCTCCGCGCGTCAGGAGGAGAAATTTCAGGCGGAATTTTTCCAGGATTGCCCGGCAGACGGCCGAGTCCGATTCCTTTGAATCCGGGAAGTGCGCGCAGCGCAGAGCTTCCAGTTCGCCCGCGTTGATTTTCAAAATGTCCGCGGCTTCGAGGGATTCGCCTACCAGGTCCGGCGAGTGGAAATTCTGGCGCAAGTTCGCGTCGAAAATTTTTATGCACTCCGGCGGCAGAGCCTTCACGCAATCCTTCCATGCGCTCTCCGACTGCGCCGCGCGCCGGGCGAGCGTTCCGAAATAAAACGCGCGCGCGCCTTTCAGCATGGACATTGCGCGGCTGTTTGGAATGATTGAATCCCAGGCGGCGGGCGTCAGGATTTCAAATTCGGGCTCTCCGTTTCTTCCCCGGCGAACGTCGGCCCGTCCGGTCGGCAATCCCTTTGCAATCCCGATTCCGGAGCAGTCCACGCCGGCGCCGGACAAAATGTCGACGGCGGAAGTTCCGCTTTCGTCGTCGCCGACTGCGCTTATTATCTTTGAGTCGGCGCCGAGCTTTGCGCAGTAGTAGGCAAAGTTGAGCGGCGCGCCTCCGAGGGTTTTTTCGCCGTCGAAGACGTCCCATAAAATTTCGCCGAAGCAGACAGTTTTTGCCGTTTCTTGCATGCCGGAAAAGATTTTAGCTTTACATTGCGCGATTCTTGCGGGTTTGCAAGGCGATTGGAACGGGATTGCGGAGTTTTTTTAAATTGAAATTTTGGGCGAAATCGGCTTACTGGCGGAAGAATGGGTTTAGAGAACGACAGTCTCGCAAAGGCATACGATAGGTGTTCGCGTTTGGCTTATTCGCACTACGAGAACTTTCCGGTGGCGAGGCTGGTGCCTAAAAAAATCCGCCGCCACGTCGCGGCCGTTTACGCGTTTGCGCGAACGGCGGACGACATTGCCGACGAGCGCCACGACGAGCTTGCCGCCGACGATCCCGCGCGCGTGGCCGAACTCGCCCTTTTCGAGTCCCAGCTCGACCTTCCCGACGGCGGGCGCGACCCGCGCTGGAGCTGGATTTTCGCCGCGCTTTCGGACACGATAAAACGCTTCGACATTCCCGTCGGGCTGTTCCGCGATTTGGTGAGCGCGTTTTCCCAGGACGTCGTGAAAAAGCGCTACGAGACTTTCGCCGAGCTTTGCGACTATTGCCGGAGGAGCGCGAATCCGGTCGGCAGGCTGGTGCTCATTCTTCACGGACTGCGCGACGAACGGCTCTTCGGCTTGTCGGACTGCATTTGCACCGCGCTTCAGCTTGCGAACTTCTGGCAGGATATGAGCGTGGACAGGCTCAAAAACCGCATATACATTCCGCGCGAGGACTGGCGCGGGGCGGACGAGGCCGAAATTTTTGCGGACGCTGCCGGCGCGCGCGTGCGGGAAATCGTGAAATTTGAATGCGAGCGCACGGAGAACCTCTTTGCCAAGGGGGCCGGACTTGTCGGGGAACTGCCGTTTCCGCTGAGTCTGGAAATAAAAATTACGATCGCCGGGGGAAGGGCGATTCTTAAGAAAATCGCGCGGCGCGGATACGACACCCTGTCGGGGCGCCCCGCGCTGAACCGCCGCGACAAATTGGCCCTTCTCTTGGAGGCCCTGTTTCTATGAGCGATTTTTCAAACGCGGAAAATTCCGCCAGCGACTATCACAGGCAGGCGCGCGGGAACTCCAATCTCGCGTTCGCGTTTTTCTGCCTCGACAGGACGCGCGCGCGGGACATGCAGACGTTCTACGCGTTTTGCCGCCTGATGGACGACATCGCCGACGACGAAAGCAGGAGCGCCGAGGAGAGAAGGGCGCTTTTGGAGGCGTGGAAACTTGAGATGGAATCGGCCTACGCCGGCGCGGACGGGCTATCCCCGCTGGGCGCGGAGATGGGGGAGATGGTTCTGCGCCGCGGAATCCCGAAGGAGCATGTGCTCGCCATAATCGACGGAGTTTTGCGCGACACCTCCGACGAGCCGTTTGAGACGTTTGAGGACGTTCGCCGCTATTGCTACGGGGTGGCTTCGGCCGTCGGGTTGGCGTCGATATACATTTTCGGATTCCGCAATCCGCGCACTAAGGAGTTTGCCGAATCGCTGGGATACGCGCTCCAGTTTACCAACATACTGCGCGACGTCGTGGACGACATGCGCTCGCACGCGAGAGCGTACATACCGCGAAGCGAACTTGAGTCGTTCGGCGTGAAGCCGGAGGACTTGCGCGACCCTTCCGGAAATCCGGCCTGCAAGAGGCTGTTTGAAATGATGTACTTCAGGGCGAAGCATTTTTTCAACAAGTCGCGCCGACTTTTGTGCGAGGAGGACAGGCGCAGCCTGCTTCCGGCGCTGATAATGTGGGCCATTTACGAGGAGATTCTCGAAGGGCTGAAGGCTCTCGATTTCGACATTCCGGCCGAGCCCTACAAAATTCCCAAGTGGCGAAAAATCGTTCTTGCGCTCAAGACGATGTCCGGCTTTGGAAGGTTTGCTCCGCCTTTTGGAGGCTGCGGACGGGTGGCGGTTGTCGGCGCGGGAGTCGCGGGGATTGCGGCGGCCTTGAAGCTTTGCGGCGAGGGTTTCGACGTGTCGCTCTACGAGGCGCGACCCTTCGGGGGCGGGCGCGCGGCGGCGATAAACTGGCTCGGCGCGCGGCTCGACAACGCATCGCACGCGCTCATGGGCTGTTATTCAAACTTTTTCGGCGTATTGCGCCTGCTCGGAAATTCCGGGCGGGATTTCTTCGCGCCGGTAGAGAGCATGGATTTTGTCTCGAAGGGCGGCGCGTTTCGCGTGGACTTTCCGCCTTCGGACGCTCCGAAAATCGAAAAGTTTTTTGGATTTCTAAAATATTTTCGGCTTCCGGCGATGCGTTCGCCGCGCAATTGCGCGCTGCTTTTGAGGATTAAATTCGGCGGAGCGAAGGCGCGGGAAGGGGAAGGCGCGCTCGACTACCTTAGGCGCATGAAGATTCCGAAGCCCGCGATTGAGGCGTTTTGGTCCCCGTTTTGCGTGTCGGCTTTGAACACTCCGCTTGACGGCGCCTCGGCCGTGCTCATGAGGCTGACTTTGCGCGAGTCCATTTTGAAGGGCGCGGAGGCCGGGCGCCTCTATCTTTCGCGCCGCCCGATAGCCGACGCGCTTCTGCCGGCGGCGGAGAATTTTTTGCGCGCCTGCGGAAGCCGCGCGCTTTTTTCGGAGGCGGTTGAAAAAATAGAATTTGAGAACGGGCTTGCCCGCGCGGTCGTTTCGGAAAAGGGCGGTCGCCGGGAGTTCGACTGGATTGTGTGCGCCGCAAATCCGCGTTCGGCGTCAAAGCTTTTGGGCGGGTTTCCGGGCACGGAAAACGCGTTTGCGCGCCTGCGGGAAAATCCCATATTGAACGTCTATTTCTGCACGCGAAGAAAATTGCTGGATTCCGAATACGCCTGTCTGCTGGGCTCGCGCCTGCATTGGATTTTCGACCATACGCAAAAGTTTTCCGAAGGCGGAGAGTTTCTGTACGCGGTGACCGTGAGCGCGAACGAACAAACATTCTCAAAGGGCGAAATTGGCGAATTTTTGCGAAGCGAACTTTCGGAATTTTTCGGAGATTTTGAAATAACGCGCCTGCTGCCCATGGAGTTTGCCAATGCGACCATTTCGGCCGATTGCTCTACGGAGGCCGCGCGGCCGGATTGCGCGTTTTTGGGAATCAAAAATCTGCGCGTGATAGGCGACTGGACGCGCACCGGGCTTCCGGCGACGATCGAGAGCGCGGCCAAGAGCGCTGCGGATTTGAAGTTCCAATGAAGACGCTCGTGGTTTTTCCGACCAGATTTGAGGCAAAGGCGGTCTTTTCCAAGTTTGCGCGCCTGCGGTTTTCGCCCGCGGGTTCGGCCGGGTCCGCGGGGCTGGTCGGAGATTTTTTTGAGGCGCGGGCGGCGGACATGTTTGCGGATCTTCCAAAAAGTCGGCGCGGGGACTCTTTTGAGTTTTTTGTTTCGGGCGTGGGGTGTGCGGCGTCGGCGTCGGCATTTTCAGACCGCGCGATTTCGGGTAGAGCGGACTGCGTTTTGCTGGCGGGTTTTGCCGGAGGGTGCAATCCCTCGCTAAAGTCGGGCGACCTCGTTTTTGAGACGCGGCAAGCGCGCGTGCGCCGGGCGGCGGTGTCGGTCGGCGCGCGTCCGGCGCGGGTGGCGTGGCTTGAAAAAATTGCGGGAGTCCGGGATAAGGCCGAGTTGTTTTCGTCGAGTGGGGCGGACGCCGTCGAAATGGAGGCGCAGATATTCAAAAGGGAACTTTGCGCGCGCGGCGCGGATATTGAGCTTTCGCAATTTCGCTGCATAAGCGACGCGTTCGACGACGACGCCGCGCTGGAAAAACTGGGATTCGGAACGGATTTATCCTCCGGAGACATGACGTTTTCCGCCGTCGGATTTCTTCTTGGCGCGCTTCGCAATCCGGGATTGCTTGCGGGATTTTTCGGATTTGTCCTGCGCGCTTGGCGCGCGCGCAGCGTCTACGACTCGAAAATAATTGAATTTTTGGAGGCGTATTCGCGCTTCGACGAAGGTTGATACTTTCTGCCTCCGCCCCTTTTGCGCGCAGTTTTTTTTGGGGCGTTTTTTTAGGCGTTTTTTGGACCGGAGAGCGCGGGCGGAGTTTGGCGCAACTTGGATTCATCGGCATTGGCGATAGGATTGGCAAAAGAATATTTTATATTCGCCGCGCCTATTCGGACATGCGGATTTTTGCGCGTTGCGATTTTACTTAAAATGTTTGAGGAGCCGCCGAAAGTTGCAAAATCCGCCGAAACAGGGAGCTTGTGGACGGTTTAGGTCTCCGGAATCGGTTTGAGGAAAAAAAGGCTTTCCGGGTCGATGATATTCTATAACCCGAACGCTTGAAAAAACGGCCCATGCGCCGGATATGATAGCTATTATATTCGCGCCGCCGTCCGTTTTTTTGAAGCGCTCAACGATGGGGCGTTGTATCCGGATTGCTGCCTTACGCTGAAGCCGGCGTCGGGCAGCATGTTGTGCGCGCACTCGACGCGCGCTATGAAGAAGTGCGGGTCCATGGCGCGCGGGGAGGCTGCGTTTCGCATGTCCCTTGATTTGGCGGACTGCGAAATATTTGTTTTGCAACGGTTGACGGGCGCGGGGTATAATGACATCTCGCGCGATACGGCAATCACACCCGCGCAATGGAAATCCAAAACGGCGGCGGGCGAACGCTTTGTTTACTCCGAACCGCAAGTATCCTGAGACGCCGGCAACGGCGTCTATGCGTTTCGCGTCAAGCCCTCTCCTGCAAATGCCCCCCGCACCCTATCGCGCCCGCTTCCGGGGTTAACAGACGGCAGCCTCCTTGCAACACCCCCTTCGGAAAAGCCTATGAAAATGGGCCTTTCTATTAAGCGTTCGGTTTTATACGTCAAACCTTGCGATGCGATGCGGCCGTTCTTTCGCGATCTAAAGTTTTTTTAAGTCGGCGGTATGATTGTAATTAATATTTAATGCATATATATTTTTATTATCAAATAAAAGTATTGATTAATAAATTATTTTTCCGATATTCGCCGCATGAAAAAAGCTAAGAATAGTCGGAGCGGCGGCGTTTGCATCACGCGCAAGACTATAACAATAAGGCGCGACATTTTGGAACTTGCGCAGGCGTTTGCCGACAGGCATTTCGGGGGCAATTTGTCGGCGTTTTTCGCCTCGCGCATAATGCATGACAATTTGTGCGGGCAGTGCCATGTGCGCGAAGCCGGGCACGTCGGGGAACTTGCGGCGGAGGCCTCCAAAAAGTCGGGTGTGGATTTGTCTAAGGAGATTTCCCGTTTGGCGGACGAATTTAAGCCGCCGATACACGCTCAAAAAAGGGAATTGTAAAGAGCGCGCGTCCCGCGTTTGCGGCGCGTCTTGTTTGTTTGGCGTCTATGGGAGACGCTGATAGCAGGTGGCTCGTTCCCCGCCGCATTGAAATTTTTGCGGGAGATTGAGGAAAACGGGACGTTGGGCGCGCCTTTGCAGGCGGGAGGATTCGCGCGCGGCGAACGCGCGGCGGAATTGGAACCCCGCATTTCTTTGGACTTTTTGCCGCATATAAATGCGCCAAAGCCTTTCAGTGCAGTGGCGGCGCGAGGGGTACGGCGGATTGTTTTCTTTATACAGGCCGGAGAGATTGGCTTTGCGCATGTCGGGCGTTGAAAAAACTTTTGCCGACGCGTAGCGGCGGCAAAGGCGCGTCGGAGGGATTGGCGAAAGCTTCGCAGTCGGCGTCGGCGGTTCGGACGCGTTTTCGGATTCGGTACGGGGGTGTTTATACGAACGAAATTCGCCCGCGAAAATCTTTTCCGACGGACGCGTCGCCCAAAGGGCGGCGGGCAGATGCCCGGAGTTTTGCGCGGCGCCTTTTTTTAGCGCGAAAAATCGAATTTGACTTTTGGCGCGACGGGCCGATTATAGGCCGTAATGTTGAAGTCCAGACGCAGTTTTTTGAAGCTTGCCGCGTTGTCCGCGTGCGCGTTGCCTAAGTACGCGTTCTGTTTCAACGGAGCCGACGACAGAATCAAAGTGGCCATTGTGGGCTGCGGGCGCAGCGGCAGGAAGGCCGCGTGCGCTATGTCAAAGGCGGATTCAAACGTATCGATAGTCGCGCTTGCCGATGCGTTTACGGACTGCGCGTTCGGAATGCGCGACGATTTGGCGCGCGCAATAGGAGCGTCGAATCGCGGCGGCAATAGGGTGTTCGACGTTCCGGACTCGCGCGTGTTTGTGGGGCTTGATTCCTACAAGGCCGCAGTTGACTGTGGGGTCGACGCCGTGGTTTTTGCGACGCCTCCGGTCTTTCGCCCGCGGGAATTTGAGGCGGCAGTCTCCGCCGGCAAGCACGCATTTTTGGAAAAGCCCGTCTGCGTGGATCCCGTCCAGGCGCGTAAAATGTGGGAGCTTGCGCGGCTGGCCAAAGACAGAAAGCTTACGGCTGTTTGCGGATTGCAGAGGCGCTATCACGCCGGATACCGCGAGGCCATGAAGCGTTTGCACGACGGCCAAATCGGGCGGGTAATTTCGGCGCAATGCTTCTGGCTGCTGTCGCATTTCGACGGCATGGAGCTTAAGACTCCGCCCGGTGCGGATCCGGAGCAGCTTGAGTATCAGCTGCGCAACTGGGCGCTTTTCACTTGGGCTTGCGGCGACCACATCGTGGAGCAGCAGGTTCACAATCTCGACGTTATGCGCTGGGCTTTCGGGCGCGATCCCCTGCACGTTTTGGGGGTTGGCGGCCGCTCGGTCGATTTGCCCATGCCCCAGTACGGTAACAGATTCTCGCACTTCAGCGTGGATTACGACTACGGGGACGGCGTGCATCTTCAGGCCGTTTGCAGGCAGGAGCCGAACACCGCGCAATTCGTTGCGGAGCGTTTCGTGGGCACCGACGGGGTTTTGGAAACCAGTTTGTTTTCGCGCCAGACCATGCGGGGCAAGGTCAACTGGACCTATGACGACGCGCCCGATTGCGTCGTCGAGGAATACGGGGAATTTCTGCGTTCCGTGCGCGGCGGGGCGGCTCTCAATACGGTGGCGGAGTCCGCCGATTCCGCCATGATGGCGGTGGCCGGCCGGCTGAGCGCGTACAGCGGATTGAAATTCAAATACGAATGGGCCAAGAGACGCTCCAAAGAAAGCCTCTTTCCGAAAGAGCTTAAATTCGGGCGCATGCCCATTGCCGCGCTGCCGGTTCCCGGCAAGTACAAACTTGTGTAGGCCATGGCGAAAAGCGGAAGGAGTTTGTGGACAAAGAAGATGTCCGGCCAGCCCGTGCCGCCGTCCGGGGCGAAGTGGTCGGCCGGCGACATCGCCCGCAAAATTTCGGAAATGTCGGCATGCGGCGGAGCGGCTTCAAAAGGGGCGCTTCCGCCCGGCGATTTTTCGGCCTCAGGCGATGCGGAGGACATTAAGCGCCTAAAGCGCAACGCAAGGCTCCGCGAGCGGTACCGCGAGGCGAAATTCGAGAAAATCGAAGGCTCGATAGTCGGCGCGAGGTTGCGCGGCAGGGTGTTGGGCATAGATCCGAGCTTGCGCGGAACGGGCCTGTCCGTAATCGACGCGCGCGCCGACGGCTCGCTGGTTTACATAGAATCCGTTACCGTGAAAAATCCGCCGCAGATGAATATGGCCGAATGTCTGGCGCGCATATTTTCGCAGACGAGCGCGATGATTGCGCGCAACAATCCGGTCTGCGCGGCGATAGAGCAGAGCGTGTACGTCCAGAATTTCAAGACCGCGCTGATACTCGGTTCGTCGAGGGGCGCGGCCATAGCCGCCGCCGCGTGCGCCGGTCTGGAGGTTTTTGAATATCCGCCGCTGCGCATAAAGCAGGCCGTGATAGGATACGGCCGCGCCAGCAAGGAGCAGATTGCCAAGTCGATATTCGGCATGGTCGCCGGCGCTCCGCTTCTTCCGCTCGACGAGGCGGACGCGTCGGCCGCCGCGCTCACCCACATTTTTACGCATAGGATATAGGAGATTTGCATGAAAAAATCCTTGATAGTCATGGCGGCCGGTATGGGAAGCCGCTTCGGGGGACTCAAACAGGTTGCGCGCTTCGGCGCCTCCAATAAGGCAATTCTGGATTTCGCCGTCGAGGACGCCCGCGCGGCCGGAATCGAAAAGATCGCGTTCGTCATAAGAAAGGACATCGAGGGGGAGTTTAGGCGGGCCGTGTCGGGAAAGTACGAGAATTTGGCGGACGTGCGCTACGTCTTTCAGGATTTGAGCGGCGCAAAGCTTCCGCAGGGCCGATCCAAGCCGTGGGGCACGGGGCATGCGGTTCTGGCGTGCATTAACGAAATAGAGGAGCCGTTCATCGCGGCGAATGCCGACGACTATTACGGGGCGGGAGTTTACGTTCAGGCGTCGGATTTTCTCGACGGAGCGCGGCCGACCTGCCATGCGCTTGCGGGGTATCGGCTGAAAAATACGCTGTCGCCCAACGGGGGGGTGTCGCGCGGGGTTTGCTTTGCCGAAGCGGATTTGTCGCTCGCGGGAATGCGCGAGTTTTCCGATATCCGCCGCGATGCGTCCGGAGAAAAAATTTCCTGCGCGCAGGGGCGGGACTTCTCCGGCGACGAGTATGTTTCTTTAAACTTCTGGTCCTTTGCGCCCGATTTCATGGAGATTCTCGGCGAATATTTCGAGGATTTTCTCGGCGCAAATTCCAAGAGCGACAAGGCGGAGTTCTATCTGCCCGACGCTGTGGACCGCGCGGTGAAGGAGCGGCGCGCGTCGGTGAAGATACTTCCGACCGACGAGCGTTGGCAGGGTGTGACGTATCGGGAAGATATGCCGCTTGTGGAGGAGTTTCTCAAAGCCGAGGGGCGAATATAGAGTTCGCCGTTCCCGCCGCCGCGCTTCAGCCGTTCGCCCGTTTTGAGGCGCGCGGTTTGCGGTTTTGAGTTTCGCGATGTACGGTTTGCGTTTTGCGATGTGCGGTTTTCAGTTTGAGGCGCGCGTTTTGCATGCGGCATTTGCATGGCGCGTTTTTTTACGCCCGCGCCTCTTTTTTGCGCATTCCGGGCGGGCTGCGCGTTTTGCCGGAAATTCGTTTTTAAACGGAATGCGCAAAGCGTGCGATGCGGCGGGAAAGGTCCGTTTGATTTCGGGCCAATTTAAATCTAATTTCGGGTTATGGAAACTGACGGGAGATTTTCGCCCGTTCCGCTTTGCGTCCCTGAAAAATCGCCTGCGGTTCGGCGTGCGTTTTTCGCTTTTGAAAAGGTTGTTTCGCTTAAATTGCCGCGGAAATTTCCCCCGCTTTTTTCCCGCTGCGACTCCTGTATGAATATAATTTATATTCGATTCGCATTCATTTTAACAATCCAATAAAAACATTGATTAACAAAACGTTTTTTCGAGAATTGCGACCATGAAGAAGGCGCGCAAGGATTCAAAATATTTCTCCACTCCCGTAAGAAAGACGATCAGCATAAGTCAGACTACGCTTGATATTGCGCAGAAATTTGCAGACGAATATTACAGCGGAAATTTGTCGGCCTTTTTGGCGGCGAGCATAATATACTCTCAAGAGTGCGCAAATTGCCGCATAGAAAACGAGGAGAAACTTCGCGCCATTTCAGAGGCCGGCGGCGAAGCGAAAGGTATGTCGGAGCCGCCCGAAACGGAGCTCGGGGAAAAGTAGGATTTTTTGCGGGGCTTACCGCGCGCCGTTTTTAATGCGCGGTTTTGCGCGGAAGCCTTCCTTCGCCCCTTATTTTGCGCGGCTTTGCGGAAGCGAAAATTCGACTTAACTTCCGAATCCGCATCGGTCGTTTCTATCCGGTTGAAATTTCGCGCGGCGTTTTTCTTCGAACAAGTTTTGTATGCGGGGCTTATTTTATTGAGCAGTGCGATACTGCCGCGTATGCGTTAGTTCGTCTACCTGTCGGGGGACGTTTGAAATTTGTTCGCATGTCCTCGCGCGGGAGACAATATGCGCAGTGCCGCATTAAAGGCCTAGTGCCGCTTTGCGCTTGAGTCGGGGAGCGTGCGTTCCGCTTTTTCAAGGTTGGCCGTTCGTAGGGTGCCCGCGGGAATCTATTTGCGTTTCCGCGCGGCTGGGCGCGATTTTACTTTCGGGCAAAAGGCGTTCGCAACCGAAGCGAAACAACTGCAAGTCTCGCCTATCGGGGACGAAAAAAGCGCGCCAAAAATTGCGGCGCGCTTTCGGATTTTTGCGAAAATCAAATTAAAATTCTATGCCGGCCTGAAGCGAGACGACGTGTATGTGCCCGTAATAATGCCCGTCGACCGTGAGGCCGTATTCCGTGCGGTTGATGTCGCTGCCGCCTATGCACATTATGTAGCTGTACGCCACGTCGAACGAGAGGCAGCCCCATTTGTAGCCCACGCCGCAGGAAAACCACAAGCGGTCGCTGCACGGTATGCGGACGGTGCGCATCTCGGCGTTTTTCACCGGAGACTCGTCGTAAGCCACGCCCAAACGAAGAGTCAAATCCTCTATCCAATCGGGATAATAGTGTATGCCGAACGCTATTTTCGACGTGTCCTTCCAATCTTCCTGGACGGCGGGGAAGGGGGCAACCTCAAGGCTTTCGAACGACGACCACGTCGTGTAGACGTAATCGAGCATTACGGCGAATTGGTTAAAATCTCCCGGAAGCCTCTGGTATATGCCGAAGTTAAACGTGTGCGGCATGTCGACGCTCGCGGATATGGACGACATCGGATTGCCGTTGAAGCGGAATGTCCCGTTCAAATCCTGCGTCACGGCGCTCCGCCATTGGAAGCCGAAGCGGCCTCCCTCCATATAATTGACGGTGAAGCCGACGTTGCCGCCGACGCCCCAGCTGTGTCCGCGCAGGTCTATCTGCCCGCCCAAGTACTGCGTGAGATTGCAGTCCGCGTACTGCGCGCTTATTCCGCCGCCGATTGAGAGCCAGTCGGTCACCTTGTACGAAAAGCCCGGATTGATGTCGCAAGTCATCAGATAGCTGCGCAGGCCCTGCGGTCTGCCGTACCAGTTGCTGTCGTATTCGGACTCCAATCCGTACGGGGCCGTCACGGATATTGTGGCGGAAAATTTGTCGGTAAACTTGTGCACCATGTAGAAATTCGGCACGTAGGAATTTACGGCGCAGTCGAATTCCCCGTTTGAGTTGGACAACCCCAGCGTCGGCATGACAAAGGTTATAGCCGCGTTCACGAGGGTCTTTCCCTCCTCCATGTCTATAAAGGCCGCCGCCGACGAATTCCAGAAGGCCGCCGTCGCGTCCGCATTGGCGTTTGTGACGGCGCCCGCATTTGCGGTTCCCATGTTTGAGGCCCCCTGTTCCTGCACTTGGAAGCCTGCCGCAAATGCGCATGTCCCGCATGAGGCGCAGAGCGCAAAAACGGATATTTTTTTCAGTAAGTTGTATGCGTTCATCTTTTGTTAAATAAATTAATGCGCCTTATAAGGCTCAATAACGCGCACGGCGCAATGCGCCGCACCGCAAAAAGGCATTTAGGCAGTTTGAGTCCGTGCGGATATGCGGAAAAATTTTTCGCGGCTTCCCGCTGAAACCGAAAGTTCCCAAATGCGGAAAATGCGAAGCCCTCCCAAATCCGGCGGAAAAGATTACAAAACTGAACGTTTGTTCATGTCAATGCAAAAAATGAATGAACGTTCATTTAGTAATCGTCCGCGTTTTTTTAGCCGCCCGCCGCGCGCGGCTTTCGGGGGGGGACATGGGCTCGCGTGCGCCGCGGAGGGGTTAGTCTCGCAATCGGGTTTAGTCCCGCAATCGGGCCATTTAGCGGCGGGGGGATATCTGCGGCTGCTCGCCCTTTTGATGTGCATTTTAGGCGTACCTTCTCGGCGCGCCGGTTTCGTGGGGGGGAGGGAGCGGAAGGGGGCGTTGCGAAGAAATTTTGGGCAAAGTTATTTTGACGCTGTTTTCACTTTTTTTGCGCCGCGTTTGCTGCGGGCGGATTCGACTGTATCGCGAAGTTTGATTTTGAAAAAATGAAGCAAGATTTGGAAAAAAGATTCTTGGGAAGGGTGTTGCAAGGCCGGTTCAGGGAGGTTGCAAGGGGGATTCAGCTTATGTTAACCTTGGAACAGGGCGAACACCTTTCCAAATCTTACTTCATTTGGGGGCGTCGGCGCAAAAAATTTTCCAAACTCAAATCCGGTCGATAACTTCGCCCCAAAGCCTTTAAATTCCTGCCATTCCCGTTTCTAGTCTCATCTTTCAAACATCACGATGGCGATTCCGGCGGCGCATTGCGAAATGGAGGAGGCGTTGTGCGGTTTGCCGTTTTTGGGGATCGCCGCGGTAATTGGCTTTGACAGTTTATGCGGTTTTTACAATGTGCGGGGCTTGTGCGTGCGCGTCGGTTTTTTTTGCGTTTTCGCGTCAATTTTAGGCGGAGGGTTTGAGGCGTGAAAAATTTTCGCGCGCGCTGCGGCGGCAAACAATGCGGATTTGCGCGTTGCGAGTTTCGCATGGGCGGCCTTTTCGTTTGAGGCATTTGGAACGGCTGCAATGCGCGCCGTTTTTTTTGCGGCATTATGCGTTTTTCAATGGGCCGCCCACTCTTCGGGCTTGAAGGCGCGCGGCGATTTTGCCGCATATTCGGCAATGTCGGAGCAAAAATGGTTGAGTTCGGCGGAGAAAATAAATTATAACCGCCGCGGTGAAAAAAAATACGAGGGAAAAAATATTGGAAGAAACTTTCCTGCTTTTGTTGGAAAACGGATACGACAACGTGTCCGTGAGCGAAATTCAGCATAGGCTGGGCATTTCGCGCGGGCTGCTGTACATATATTTCAAGAGCAAGTCCGACCTCCTCTTCGAGGCCTGCCGCACGTATTTCTTCGACCGCTTCATGACGAACATCGACTTTGAAAAAATCTCCCTGCGCGATTTCATATCCCACGTCAGAAAGGTGATTTTCACGCTGACGAAAATAAACGGCAAAGAGATAGACATACTCAAGTACAATACTCTCTGTTCGCATTTGCTCATACAAAATCCGGATTTCAAAAGCTTCGCGCTTGAGCAGTTTTCGATGGCAAGAAAGGTCATAAGGCGCGCGATAAAAAGCGGGGAGATAAAAAATGTTCCGGAAAGTTTTGTCGGGGCCACGCTGCTGGCGATTCTCGGCCGGACTTCGTACATAACGCAAACTCCCGGCAAAAGCTATGTCAGAAAGCGCATTTTGGAGGATATAGAGTCCTTTTACGATATAATAAAAAGGGGCTCTTGACGGTTTGGTCCGGCGAAGTTTTATGAATGTTGCATGAATGTTGCCCTTCGTCTGTGTGGGGAGAAGTGAAGCCGGTTTTCGAGGCGGACGCGTGCGGCCTGGCTTTTCGGTCGAAAGGCGGCGTCGGCATTTTCCCGCGGGCGCGCGGCGCGCGTTTTCATTTAGCCTGCGCGCCGGGAGCGGAGACTGTCGGGCGATATGCGCCAAAGTTTGCCGCAGCCGTAAAAAAGTATCGGTTTTTTTTAAGTAGGGTATTTGAATTGCAATCGCGCGTGTGATAGAGTATCTTGGATTCAACAACAGCGCGGTTGCCGCGCGCTAAAACGCGAAGGGATTATCGCGCGCGCATTTTCAACGTAAAAGGAGCAGATATGCAAAAACTGAAAGTCATGGTTGTAGGCTGCGGAAATATGGGGACTTCCCATGCAAAGGCGTTCCACAGCATTGAAGGTTGCCAGATATGCGCAATAGTGGACAAGTTCCGGCAGTCGCGCGAGAAACTCAACAATCTGCTCGGCGGCGGCTATCCCCTTTTTGAGGACGTGGACGAGGCGCTCAAGGCGGCAAAGCCCGACGTCGTCGCGATATGCACCTATCCGGAAACGCACGAACCGCTGGCGATAAAGGCCATGGAGGCGGGCTGCCACGTGTTTGTGGAAAAGCCGTTGGCAACGTCGGTCGAGGCGGCCGAGCGCGTTGCGGAAACGGCGAAGCGGCTCAACAGAAAGGTCGTGGTCGGCTACATACTGCACTACCACCCAAGCTGGAAAAAATTTGTGGAGCTTTCCAAGACGCTCGGAAAGCCGCTGGTAATGCGCATGAATTTGAACCAGCAGTCGCACGGTTTCATGTGGAACGTCCACAAGAATTTGATGAAGTCCTCCGCGCCGATAGTCGATTGCGGCGTGCACTACGTCGACATCATGTGCCAGATGACCGGCGCGAAGCCCGTGAGCGTCAGCGCGATAGGCGCGCGTTTGAGCGGCCAAATCGATGAGAGGCAGTTCAACTACGGCCAGCTGCAAGTGCGCTTCGACGACGGTTCCGTGGGGTGGTACGAGGCCGGCTGGGGCCCGATGGCTTCCACAAACGCGTTCTTCGTAAAGGACGTATGGGGGCCGAACGGTTGTGTCAGCATAGAGCCAAAGCCGGAGCACAAGGAGGGCAAGTCCGACAACGTGGACTCGCACACCAAGACGGACCTTCTCAAGGTCCACTATGCGCAACAGGACGAAAACAACGAATTTGTAAAAAAGGACGAATTCATCAATACCGAGGACGAGCCGACGCACGACGAACTCTGCCGGCGCGAACAGGAATTTCTGCTCGACGCCATAAGAAACGACGTCGATCTCACCGACCATTTGAACTCCGCCATAGAGAGCCTGCGCATAGTTTTGGCTGCGGACGAGTCCGCCCACACCGGCAAGACCGTCGAGTTCTAAGCTAATGGGGCTTTGTCCCGGCGGGGTTTGTCCGCGTAGCGCGCGTCCGGAATCGGGCGTCGCGCGTTTTTTTGCCGCAGTTTCTTTGGCGCAACTTTTGCGTCGCAGTTTTTGCGCTCGCCGCGCGGGGCGCAATCGTGAAATTTGATTTTATAAAGCTGAAGCGGCGATTGGAAATACCCGCGCTTTTCAGAGGCTTTCTGCCGGAGCATTGCGGAGGAAACGCTTTAGAGTTGGGCGGATTTTATGCTTTTTTTGTTTTCCGCCTATATTTTCGTCCGCCTGCCTGGGTGTGGGCAAATTCGAAAATATTTTCCGCGCTTTTTCCCGCGCGTCGCGCGGTCTGGCGGCGAAGTTTGTCGCCCGACAAAAAGCCGTGCCGAATCTTATTTTATTTGGAGTGTCGGGGCGCGAACAAAAAATATTCCAAAGGCTAAGGTCGGGATTCAAATCCGCCGCGATTAAATCCGCCGCAATTTCCTCACATAACCCAAAGTTTTTCGGTTGTATTTCGCTTTCCAAATTCCTATTTCGCGCGCCGGCGCCGAAATCGGATTTTGCCGTTCGCATTTGATTCCGATTATAATAATTGACAGCGTCGGGGCGATTTGGGATACTTTAAAGAAGTATGCCGCGGCTTGCCGCATGGCAGAAGGAAATAAGAGAGAGGAAATTCATGTCAAAGAAAGTTATAGCAATTTTGTCCGCCGCGCTTATCGGTGCGGCGTGTTCGCACGGACAGAATATGCCCGTGGTAAACTCGAATCTTCAGGATCTGTTCGACAAGGCCGCGCAGACCCAGGACAAGCGCTTGCGCCTAAAAGACGCAATCTATTTTACCGACAAACCCATAAAGCTTGACAACAGGCACAGCGGGCTGAAGGTCTCGGCGAACAAGACGGCTCTGATTTCCGGCGGCAAGCGTATTCAGGGGTGGAAAAAGGAGGGGGCTTTGCTGAAGGCAAAGGCGGATTCCCCGTTCCCGATTTTTTCGCTGTTCGTAAACGGCAAGCGCGCGCAGCTGGCGACAGATTCCGGTCCGAACGGATATTACAAGGCCGTCGGGCCGAATAAGGTCGCCCTGCCGGGAGAGGACGCCGAGATGCTGATTTACAACTCGATGACGGTAAACAACGAAGATGTCGCAAAGCTTGCGAAAATGAAGCCTGAGGACCTGAAGCGCGCCTATATGGACTTCTTCTTGGCATGGTATTCGCCGCGTTATAGGATTGAGAGCATAACGCCCAACGACGACGGCAAGACCTCCGTCGTGCGCTTCAGAAATACCATGCAGCCCTCGAAGGAGCGCCACTTGCAGATGAAAAAGTCGAAGAGCCGCGCCGCAAAGTATCCGACCGTATTCCGCTTTGGCGACAAGGCAAAATTCCACATTCTCAACGCCGAATACGCGCTCGACCGCCCCGGAGAATTTATGTACAACCCCGACGACAAATGCGTTTACTATTTTCCGCGCCCCGGCGAAACCGCGGCGAATATAGACGCATGGTATCCGTATGTGGGGAGCATTCTGGAGGCTAAGGGCAATTCCTCCGTCGATCCCATAAAGGGGTTGCAATTCCGCAATATCGCGTTTCAGTACGGGCGCCATATTCCGGATTTCCCGGACAACTCGTGGCGCGCCACCACGCAGGCGGGCGCGTTTATTCCGGGGTTTGTATCCTTCAAGAATGTCGACGGGCTGCTGATGGAATATTGCCGGATTAGCAACTGCGACATGTATGCGCTCGAGCTCGGCGAGGGCGTTTGGAACAGCGTCGTGCGCAACTGCGAAATTTACGATGCGGGTTTGGGCGGTATAAAAGTCGGCAAGCCCTTCGGCCCGCGGGGGAAAAAGGAGGGCGAAAGCTGCGTAGAGCCGGTAAACGACAACACCATACCCCACATAACCGGCAGGGTGACATTGGAGAACAATCTGATATACAACTACGGCCGCTGGAACAAGGCCGGCTGCGGAATAATAGTGTTCAACAGCGGCAACAATACCGTGCGCCACAACACGATTTTCGACGGGTACTATACCGGCATAAGCGTGGGCTGGTGCTGGGGCTTCCACAAGACGTTTTCGCAAAACAACAAGATATGCGACAACAGGATATTCCACATAGGGCACGGCGTGATGGACGACATGGGCGGCATATACACGCTGGGCAACGCTGAAGGCTCCGTCATTTCCGGCAACGTGATAAGCGACATTCACCGCGTCAAGTACGGCGCGTGGGGCATATACAACGACGAGGGCAGCGCGGGATATATCATAGAAAACAACTACGTCTACGATACCGAGGAGGACTCCTACTTCCAGCACTACGGCCGCAACAACACCGTGCGCAACAACGTGTTTGTGGACGCCAGAAACCACGCCATAGGCGTCGGCAGGCGCACGAAGGAGTATCCGGACGAGCTTGTGTTTGAAAGAAACATTGTCGTCTACAAATCCCCGACCGTGCTTTTGAGAAACGACGTCCCCTACGAAAGGCGCACCGCGAAGTTCGACAGGAATATGTATTTCAACCGCGCCGGAGAGGTCGTCGTCGGAAAGATTCCGTTCTCGAAGTGGCAGCAGGATTTCGGGCAGGACAAAAATTCAATCGTCGCCGACCCGCAGCTGGACGGATATACTCCGAAGAACGAGGACTACAAAAAAATAGGCTTTGTCCCGTTCTCCGTCGAAACGGCGGGGGTCGAGGGAGTCATGAAGACCTATTTTGAAAAAATAATAAAGGACTATCCCTTCGTAAAGCCGTCGGAATACAAGTGAGGCGGTTCGGCCCGCGCATGCGGGCCGGCGTTTTCCTTTTAGCGTGCCAAGCGGACACCTTTCGGCGTCCGCTTGCGCTGTCTTGTTGGGCGGGGCGTATTTCCCCATAAACGTTTGCGCATGGTCGCAGGGCGGCTCGCCGCGCCGGTGTGCGCGGCGCTCGCGTTTTTATGCGGGCGTTGATAACGCCGCGCGTCAATGCCGAAAGACGCGGAAAATGCGGACGCCTTTAACGGGGCGCGGCCAGTATTGGCGAACGCCGAAGGCGGGCGGGAGGGGCATCGCGGTTGGCGAAGGGAGTTTAGCAAAGGTAATGCCGGAATATTTCTTGTGCGCCGCCTTTTGAGTCGAAAGACGTTTTCGCGCAATATCGTGGGAAAATGCGTCGAATTTAGGGGAGAAGGCAGGACAAAAAGGCGTCCCATATGGCGCGCCGCCTTGCGGAATGCGCCGTTTGGGAATGTACGTGCATACAAAAAGGGCGTCCCTCGCAAAGGAAACGCCCTTGTCGCATACCGCTTGGAAGGGTCGGTAGTATCATTTCTCCGTTTTTTGCTCCCGATTCCCGCGCGCGTTTTAGCACAATATGTCTATATGCGCGTTCGAGCATAAAGGCGATATTGCGCGCACATGCAAAAAGGCGTTCCATATGGCGCGCCGCTTTGCGGAATGTGCCGCTTGGGAATGTGCGTGCATACAAAAAAGGGCATTCCTCGCAAAGGAAACGCCCTTGTCGCATACCGCTTGGAAGGGTCGGTAGTATCATTTCTCCGTTTTTTGCTCCCGATTCCCGCGCGCGTTTTAGCACAATATGTCTATATGCGCGTTCGAGCATAAAGGCGATATTG
>QALA01000067.1 GCA_003343565.1 Verrucomicrobiota bacterium | reverse complement strand
GGTTGCCGAGCGTGTTGACCGCCTTGCACAACAAAAGCGGCGTGAAGTTGTAGTCCAGAAACGGCGTGTAGGTCCAGATGTTGCACCCGCGCAGCTGCGGGTGGAACTTGAGCGCGGCTATGTACATTCTGGCGTATATGAAGGCCTGGAAAATCTCCTGGTTGCCGAAGTCGTATGTGGGTTTGGAGGCTCTGTATCTGTCGTAGTTGCTCGTCCCCCACGGCGGTATGGAGGCGTCGCACATATTGCCGCATTCGGACATGTACAGCGGAGTGTCGTCCGGATAGCCGTAGTGTTTTAGGCGGCTCTTTAGGTATGTGACGTTTTCGTCGAAATCCCAGAGAGGGTCGTAGTCGTAGTTTCCGTACGGGTGGACTCCGACGGCGTCGTACCGCACGCCGCGCTTGAGGGCGGCCTCAAGATAGCCGTCGATTGCGTCTCTGCCGCGCGACGAGCTGTATCCGCTCGTCCCGTGCGTGGGCGCGACGAGCACGTTCGGATTCGCCCGCTTCGCCCCGCGATATGCGGCAAGCTGCGCCTTTGCATAGTCGTCGTACCTTCCCGCCGTCACGCTCTCTTCCTCGTTTCCGAACGCGAACGTCTCCATTACTTCCGGCGGGGTTTCCTTTACCATTATGTATGCGCTCTCCTCGATGAGCTTTTCCATTTCCGGAGTTATCCGTTTCCAGTTGCGGTAGTTTCCGAGCGCCTCCATTTCCGGAGTCAGCCCCCTCTCCATTCCCACCAACTGGTTCGATATGCGGTACTTTTTGTACAGCTCCACGCTGGGCATCTTTTCGGCGAGATTCTTTTTGTAGTCTTTGCCGAATACCGGCCTGTACCAAGTCGTCGAGCCGAATCCCCATTCCATAAATTTTTTCCCCGCGGCGTCCGAATTGGAGTGGGAACGCGTAAACATTCCGGTGCCGAATATGTCTTTTGTGGCGTGTCTGTTTTCGAGCTTGCGCATTACGCTGAAGCGGAAGTAGTCAGTGTAGGGTTTGGCTCCCCACGGGTGGTAGTCGGCCCGCACGAGAAATATTCCCTCTCCGATTTTTCCGGCGTCGAAATCCAGGGGGAGCGTGCATGTTCCGTCCTCCCCGATTTTCACGTCGAACGTCTTGTCGAACAGCGTTTCGTAATAGACGTTTTTGAGCGTGATTCTCGCCTTTCCGCGCGCGCCGCCCTTGCCGAATATTTCGAGTTTCGCGCCTATCGGCTCTCCGAAGGAGACGTCGTTGCACGGGTAGGCCGAGGTGACGAGATTTCCGTCAAAGGCGGGAGGCTCGAAGTCTGTGGGCTTGCCGTCGGCCGACTCCTCAAGCTGCATGGCGTCGACGAGCGCGGCCCTGTCGCCCAAACCGGCTTGGAGCACGATTTGAATGCCCGCCGCGTCGCCCTCGACGGTCCTCCAGTAGCGTTTCCATTCGCCGTCCAGTTGGAATTGGCTGTCCTTGTTTTGAAAGTCGCCGAATCCCCATTTGCCGGGATATTTTCCGCCCCTGCCGGCGTTCTGGATATTGACGTTCATCGAGGACCTGTTCCCGTTTGCGGATTTTGCGTAAAAGCTCAGCGCGTACTTTTTCCCCGGAGTCAGGGCGATGGGAAACGAGTAGAGCGAGCCCTCCTCCAATCTTGCGGCCCTTTTCCCGAACACGCCGCCTTCTATGCTGCTCATCGCCTCCGGCTTGTCGGGCGTCCACTGGTCTTGCGGACGCACCCGCCAGTAGCGTAGCCCCTGCTCGAAGCTCGGATTTTGCAGCAGGTTTTTTCCGGAAGTCTGCGGGACGTGCGTGGCGTCGTACGCCCAAAAGTCTATGTTGCCGAAGGGCGGAGGGGTGTCCTTGGCGACAGCGCATTCGCCAAAGTCTATTCTGAACTTTCCCTTTTGCGGCGTGGAGCCGTTCGGATAGCGGCCCATGCGCCAAATTATCGAATAGGTGTCGCCGCGACTGGTCTTCCTCACGCTTTCGGTCGTCCAGCCGTCGGTGTTGGGATCGTCGAAGGCGACTTTTATCGCGCTCGTCGGGGAGCCGTCGCCGAATTCTATGTCTCCCTTGACGTGCGCGGCGATTTCGTTTTTGTTGGCTTCAAGCGCGGCCTTTGAATTTTCGCGGAACGCCTTGCCGCCGAATGAGAGGCTCTTTCCCCTGTGCCCGTCGAACACTATCCACGGGTTTACGCCCTCGTTTGGATCCCCGGTGTCCCAAGATATTTCCACGCCGCCGTCGTCCAGACCGCGCATCGAGAGCTTTGCGACGGCCCGCTTGCCGTCCCCCGTCAGATATGGCTGCTCGTATGTGTACGACGAGTTCTTCTCGTCTATCGAGACCGAGTACGGGTCGTTGTCGAGCGGCTTGAACGGATAGCCGTGCCCGTTCTTGTTGCTTCCCCAGAAGGTGATGCTTGCAACCCGCGCCCCGTTGACAAGCACGGTGAAGTTGTTTGCGCCCCGCTTCGTCCTGTCGCCTATTGAATTTCCGAGGCGGCGAACGTAAATTTCCTTGTTTCCCGCCCTGAAGAACGGAACCTCAAACCTTTCCTCCTCTTGCTCTCCGCAGACCTCGACTCCGAATTTTGCCTTGAGCCTCTCCCCGCGTTCGGATTTCGCCATAAGCGGCTCCGGATTGGGCAGCGGCGCCGCGTTGGGATTCGACTGAGTTCCGCCGCCTCCAGCCGGCTGCGAGCGCGCATCGGAAGCCGCCTTCGGATTTTTGGCGGGCGAATCCGGAGCTTTGGGCTTTCCGCTCTTTGCGTCATTTATCGCCTGCAAGGCAAGCTGGGCGTTCGCAACCCTGTCTTCGTCGGGATACCGCTTTTTCTCCCTCTGCGGAATGTCGCAAGAACAAATCGACGCGCACAGCGCGCATATCAGCAAAATGCGTTTTTTCATAGTATGGACACGTTGTATTTTCCCCTCAAATCTCCGGCGCATGGGCCGGATAAACTTATTTGTCCAATTTAAATTTTACGCGCGGCGCGTCAATGAAAATGAAAGGCTTAACGATGTGCGCGCATATTTTGCAAACAAAGCAATGCCGTATGGCGCGCCGCAATATCGCCGCAATGGCGGCTGGTTGGACGATGTCCCGCTTCATTGTGGAACCGACGCTTGCGCTGTTTGTACGCCTTCGCATGGCGCGCGCGTTTTCGGCCTTTCAGGAGCTGGCGGACTTGCCGCGAAGCGTTGCAATATCTGTAAAATTTTTGCGTCTTTTGCGCGCCGGCGCATATTCCGAATGCGCTTTCACTGCGGCATGAACGCTTTTCGCAATGCCGCTTCGGCAGGCGTTGCGCATTTGCAAATAAAGGGGTGGGCAAGTTCCTTTGGGACTTCCCGCATTTTAAAGGAACGGGGGAAGCCCGTTCGGGACGTTCCGCATTAAAAATGGATAGGGGGAACTCTTCGGAACACCCCGATTTTCGGGCGTTTTCTTGCGCAATTTGCTTTTGCGCAGGCGGCGGATTTTTCGGCGCGCGATTCGATTTTTCGCGCATTGGCAAAAGCTTGTCGGAAAACAATTCCAAAGATAAAAACCGGCGCGAAGATAAAAAAAGCGCCTCCGAAAAAACGGAGGCGCCCCAAAGGAGAAAGCGGGAACCTATTTGCCCGTCTTTGCCAGCTGTCTGGATTTCGCAAGGGCGTAATCCCGATTCATCTTTGCGATGAAGTCGAGCGTTATTCCCTTCGGGCATACGGCCTGGCACTCTCCGTAGTTCGAGCAGTTGCCGAAGCCGAGTTCGTCCATCTTTTCGACCATGGCTATCGTGCGGCGGTCGCGCTCAGGCGCGCCCTGCGGAAGATAGTTCAGGTGCGAGACTTTCGCCGACGTAAACAGCATCGCCGCCGCATTCGGACAGGCCGCAACGCAAGCTCCGCAGCCTATGCAGCTGGCCGCGTCCATGGCCTTGTCGGCAACCTCTTTGGGAATGGGAATGGCGTTGGCGTCCTGCGCGGAACCGGTGCGCGCGGATATGTATCCGCCGGCCTGCTGTATGAGGTCGAGGGCGTCGCGCGAAACGATGAGGTCCCTCTTGACGGGGAAGGGGCCGGCGCGCCAGGGTTCGACGACTATCGTGTCTCCGTCGCGGAATTTGCGCATGTGCAGCTGGCAGACCGTCGTCTTGCTCTCCGGCCCGTGCGGTATTCCGTCAATCGTCATGGAGCACATTCCGCAGATGCCCTCGCGGCAGTCGTGGTCGAAGGCTATCGGCTCCTTGCCCTGCGAGACGAGCTGCTCGTTGAGAATGTCGAACATTTCCAGAAACGAGCTGTCTTCGCTGACGTTGTCGACGGTGTACGTGGCGAATTTTCCCTTGCTCTCGGAGTTCTTTTGGGTCCAAACTTTGAGATGTATTTTCATCTTTAAAATCCTGTTTTGCGATTCTTATTTGTACGAGCGCACGACGGGCTTTACTTCGTCGTGGGCGATGACTTCCTTGTAGAGGTTCGGCGCCTTGTTTTCGCCGGCGTATTCCCAGACTGAAACGTACGAGTATTCGTCGTCGTTGCGCTTTGCCTCGCCGTCCTCCGTCTGGTATTCCACGCGGAAGTGCGCGCCGCAGCTCTCGTTTCTGTTGAGGGCGTCCAGGCACATGATTTCGGCAAATTCGAGGAAGTCCGCCACGCGTCCGGCGCGCTCAAGCTCGGCGTTGATGTTGTTCTGGTCGCCCACGACCCTGACGTTTTTCCAGAAGTCCTCGCGTATCGCCGGGATTAGTTCGAGCGCTTTTTTGAGGCTTTCTTCCGAGCGCGCCATTCCGCAGTATTCCCACATCACCTTGCCGAGCTCGTGGTGGAAGTGGCGCGGCGACTTCGTCCCCTGTATGGAGAGCAGCCTGTTGATGCGCTCGCGCACCTGCTTTTCTACCTCTCCGAATTCCGGACTGTCGGTCGATATGTTCTTCGCGCCGACTTTTGCCAGATAGTTGGGCACGGTGTAGGGCGCCACGAAATATCCGTCGGCCAGGCCCTGCATTAGCGCGGACGCGCCGAGCCTGTTGGCGCCGTGGTCGGAGAAGTTGGCCTCGCCGAGCACAAACAGGCCGGGAATCGTGCTCTGGAGCTCGTAGTCTACCCAGAGGCCCCCCATCGTGTAGTGCGAGGCCGGATATATGCGCATGGGAACTTCGTAGGCGTTCTCCCCGGTTATGCGCTCGTACATTTCAAACAGGTTGCCGTACTTCTCCTCGACCGTCTTGCGCGAGTCGCGCCTGATTGCGTCCGCAAAGTCGAGATACACGCCCCTGCGCTCGCCGTTGACTATGGGGCCGACTCCGCGCCCGTCGTCGCAGGCCTCCTTCGCCGCGCGCGAGGAAATGTCGCGCGGAGCGAGATTGCCGAAGCTGGGATATTTTCTTTCGAGGTAATAGTCCCTGTCCTCCTCCGGAATGTCGTTGGGATTTTTCGAGCAGTCCTCGCGCTTTTTGGGAACCCATACGCGCCCGTCGTTGCGCAGCGATTCGCTCATGAGCGTGAGCTTGCTCTGCTGGTCTCCGTGCTGGGGAATGCAGGTCGGGTGTATCTGCGTAAAGCAGGGGTTTGCGAACCCCGCGCCGCGCTTGTAGCAGCGGAAGGCGGCCGTGACGTTGCAGCCCTGCGCGTTCGTGGAAAGGTAGAATACGTTTCCGTATCCGCCGGTGCAAAGCAAAACCGCGTCCGCCGAATACCTCTCTATTTCGCCCGTCACCATATTGCGCGCGATTATCCCCTTCGCGTGGCCGTCGACTATGACCAAGTCGAGCATCTCCCGGCGGGTGTACATCTTGATTTTGCCCTCCGCAATCTGCCTTTCAAGCGCGGAATAGGCGCCGAGCAGCAGCTGCTGGCCGGTCTGCCCGCGGGCGTAAAACGTGCGGCTGACCTGCGCGCCTCCGAAGGAGCGGTTTGCCAAAAGCCCGCCGTACTCGCGCGCAAACGGCACGCCTTGCGCGACGCATTGGTCGATGATTGCCGAACTCACTTCGGCGAGCCTGTAAACATTGGCCTCGCGCGAGCGGAAGTCCCCCCCCTTCACGGTGTCGTAGAAGAGCCTGTAAACGCTGTCGCCGTCGTTTTGGTAGTTCTTCGCAGCGTTGATGCCGCCCTGTGCGGCGATGGAGTGGGCGCGCCGCGGGCTGTCCTGATAGCAGAAGCAGGATACGTTGTAGCCCTGTTCGGCCAGACTTGCGGCCGCGCTCGCCCCGGCCAGCCCGCTGCCGACCACTATCAGGCGATACTTGCGGCGGTTGGAGGGGTTGACAAGCTTGGCGTGAAACTTGTAGTTGGACCATTTCTGCGAAATGGGCCCTTCCGGAATTTTGGAATCTAAATTCATGTTGGTGCTCCTTTACTTGGCTGCGGGTTGTGCTGTTGCGGCGGGCGCGTTGCAGGCTGCGCCCTTCTTCAGGAAATCGTAGTTGACGAATATTTCCTTCTTGCCCTTTTGCGATTCATACTGCTTGAGAACGCACTCGACCGGCAGAGCCTTGCAGGGCGTGTACTTGGAGGCCAGAACCGCCAGCGGATTGAGCGAAAAGCCGATCGCTATTATCGCGCAGTATATTTTCGCAAGACCGTTCAGGCGCCCGCGCCAGACTTCGTTGCGCATGCCGACGGATTGGAACATGCTCGACACCCCGTAGGAAAGATGGAACCCTATGACCGCCATCGCCGCTATGTAGCCGATTGCGACCCAGTCGTTGGAAAAGCTTATTATGAGCATGGCGTACACGTCGTGTATGGTTTTGCCCTCGTACATTCCGCCCGTCGCAACCCATTCGAGAGACTTGAGCTCCGGATTGAGGACGATGACCGTGTATTGGAGAATATGTATTATTATAAACGCGATGACCACTACGCCGGAGTAAATCATTGTGCGCGCCGCAGGAGAGGCGGCCAGATACTTTTTAACCGCGTAATTTTGCGGGCGCGCTTTCCTGTTTTCCATGACGAGCAGGAAAGCCGTCGTAAAGTGGGTCACAAAACACAGGGCCAAAACGACTCTAAAACCCCAGAGAAATTCCCAGGGGAGGGTTTGCAGAAAGTTCGCGTATGCGTTTATGGCCAGCGGACAGCCTTCGAGCATCTGGAGATTGCCGAGCATGTGCGCCAGCAGAAACGACGCCAATACGAACCCCGTGACCGCCATCACAAACTTTTTCATCAGCGATGACATGATTAGTTTTTTCATATTTCCCATGTTTGTTTCTATTGAGTTGGACAAATTCAGAATGAAAATTTCAATAAGCCAAATACCTCGCGGCGTTTCAATCTAATTCTTGCGTCAAAAAACGTTTTTTTTGCTTCACGCCAGCCGATTTGCGCGATAGGTTTAAAATTGGAAGGATTTTGCCATGGACAGTCAAAACGCAATTTTTACGCGCGCTTCGGTGCGCTCGTATGATCCGTCGAAGCGCGCGGACGCGGGGCAAATACGCGAGGTTCTTGCGGCCGCCATGAGCGCGCCGAGCGCGATGGGGCGCCGCCCGTGGGAGTTCGTCGTGGCGACGCGGCCGGAGCTGTTGGAGCGCATAATGCAAATTCACCCGTATTGTTCGTCGCTGGGCGACGCCGGCTGCGCGATAATCGTTTGCGGAAATCTCGACGCGCAGTACAAGACGCCCGCCGGCGGCTACTACGTTTACGATTGCAGCGCCGCCACGCAAAATCTCCTGATTCGCGCGAAGGAGTTGGGGCTTGACACGTGTTGGTGCGCCATCGCGCCGGAGAAGGGAAGGATTGATGCGTTTCGGCGCCTGTTCGGCATTCCGGAGAATGTCGAGCCCATGGCGTTGGTGATTTTGGGTTATGCCGCCGAACCCGTCCGCCGCGAGAGGACTTTTGAGGAGGAAAAAGTCCATATGCAGAAGTGGTGAGCGCGCCGCGGCGGGATAGGAGCCAGGCGCGCAATTTCGCGTTTGCGGGACGTTTTCCCGCGCCAGTTTGCAGCCCTCCAGCGTCAATCCGCAATCCTTTCGCGTCAATCCGCAGGCTTATTCCGCATTTCGCGCGCCTTTTGGTTGCCGTATATTTCTTGTTTGCCGCGCGCGGGCGAGGGGGCGCGGCTGGTGAATGGTTCATCTACGCCGAGCCGAAAGTCGTCTACGACGCCGACAACGGCGTCTACGAGTTGCGCGTCAAGAAAACCCCATGCAAATAATCCGGCCGCGTGCGTAAATTGTAAAGGCCCTGCAAACGCCTTGCAGAGCCTTTTTATCCCCTTGCAGGAAAGGTATAGAACAAGGGTTGCATATAAAAAAGGCCAAACGTTTGGCACACCGTATCAAACCTTTTGGCGCGATACACTGGCGCATTTCGCACATAAAGTTTGCGCATTTCGCGCAATGGGCAAAATTTTCGGTTTTTGGCAATTCGCCTATGGCGCCAATCTTCAACTTGTACCGGGCGGTTTCCCCGTCCGCCGTTTTGCGTTTTTGGGAATTGTAAAAATTTTTTTGCAACCGACCCATTTCATTTTTCGCTTATCGCTTCTGCGGCGCTTTGCGAAAGCCGTACATGAGAAGCCGCCGCAATCGGACTTTTTTCCAAAGTTTTTTTTCGCGCTAATCGGGAGCGTTCGCAATCCCGCTTGGAGATGCTTGGGGCGCGCTTGTTGCGGGAGAATTTCGGGAGGCGAAGTTTTGCCGTGCGCCAATCGCTTTGCGCGCCGGTTTTGGACGGGGCGAAAGCTTTTGCGCAATTTTTCCCCGCTTGAAATCGCCTTTAGATTTTTCCCGAAATCGGAAGCCGGTTTAGCTTTTGATTGGGCTTTCGGAATTTTAAGTTTCGCAGGGATTGCAGAGATTGCGGGATTGCGACGGACGGCACCGCATGGCGGGATATGCGAAACGCCGCGGTATTGAAAACGGCAGGCGCGGGCGCGTTTTTTCGTTTTTTTTGCGCGCAAAAAAAGGCGCCGCACTCCGGCGGCGCCCGAAATTTTAACTTTCTTTTAAGCGCATTACCTCTGCCCGATTTCGGAGAGGAGCTCCTTGAAGAAGGGCTGTTCGACGTCGAACGGCTTGCCGCCCTTTATGCGTTCAAATTCGCAGGCGCGCAAGATGTTGCCGTTGTTTTCGTCGTGCCCTATCACTCCGCCCTCGCGCCGCATGGCGCACTCGACGGCGAGGTCCGTGCAGCTCTTTATCAGGCGGAGGTCGTCGGCGTTGGCTGCGGCCGCGCGCGCGAAGTATCCGCTCTTTTGCACGAGCACTTTTTCCGCCCCTATCATTTCCGCAAACTGCTTGCCGAACCACCTGCCGGGATTTACCGCGTCGAGCTTTACGTGGCCGAAGGCGTCGCGCGGAACCTCCTCGCCGCGAGCCTCCATTTCGGCGACAATCGTCTTAACCCCCGCGCCCTCGGAGATGAAAATGTTTACGCAGTCGTGTTCGTCCATGATTTTTCTGAGGCGCGCGGCTTCGGCGGGAATGTCGATTTCAAGTTCCGGCACATAGACGGCGTGCACGTCGCGGCGCATTTTTGACAGTCCCAGTCCGTCGGCCCATTCGAGCGCGTCGAGGCTCTTGTGGTACTTTGCCGCCGTCGCCGCCGTGAGCCAGCCGCAGTTGCGCCCCATGACCTCGTGGATTATGAGCATTCTCGGATTCGCCCCGCATTCGCCGACGACGTTTGCAAAGTACTTTGCCCCCTCTTCCGCCGCGGTCCAGGCGCCGAGGCTCTGGCGTATCGGGTAGACGTCGTTGTCAATGGTCTTGGGCAGGCCTATGACCGTCAGTTCGTAGTTGTTTTCCTTTAAAAATTTCGCCAAATCCGCCGCCGCCGTGTTGGTGTCGTCGCCCCCGATGGTGTGGAGGACGTCCACTCCGTCCTTTACGAGCCTTTCTGCGGCGACTTTCTGCGGATCTTCGCCCTCTTTGACCAATCCGCGCTTGAGGCAGTCTTTCACATTGGTCAGCTTGACGCGCGAGTTGCCTATCGGAGAGCCGCCGAAGCGGTGGAGAATATACGCCCTTTCGCGCATCTTCGGCGTCACCTTTATGCTGTTGCCCAGCAACAGTCCCTTGTATCCGTCCACGTAGCATATTATTTCTATGGACGGGTCTATTTCAGTATAGCGTTCGATCAGCCCGCCTATCGCGCTCGATAGGCAGGGAGCGAGTCCGCCGGCCGTGAGTATAGCAACTTTTTTCGGTTTCATGGCATTGATGTGATATTCGTAAATTAAAAAAATTCAGCGTATCGCATATTGCGGCGCGCTCAAGAAAATTTTATCGAATTGCGCGAAAGGGCGCGGAGAACGGCGTTTGGGAAGGGTCGCAGAAGGCGGGGAAGGGAGGGGGAAGGCGCGCGAAAAACGTTGCAAGGCGGCCGGATTTTCCGCAATGTAGTTTGCAGATGAGAGCGAAAATTGCCTGTTTGTTTCCGCGCGGCGGCGGAGCGCTATGGATTGCGCGGACGCAACTTTAGTCCGCGGGGCGGCGCGCGCGGCTCTCGTGGGAATTGCCGCGGGAGAAAAGTCGGAGGCGGAGGCGGCCGGCCTTGTCGACGAGCTTGGAGAATTGGCGCAAAATCTCGGAATAGAGATTGCGCGAAAGTCGGTTGTAAAGCTCAGGCAGATTGACGCGCGGCATTTTGTGGGGAGCGGAAAACTGTCGCTCATAATCCGCGAGGCGAAGGAGGCGGGCGCGGACATAATCATAGTCGACGACGAGCTTTCGCCCGCGCAGCAGCGCAGTTGGGAGGCGGCCGCCCAAATGCCTGTCGTCAACAGGCAGGAGATTATTTTGGACATCTTTGCCGCAAGGGCCAATACGCGCGAGGCGCGCCTGCAAGTCGAGCTTGCGAAGTTGGAGTACTCGCTGCCGAGGCTTCGGCGCGCATGGTCGCACCTCGACCGCCAGCGCGGCGGAGGCGTCACCCAGCGCGGCGGCGGCGAGAGCCAGCTGGAGCTGGACAGGCGTTCGGTGCGCGAGCAGATCGCAAAGCTCAAACGGGAGCTTGCGCAGGTTCGCGTTTCGCGCGAGGTTCAGCGCAAGCGCAGAATGCGCGCCGGCCTTCCCGCTGCGGCGGTGGTGGGTTATACGAACGCGGGAAAAAGCTCGCTGATAAATCTGCTTACTTCTTCCGACCTTCTCGCGCAGGACAAGCTTTTTGCGACGCTGGACCCCTCCACGCGCCGCATGCGCCTTCCGGGCGGAAAAACTCTGCTGCTGACGGATACCGTCGGGTTTGTTCGCAACCTTCCGCACCGGTTTGTGGAGGCTTTCAAGGCGACTCTTGAAGAGGCGCTTGTGTCGGATTTTCTCGTGCATGTCGTGGATTCGTCGTCGCCCGCGGCGGAGGAACACATGCGGACGACCATGCGCGTTATGGGCGAGCTTGGCGCGGACGGCAAGCGCGTCCTCACCGTGTTCAACAAGGCCGACGTTCCGTCCTCTTCGCAGAATTTCCACTATCTTCGCTCGCTTTGTCCGGCGGGCGTTTGGATAAGCGCAAAGACCGGGGAAAACGTCGATGCGTTGCGCGCCGCCCTTGAGAAAATGGTCGCCTCCGGCTCCAGATTTATGCGCCTAAAAATTCCCCATTCGGAGAGCGCGGCGATTGCGCGCGCCCACGAAGTCGGTACGATTGCCGAAAAAAAAGCCTTGTCGGATTGCGTCGAGATGTCCGTCAGCATACCGCTTGGGGCGGCGCCCTATTTTGAAAAGTGGCTCGTCTGACTTTTTGCATTTTGCGCGCGAATTTACATTTTGCGCGCGGAATCGAAACGTTTTCGGGGGATTGTGCGGGACGCCGCAATTCTGTGCGCGGGAATCTGTGCGCGCCGGATTGTTTTTGGAAAATTTTTTTGCATGCCGATATTTGTCCGCGCGCCGCGCCCGTTTTGCGCCGCGCAGGGGAGGGCTGTCGCAGGCTGGTATGTCCGCGTTATCCGGACGGGAGTTCTGCGGGAATATCCTGGCATGTCGCCGTCAAATTCGCCGTCTGCGTTGGAGGATTTCGCATCGGGCGGCGGCCTGCGCGAAGCCTTCTTTTTTTGGGAATTTGTCCGAAGTTTTCCGATTACGCGAAAGTTTTTTTTCGCCGCGTATCCGGTTTTAAATGTAAAAAAAATGCTTGTAATCGCCGGAGGCAAAAATTAAAAAAATTTTCAATTTGAAAACAATTTTCATTTTAATGCAATGAAAGGGGAACATATGATTCGCATGGAAAAAATAATTGCGCTCGCCGCGGCCGCCGCGCTGTTTTCGGGAGCTTTGAACGCAGATTGGAAACCCGCGGGAGACAGGATAAAAACCGAGTGGGCTTCGAAAGTGGATCCCAAAAATCCGTTGCCCGAATATCCGCGTCCGATAATGCAGCGCGACAGATGGCTGAACTTGAACGGGCTCTGGAATTACGCGATACTTCCAAACGGTTCCGCGCGCCCGGAAAAGTTCGACGGGGAAATACTTGTGCCCTTTCCTGCGGAGTCAAGCCTGTCGGGCGTGATGAAGGAGGTCGGCAAGGACAAGGAGCTTTGGTATCGGCGCGCGTTTGAAGTTCCCGCCGACTGGAAGCCGAATCGCGTGAGGCTGAATTTCGGCGCCGTCGACTGGCTGGCAGACGTCTGGGTAAACGGAATTAAAATCGGAACGCACACCGGCGGATACGCCCCGTTTTCCTTCGACATAACGAACGCCCTGAAAGACGGGGAAAACGTTTTGGAAGTTCGGGTTTGGGATCCGACCGACGATTCCTATATTCCGCGCGGCAAACAGAGAAAAAAGCCGGGCGGGATTTTTTACACGCCGGTGACCGGCATTTGGCAGACGGTTTGGCTCGAACCCGTGCCCGCGGATTGGATATCCGATTTGCGCATAACGCCCGACTTGGACGCAAAGGCTTTTAAAATATTTGCGGAATCCCCCTCTTCGGGAAGAGTGAAAGTCTCGCTCTTGGACGGCGACAAGGAGGTTTCGTCCGCGGAGGCCTCTGCTAATTCCGAATTTTTGCTGAAGGCGCCGAACAATGTGAAACTCTGGTCTCCCGACTCCCCGTTTTTGTACGGGCTGAAGATAGATCTTTTGTCTCCGGATTCAAAGGCGGTCGATTCGGTAAAGAGCTATGCGGCCATGCGGAAAATATCGGTCGAAAAGGTCGGCGGCTGGCTGCGCATGGCGCTCAACAACAAGCCCCTCTACCACATGGGCCCCCTGGATCAGGGCTGGTGGCCGGACGGACTCTATACGGCGCCGACGGACGAAGCGCTGGTTTTCGACATCGAAAAGACGAAGGAGCTCGGCTTCAACATGATTCGCAAGCATGTGAAAGTCGAACCGGCGCGCTGGTACTACCATTGCGACAGGCTCGGAATGCTGGTATGGCAGGACATGCCAAGCGGCGGGGAATCTCCCAAGTGGTCGCAGGAACACATGATTTCGCCCGAAATGGAGGCAAACCGGCGTTCGGTGCAATCCGAGCAAAATTACCGCAAGGAGTGGAGCGAAATTATCAGGGCATTCCGCTCGTATCCGTGCATAGTCGTATGGGTTCCCTTCAACGAGGCGTGGGGGCAGTTCAAGACGAAGGATATTGCCGAATGGACGAAATACATGGATCCATCGCGCCTGGTGAATCCGGCCAGCGGCGGAAATTTCCTCCAGTGCGGCGACATTCACGACATTCACTTTTACTCGGCTCCCGACGTCCGCATAATCGACCGCACGCGCGTAAACGTCATGGGCGAATACGGCGGCATAGGGCTCGGCGTGAAGGATCACTATTGGAATCCGAAAATGAAGAATTGGGGATACGTCAAGATGGAAAATATCGAGGCCGTTTCCGATCGCTACGTATCGTATGCAAAGAGGCTGCTTGAGCTTTCCAAAGTCGGCATTTGCGCGGGCGTATATACGCAGACTACCGATGTCGAAGGGGAAATTAACGGCCTTATGACTTACGACAGAAAAATTCTCAAGGTGAATCCGGAGAAAATTCGCAAGGCGAACCAAGAGCTCGTAAAGTCGCTGGACAAATAGGCGTTGTCGCCGATATTCGGCCGGAATGCCCTGCGGAATTATTAGGCCTGAAAAACTGTGCGCGGCGGGGGGAGCGAGAACGTCCCCCGCCTTTTTTTGCGCCGGCACCCTCCAAGTGAAGTAAGATTTGGAAAGTTTTTCGCCCTGTTCCAAGTTTAACATAAGCTATATCCCCCCCCATTACAACCTCCCTGAACCGCCCTTGCAACCTTCCTTCCAAGAACCTTTTTCCAAATCCTGCTTCATTTTTCCAAAATTAAATTTCACGATACAGAAAGCCGGCAAAATTGGAGGCTTGCGCGCCGCATTGTGCGGCGGGTGGGATAGACGTTTGGGAAGGGCGGAGCGGGCGGTGTGAAATTTTTAATCCGAACTTGCGCGCTTTGCGGCCTGCGAATGAAGATTTCGATGAATTTTTACCTCGCCGGTTTGGAGATAAAATTTTTACCGAAAGCGCGTTTTTTGGCGCATAATTTTCCCGGTTCGGCATGGCGCGATTTTTGCCGCCGTTAGGCAAGTCTTTCGCGGAGATTTTTTGCGTAGCGCCGGATTAAAGCGCCGGATTAAATTTGGGAAAAGGTTTTTGCAAAGTATCGTCAGAGATTGCGCAAAGTCGAAGCGCGTTTCGAACGCGTTTGGGATAGCGGCAGCCAAATGCGTCCGGGCATGGAAAGGGAAGTGCGCGCGGTTTCAAATGCGGCGCGCTGTCGGATTTTTCGCCGCGCTTTTTTTTTGCGGATTTTGCGGACAATCGTTGGGTACGGACAATTTTTTCGCAAATTTTTACTTCGGCCGGAAGGCGCATTTTAATGCAAAAATCGCACGGCAATATATGCCTATGAGGATACTGTATGAGAATACAAAAAATGCGCCGCAGAATTTGCGGCGCATTTCCCAATTTAAAACGGCGGGCTAATATTAATTCCGATTCCTTCTGCGCAGCGCCGCGGCCGCCAACGCGAGCGCGCCGAGAATTGCCGCGACTTCCGCAGCTTCGGGAACGGCTACGTATTTGACGTACAGCCCGTCGTCCCCGATTGCAAATTCGGCCCGGTATGCGTCTCCGGCGGATTCAAATATGTTTGCGCTAAAATTGTCGCCGGACAATCCCGCTCCCTTTCCGCTGTCCCACGCAACGATTTTTGCGCCCAGGCCGCCGTTTATGTCGAAGGAGCCGTCTTCGCTGTCTATCAGCCATGTGAGGTCGCCCTCAAAGTTGAACGAGAACTTTCCCGCGCCTTCGGCAAAGGATATCGCGCCGCCCTCGACCAGCTCGTAGGTGACGACTTCCTCTCCGGTCGTGGTGTCCGCCACGCGGTTGTAGTAGCTCGTCAAATCCAGAGAGTCCATCTGCGTCGCGCTTTCAAGGCGCAGGCTGACCGTGCCCGAAGTGTATATTATATTCGTGAATCTGAACGCCCCGTAGGAGGAAGAACCTTCGGTGGAGGCGAAGGTGCCGCCGAGCATTTGCAGATTGCCGTGCGAGAATGCGGTGCGGGTGGAGCCCCCGTCCTGCGTGACGAATGTGACGTCAATCAATTTCGCCGCATCGCGCTTGTAGTTGTAATAGCTTCCGTTCTGGTTGAAGTTGACTCTGAGCGTGCCGCCCATGATTTGAAGCCCGCCCTGAAATTGCAGGCGGCTGTTGGTGAACGACTGCGATGCCGTTCCATTCATTATAATTGCGAGTTTTCCGCTTGTCGACGTCCACACGTTGCCGTTTGATTCCGAGATGTCGGCTCCTGTCGAGTAATCTTGCGCGTTCGTAAGAATGAAATATGAAACGTAGTCGTTAGATCCGGCATTGGCCGGAGCTTCCCGCTTAATTGAGGCGTTGTTTGTCAGCCCGCCAATCTGGGTGTAGTTGTCGGAATTCGTCGGCTTTGCCTGAACGGATATATTGCTGGCGTATCCGTTTATGACCACGCCGGGATTTTCAAACGTGTTTGCGGCCGAATCCGAACCCGATTCGGACAGCCCGGAAATGGACAGATACAGATTGGCTCCTCCCTTTGTCGAGAGGACATTGCCGTTTACAATCATTTTATTTCCCGTGATGGCGAAGTTGGAGCCCTGTACGTCTATATTATTTTTGACGGTCAAAATGTTTACGTTATTTATAAAGCCGTTGTAGGAACTGGCGTCTCTTATGATGTCCCCGTTTACGGTGATGTTGTGGCGGTTTGCATTAATTCTTGCGGAGTTATCCCATGCGTGGCCCAGGAAGGTGAGCCCTCCGAATGTGATGTCGGAATTGAGGTTAAGAAAAAGCGTGTCGTAAACCGTTCCGGAATCCGTTTCGCGCCCGTCCGTGCTGCCGAAAGAGAAATTGTCGTTTTCGTATTCCGCCAACCAGCCCTTCATGGCGTTTTCGGAGGTGTATTCGGAGCCTGTGAACCAGTATCCGTCGGAGGTTTCGGAACCGACGGCGGTTTCCCATTGGATTTGAATACTTTGCGCGGACGAACCCGATGCGGGGGCATCGTAATGGAGTGTCCAATCTGCGGCGCGGGTCGCGGACAAAGACAGGGCAGATATCGCTATTAGGGTAAAAAATCTGACGGCATTCATGATAAATTATAGAAACATCATTGATTCGGATACTGTTATAATCGGACAAAAATACGTAATTTGAATAAATGTCAATATTTAATTAATACGGTTCTCCGATCGTATTATTCTTCTCACCCCCCCCCTCCTCATATCCGCCGAATTTGAATTTTTCTCATGTTTTAATCCGTTATCCTGAGCCCCTACTGCTTTTCCCTATTTTCGCGCTTGAAGGAAATTCGGGGACACATGGGTCGCTTATGGATATTCGCAATCAAACACATTTTGTCTTAAAAAAAAATGCGCCGCAAATTCTGCGGCGCACTTGCATTTGTCGTTGTTGGAAATACTTAATGGATATATTTAATTTTTGCCTTTTCTTTTGCGAATGGCGGCAAACGTCAATGCCAACGCTCCGATTATGGCTGTTATCTGCGAGATTTCCGGCACCGGCACATATTTGACGTACAATCCCTTGTTCCCCACCGTAAAATCCGGTTTATACATCTTGCCGTTTTTAGATTTAAAGAGGTTTGCGGCAAAACTGTCTTTTGAAAGCCCCGCATTCTTTCCATTGTCCCAAGATATGACTTTGGCGCCTTTGCCGTCATTTATGTTGACCTTGTTGAATACGTCGCTTATTAGCCATGAAAGGTCTTCATCAAACTGAAAATAAAACCTTTTTGCATTTTTTGCAAAGGATATTTTTCCGCCTTTAATCTCATTGAGATCTAGTCTATACATTCCCTTTTTGATATATTTATTATATTGGCCATAAAAAGTCGTCAAATCTATGGAGTCCATTTTATCCGGTCCTGCAAGGCGCAAGTTGACTGTGCCATTGGTATAAATGATATTTGTGAATCGGAACGCTCCGTACGAATGGTTATTTTTTATGGAACCGAATGTGCCTCCTATCATTTCCAGATCGCCGTGTGAGGCTGTTGTTGGAGGAAAAATATGTGTAGGAGTGGAGGGACAAACATAATCATAATAATCTTCGGAATTGCCGACTTTATAGGAATATTTTTTTCTATCTTGATTGAAATTGAATCTGAGCGTGCCATTTAACATTTTGACGCCGCCAGTAAAACAGCTGTGATCGGTAGAGAAGTGTTGTTGGCCCTTTCCATTCATTATGACTGCCAATTTTGTTGGCGGATTCCAATGGTTAAGCCTCTCTCCGAAGCTACCTGTACAATAATAATCCTCTTTTGGGTTTAAACTTACGTATACGGTTTTCTTTGGTGGTAATTTCGCTGAATTGGGAAGATATAATTGTTTGATCTCTAAATTAGCATGAACATTGAGACCTCCAAGATTAACATACATATCCTTAGTCAAAAGAGGGGTTATTTTTAAATAAACATTATTTCCTACAGAGTCTATAACCGTTAAAGATGGAGTTTCTAATGTGCCGCCGTTTTCAGATTTAAAAGTAAATGTAGATTCCCAATCAGTGGAAAGGGTTTTTGTTACCATATTGTTTTTTACATGGACATGCATGTCCTCGGCTGCTACTAGATCGCGTCCGACACTAATAGTTTTTCCTGTCATTTCGGCGTATCTCACATCTCCCAAATTAAGAAGCTTTTTTATTGTGATATTATTATCTGAAAATCTGAATAGGAACCCCTTTTTCGTCGATTCAACTAGCAAACCTTTCATTGTAACATCAAAAGTTCCGTTTATTTTTAAATAGTCAAATTTTTTATAAGTCTCTGCATACGACAGTGCTGCTTGGGTTATATAAAAAGTGTCGTTTTCATAGTCCTTTTGCCATGCATGCAAGTAAGTTTTTTTGCCTTTTTCATAACATTCCCATTCTCCATAAACCCTATCTGGTACTATAGGTATTTTATGCCAATCAAAGTATGCTGTATTATCAATTGAATTATGTCTTAAGCATGAACCACCTAGGCTCCAAGTCCTCGCAATCGCGACATTGTTTAATATTAATATTAATGTAATTAACGAATATATAATTAACTTAATATTTTTCATAGGGGTATATATAGTTTCGAGGTTAGAAGATATTGTATAATAATATTACGCAATATCATTACTTTGGCTTTATTCTGCGAATGGCGGCTAACGCCAATGCGAATGCGCCGATTATGGCTGTTATGTGCGCCGTTTCGGATATAGATACGCGTTTGGCGCATAGTCCGCCGTTTTTCACAGAAATTCTCGTCTGATATTTCTTGCAGCTTGGAAATTCAAACGCATTTGCGCTTTTGGCACTTCCGCATGCGGCGGATTTCATGGCGCAAATGTTATTTGCCGCGTTCTTATGGCGATTGGTTAAATCTGACGAATCCATATAAATATCCATGAATTGTCCTTATATGATAGGGGTTGATATTTCGAGGCATAGAAATATATATCCGCAAAGCAGAACGTTCCGCCCGCCGAAGAAATGCGATAATGGGGGAGTCTTGGGTGCAGAGCTTTCTGCCGCGGCCTATCGGCATCTTTCGAAGATGCGTCTTGCCCGGTGCGCTAATATCCTCCGCCGATTTCGAAATCGGCGGCAGGCTTTAGGAAAGTGTCAGTAGTCAGTGCGTGCGCAAGCAGTACGAAAAGGGCGGCGGCTCGCCGAACGGGAAATTCAAACTTGCGAATTGGCGAGAGCCGATATGTCCGGATATTATTAAGGCAATTATGATTGTTTGTTTCATAATCTGTTAATTTAGGGGATAATATATAGTTAGAGGTAAATATGTTGTAAAAAATGTATTATGCCGATTTTTTTCTGCGAATGACGGCGAGCGCCAATGCCAATGTTCCGATTATTGCGGCTATTTGCGCGCTCTCCGGAACCGGGACGTATTTGACGTACAATCCGTCGTCTTCCACGGAAAATTCCGCCTGATATTTGTCGCCGTCCGACGATTCAAACAAGTTTGCGGCGAAGTTGTCCTTCGACAGGTCCGAGCCCTTTTCATTGTCCCAGGTTATAACTTTGGCGCCTTTGCCGTCGTTCAGGTCGAAGGCTCCGGTTCCGTTGTCGATTACCCAAGTCAGGTCGCCGTCAAATTGGAACGTCATTTTTCCCGCGCCTTCGGCAAAAGAGATTTTTCCGCCTTCAACTTTTTCGTACGTGACGGACTCTGTACCTCTCGTGTTGTCCGCCACGCGGTTGTAGTAGGTCGTCAGATCTATGGAGTCCATTTGAGATGCGCCCGCAAGGCGAAGATTGATTGTGCCGGCGGTATAGGCGATATTCGTAAAGCGGAAAGCTCCGTATGACGACGAATCAGCGGTCGAACCGAACGCGCCTCCCGACATTTCCAAGTCGCCGTGTGAAAATGTGGTAAATGTGGAACCTCCGTCTTCGGTCACGAACCTGACAGTGACCGCGTCGGAACCCCTCCAGTAATAATACGAGTCTCTCTGGTTAAAGTTGACTCTGAACGTGCCGTTCAAAATCTTGACGCCGCCTTGAAATTGCAAGTAATCGCTGGTGAGGGATTGTGAGGCCGTTCCGTTCATTATGAAGGCCAGTTTCCCGCTGTTGGAGTCTCTTATCATGTCGTTTTCGTAACAGTCGCCAGCCGTGCTGTAATCTTGCGTGTTCGTTAAGGTGCAATACAAGGTGTGACCCGCAGCGCTTGACGTGCTTGTTCCGTTTCTAATGGCGCTATCGTTTGTTAAGCCGCCAATTTGGACATAGGAATCCGAAGTTGCCGTATAAATAAAAAATATGTTGCCGGAAATATGCCCTTTGATGAGCGCATTGGGATTTTCCGAAGTGGAATTGGAAGCCGTACTATTATATAGTCTATATAATGTGTGCCGTCTTCCGCGTTTGTAATATTGCCGTTTACTATGATTCTGTTGGCATTAATGTGATAGGATCTTCCGATATTTTTAATGTCGTTTCCGACGGTTATGGTATCCGCATTGATTATGGAAAACGAATTGTAATGTATTCCATAATTTGTGTCGGAACTAAGTATCAGATCCCTTTTTATTGAGACATTGTGATTTTGGGCGTCTACTATGGGATATGTAAGATTCCCTCCTCCCGACAGCGTCAGGTTTCCGAATGTGGTATCGGAGTCGAGGTTTAGGCGGACATTGTAATAAGTTGATTGGCGAAGCGCCGAGATCGTGAAATTGTCGTCTTCGTACTCTGTCTTCCAGCCTTTCATGGAGGTTCGGGAGTCCGCTCGGAACCGGTGTACCAATACCCGTTTTCACTTTCGGAGCCCGCCCCCGTTGTCGATGAGAGGACTATTTCTTGACTCGTCGACGAGGGAAGTTCGTAGTAGAGTGTCCAGTCGTTTACGGCATATGCTGAAACGGCGCCCATTGTTGTTATAGCGATCAGATGTATGATTGTATGTTTCATAATATGATATATACAATTATCTAATACTTTCAGCCTATCAGTAGATGATAGAATGTTCACTTAACCTCTATATTATCTATTAAATTATCAATAAAAAATAGATATAATATTATTATCGCATTAAATCTAAATTTATTTCTTCTTTATATACAATATGTTGTATAAAATAAAAAATGAGTCAATTTTTCCTAAATTCGCCTAAAATATCTGTTAAAATAGTAATTGTGAGTCAATTTTTTCGTTGTTGCCACCCAATGGTGAGGGATTTTCAGAGGGAGTTAGCGGGACGAAATACATTCGGACGCATGATACGGATTTTACCCGTTTGCCGCCGTGCGCGTGCGGCGCAATATTTCCGCGCATGCAAATAGGGCGATAAAGATGGAGAAGCTGGCCGGCCTCTGCGAGATTCGTTCGGGTGTATCTGCGTCAAGGTGGTGAGATGCCAAACGTTTGTATGACTTAATTAGGGAGGCCCGCCAGCTAAGTCGCCTGCGCCCCGGCTATGAACTGTTAGACGGGAGGGAGGGGCGCCAACTCGAAGAATTGCCGTGCGAAAATCAAGTCCGCAGTTCAAACGGGAGTTCAAATGGAAATTGGGAATATGTGATTATTGTCAGCGGCCGGATTTGCGCCTTCCCGCCGAATAACGCCCGAATTTGCATTGGTCGGGCAAAGTTCGGCCGAAACCGCACTTATAGCCAAAGGTGGGGCATGCGGCATTGCCGCCGCCAAAAGGCGGGAAGGTAGGCGGGCCTTTTGCGGAAGCGTGTAGGCAAAGCTTACAAAGTTAAAAGATTCGGCAGAGGCGGGAGGAGTCGGGTTTTTACAAGAGTGCGAAGAGCGCGCAACAAGAATGCGCAGGCTCTCCGAAGAGTTGCTCATGCGCCCGTCGGGGCGGGGGGGGAAGGCAGTTTTGCAATTTTACAGGAAAGGCGTTACAAGTACTGTCGCTTCCCTTGTAGGGCGGAGGTTTGGCTTTTTGCAGTTTTGCAGGAACGCTCAAGAAACATGTCCAACCCTTCGGCGGCATGGAAATTTCGGATTACTGCCGCCTGCGAGTCCCCTTTTTTCGATTGCGAATTTACTTTTTCGTCAGCGGTACTGCTATGCCTTGAAAAGGGTTGCGACATTTTCAATGTGGCGCGTCTGGGGAAAGAGGTCAAACGGCTGGAGTTCCAAAAGGGAATAGTTGTTTGCGCACAGGAAGGCCAGGTCGCGCGCCTGCGTGTCTGGGGCGCAGGAGACGTAAACTATGCGCGCCGGAGCAAAGTCGACCAGCTGTTCGAGGAAGGATTTGTCGCAGCCCGAACGCGGAGGATCTATGATTGCGGCGCAGTCGGACGGCGGAAATTTCCTTGCCGCGTTTTGGAAAATCGCCTCGGCCTTGCCCATTGTAAACTCGCAGTTTCGCTTGTTGTTGATGCGCGCGTTCGCGTTTGCGCAGACAATCGCTTTTGAGCTGATTTCCACGCCCGAAACATATTCGAACCTGTCCGCCGCCGCCAGCGCAAAGACTCCGACCCCGCAGTAGGCGTCTATCAGAAAACGCGGCCCCGCCGCCTGCGAGATGGCGTATTCGACCAGCTCCGGAAGTATGTGCGGATTGTTTTGAAAAAACTCTCCGGCGCAAAACTGGTAGCTTACTCCGCTGACTATCTCCGTGACGGAGGAAGTCGCGTCCGTGCACACCCCTTCGATACAGTCGCGCAGCAGGAGCGTTCCGCCCCGCTTGAGCTTGTGCGCGCGCGCCAGCAGTTTCGCCCTCACGTTCGGCAGGGCTTCGTTTATCGTCGGGCTGGCTATCGGGCAGTGCGGAACGTCCACAAGCTCCTTTCGCCGGCCGTTCCTGACGAAGCCTATCGGCATTTTTTCGCCGCGCGGTTTTTCGTAATGTGGGGTGAGTTTCGAGCGGTATCCGTACTGGAGCGGCGACGGGCGGGTGGGCTTGACATCGGCGGAGATTCCGCCTATGCGCTTCATCGCGTCGGCGACTTGCTTGCGCTTCCACTCCAGTTGGCCCTCGTAGGAGAGGTGCTGGTATTGGCAGCCGCCGCACTCGCCGTAGAGCGGGCAGGCGGGCTTGACGCGCTGGGGCGAGGCGCGCACCACTTTCAAAAGGTCGGCTTCGGAGTAGTTTTTATGGTTTTTGTACACGGCGGCCCTCACGCGCTCTCCGCCGAGCGCGCCGCGCACGGTCACCACCCAGCCGTCTATTCGCCCGACTCCCGCGCCCAGATTGTTGATATCGTCTATGTCCAGCTCTATCTGCTGGCGATAGTCGAACGGGTGCGGGACAAAATTTTTCGGCGGGTTCTTGTTTTCCATTTTTGCGTCGGCCGGTTTGTTTGATTATTTAAATTAAGGGAAGATATGGTAGCCGAAAATGTCCGCAATGTCGAGAACGGCCTTGCGTAATACGTTATTTTTCAGGCGGCGCTCGTTGCGGCGAAGCGACGGCTGGGCGAGTATTTCGCCGTCGTCGGGCGGGTTGTCCAGGAGCGGGACGCCCGCCTGCGACAGAAATTCCCGATAGTTTTGAAAGAGGCGCGGGTATTCGCGGTTCATGGGTTCGAAGTCGGCCGCGTCGAAGATTTTTTGCACGTCGGCTTCGGCGGACATATGCGGAAGATGCGGTATGCGGAGGAACTCGCACATTTCCCTGGCGCGGGAGTCCCGGTTGAACACCGCAGCGCACGTTCCGCTGTTTATGGACAATATTGCGCCGTGGACGCGCATGCCCATGGCGAAGTCGAATGCGGAGGCAAATTTTTTCCAGTCGGCTATCGACGAGAACGCGTGGAAGTGTCCGGCGCGCAGCTTTCGGTAGTCGGTTTTGCGCACGCGCTTGCGCCATGTGAAACACAGGGGGTTTATCAGGTAGTCCTCGTCCTGCAAAACTACGTGGAGCCGGCCGTAATTCGGATTTTCAAAAGGGGAGGTCAGAAATACCCTGTCGGGAGAGTCCGGCTTTTTCAGCGTTCTGGACGCGCCGCGCTCGAAGAACGACGGGCAACCTATAGTGCGCGCGTTATCGACCCCGATTTTGTGCAAAACTTCGCGCGTAAATTCGCCGCGCACGCCGAGCGTCCGCGTCTTGTCGGCGAGCCTTCGGACGAAATTTGCCAAATCCTCCGGAATCGCCTTGTGGAACTGCGGGTCGAATCCTGTCAGGCTGTTCGCACCGAGCCCCGCGATTACGATCGGCTTTTTTATCAAATCCAGAAGCGATATTATGCGGTCGTAGGGCAGCTTGTATCCGTAGGATTCAAAGGGGCGTATCTGGTCTTGCAGAATTAGAAAGAAGTGCGAGCATGAGCCGTTCACCAAGTCGGCGAGTTCCGCGGAGCGCGAGTAGTCGAATTCGTACGCGTTCGGCGCGTGTGCAATGCCGGCGGCGCGCCCCAGCGTTTCTTTGACCAGCGCGAATGTGATGTACGAGTTCCCGGTGTTGCGGGCAACGGAGTCGAAGAATTTTTTTTGCGTTGAGCAGGAATTTTCGTCGAGACAGATGTTGCTGTTGAAAAAGAATGGGGAGTATGTTTCTTGCATTGGTTTGCGCGGCGCGCGCTGTTGTTAGCGGTGTGTGTTTGAATCCGTTTTGGATTCGAGGAAAAAGGTTGTCAAAAAAATTTTTTGGTATTTTTTGCATATGCCAATGGACGCAATGGGGTTTCAGCAAGACGGAGGCGAACATATCCGAAGCCGCCAGAATCCGCGCGTTAAGGCGTTGAGCCGCCTGCGCGACAGGGCGGGAAGGCGCGATATGGGCGTGTTTCTCGTCGAGGGGCTTAGGGAGCTTTCGCGCGCGGTCGAGGCGGCCCATGTGGAGGAGATTTATTACGCCCCCGAACTTTTCATGTCGCCCGCGCACACCGCGTTTGTGGAGCGGATCCGCGCGGAGGGCAAGGTGCCTTTGTGCAGGCTTTCGGAATCCGCGTTTGAAAAGGTGTCCAACAGGGAGGGGGCCGACGGAATCGTCGGGGTGGTCGGGCAGTGGCCGGCAAATATTTCGGATTTGTCGCTTCCGGAAGGAGCTGCTCCGCTCATTTTGGCGGCCGATTCCATAGAGAAGCCGGGCAATCTCGGCGCGCTGATGCGCACGGCGGATTCGCTCGGCGCGGACGCGTTCATAGCGTCGAACCCGGTGACGGACATATTCAATCCCGCGGCGGTGCGCTCGTCGCAAGGCGCGCTGTTTTCCATTCAGATGGCGGTTTCGACGCCGGCGGAGGCCGCGGGGTGGCTGCGCGAACGCGGAATAAAAATGTATGCGGCGCATCTTGAGGCCGAGAAGAGCCTTTGGCAGGCCGATTTTTCCGGGCCGTGCGCGATTGTGGTGGGATCGGAAAGGTCCGGGCTCGGCGCGGAGTGGGACGAATTTATAGACGAGCGCATAAAGGTTCCAATGTCGGGCGTTTCCGACAGCATGAATGTGAATGTCGCCTCCGCCGTGTTTTTGTACGAGGCCCTCCGCCAGCGCAGGCTGCTGCGGTAGGTTGTTGCGACCGGACGGCGGAGAACCGGAAGGTCGGAAGGGGGCATTCGGGGGGCGGACACTCCGGGCGCGGGGCGCATGTCTGCGAACTTTGGGGCCAAAGAGGCGCGCATTTTAAGAAGGCGCGCATTTTGAGGTGGGCGGGAGCTTTTAAAGCGCAAACGTTGCGAAATTCGCGCGCGCCGCATTCTCAAGCGCAAGGTTTTTTTTGAACTCGGACGGCGAAAATGGGCAGAAGAGTCGCCCTTTCCGCTTTCGGGATTGTTCCGCTGTAAAGCCTCGCCGAAAATCTCCGGAATGCGCGGGCCTTTTTTAGGAACGGGGTTTGGAAAATGCCGCTTTCCTAAGCGCCGTTTCACTTTTTTTGAAAATCAAATTTTTGTGTTGCGACGAAGGCGCCGGGCGGCGCGCAGAGGTGTCGGGGCGTCGGGGTAGGCGGGGCGCATGCCGCGTTTTTAGGGGACGAATATTTTTGCCGCAAGGGGCGGCCCTTCCGCCCGATTGGCTTTAGATGCGGGCAAATATAATTGTTGACTATGGCACAAAGCGTGGCACTCTAAACGCCCGAAAATTTTTCGGCGCGGAGCTTTCCGCATTCCGACGGCGAAAACGCCGTTTGTTTTATAATACTATACAGGCCACACAGACATGTCCCTAATCGTGCAAAAATACGGCGGCACCTCCGTGGGTGACACCGACAGAATTATGAACGTCGCCCGCAGAATAAAGAGCTATGCGGACTCCGGCAATAAAGTGGTGGTTGTCGTTTCCGCGCGCAGCGGCGTGACGAACGCGCTCATAGCGCGGGCGAAGCTGCTCAACTCCGCTCCGGACGAGCGCGAGATGGACATGCTGCTGGCCGTGGGCGAGCAGGAGACCATCGCGCTGACGGCCATGGCGCTTCACTCGCTCGGCGTCCAGGCGGTTTCGAGAACGGGGGCGCAGG